>JAHRHE010000191.1 GCA_020027965.1 Nitrospirota bacterium | reverse complement strand
GTTGAAGAACGCCAAGGCCCATGCCAAAGAGCACGGCATCCTCGAGGTGACGCCCGAGCTCATGAAAAAGATCAAGGCCCATATCGAAGACGAATAGCCACACCGGGCCCGTGGACTGGTGAAGGACAGGAGTCTGCGGCGAGATCTGATGGATCTCGCGACGATCGAGGAGAGAAGGAGCCGTCCCGTCCTTTCCGTGAGTATCTGAAGGAGTGCCAGGCACGGCGGTGACGTGCGTTACTCCCTCGAGATCAAGAGGTCGGAGGGGGACGTTGATGAAACAGCTCAAAATTATTGTAGAAAAGCATCCGGATGGTTACGTCGCTTACCCTTTGGGCCTTAAAGGGGTGGTCGTCGGGCAAGGAGATAGCTATGAGGATGCCCTGTCAGATGTGAAATCTGCAATCCGTTTTCACGTTGAGAGCTTTGGAAAAGCGGTGCTTGACGTCGATCCCCCAATACTTGAGGCATTTATTGCTGAAGCGATGATCGAAGTCTGATGGCAAAGTTTCCTGTCGATGCACCCCTCACCTCTCACCCTCACCCCGTCGAACCATTGACACCCTCCCCCAAACCCGCTACAGTGTTGGCCACATTAAGCGCACGCTGGAAGGCTAGGACGCTAGGAGGCTAGCAGGCTCAGAGCCCGGAAGGGGCTTTGGTGGGACATTCGGCCGAGGCCTCAGCCGAAGCCCTGGTGTTTGGTGGCTAGTGTCGGACATCGGTAATGAGGATCGATAAACTTTTAAGAGACAGGCGGGACGAGATCCTTCGGATTGCTGCTAAGCACGGCGCGAGAAACGTGCGCCTGTTCGGCTCGGCGGCTCGTGGGGACGCGGGTCCGGCAAGCGATCTAGACTTTCTCGTCGAAATGGAAGAGGGCAGGAGCCTGCTCGATCTCGTGGGGCTCAGTGCCGCCCTGACGGAGCTGCTTGGGCGTAAAGTAGATGTATGCACGGACGCGAGCCTGCACTGGTTCGTTCGCGATCGAATCTTGGCCGAGGCCGTAGACCTCGAACGCTTGGAAGTCCTCGAAGAATCTAGGCGGGCTAGCATCAAGAATGTGACCGCTCCCGCAAAGGATGATCAGCTCTACCTTATTTGTATGCTCGAGTACTGCGACCGGATACAATCCTGGACCAGAGATGGGCGCGATGCCTTCCTTGAGTCTGAACTCACACGAGAGGCCACGTATTACAGGCTGGGTACCATCGGCCGGATGGCACGCAAGGTTTCTGAGGGTCTAAGGCGCAAATCCCAGGAAATCCCCTGGACCCGCCTTGAGAGCTTCGAACCCATGACCGGTCTGGACAACCGGTTCGGTCCTCAGCAAGTGTGGGAAATCGTGGAGCGAGAGCTCCCGGACGTCCAACGGAGGATCCTCGCCGTCCTGGGGAGCTGCGGGATGCGTCCCGACAGGGTGCAGACGCCAGCCTAAGCACACGGGGAATTTGCCAAGAATAGACTTCGTCCTTGACCGGAGGATCCCAGGGTGGGGAAGAGATCTGCCAATCAAGCAGTCACTCAGGAGACGATCAGCGAGATCATCCGGCGGATCGTCGAGGTCGCAAAACCGGAGAAGATCATTCTTTTTGGATCTGCGGCCCGAGGAAGGATGGGTTCTAACAGCGACCTGGATTTCCTGGTGATCAAGAGCGGAGAGTTTCATCGCGGCCGCCTCACAGAAGAGATCTACATGAACTTCATGAATCTCAAAGATGTGGAGCGGGGAGTTGACGTCGTGGTGGTCACGACTGAGGATGTGGAGAGGTATCGTGATAATCCTGCATTAGTGATTCATCCCGCCCTGGCGGAAGGAAAGGTGGTGTATGCCGCCTCCTGAGAAGGGAGGGGCGGGCGGTCCCCGGGAGTGGTTGAAGAGAGCAAGGAGTAATCTTGCGATAGCCAAGGCGGCGGTCCGCGTTCGAGACGTCTATCTGGAGGATGCCTGCTTCCAAGCCCAGCAGGCGGCGGAAAAAGCGATCAAGGCTGTTCTCCTGCACCTGAGAATTTCCTTCCCATACACCCACGATCTGACAGCACTGCTGCGACTCCTGAAGAATGCAGGTAGGGTTGTTCCCGCAGAGGTGGAGCAGGCGGGCCTTTTGACACGCTTTGCTGTCGCGACTCGGTATGATGCCGCGCCTCAACCGCTTCAAGCTGGTCGCAGTCACTGATCGCACCGACCTGGAGTGGCAGTTACGCGAGACGGCACGCCTGAGCGGCGAGACACTCCGCCCCAACGAGCACGACGCCACGCTGCGCGAGTCGCCGACCGCCCGCACGCAGCGCATCCTCCGCGAGACGACGCCGGACATCGTCTTCGCGATGCTCCAGAAGTATCAGGAAGTGGCCAGGCGCGACGCTGCCGACACGGTGGCCATGACCATCGTCCGCAAGGAGAAGAAGCCGGGCAAGGACCAGCCCGTGGTGGAAAAGGAAGTCACCTTCCAGGAGAGCATCCACTTCGAGGAGTTCCCGGTCATCAACGAGTCGGAGGAAATCCTCGTGCTGGTGGATGAAGCGCACCGCTCGCACACCCGCACGCTCCACCGCAACCTGCGCAAGGCGCTGCCCAATGCCGCCATCATCGGCTTTACCGGCACCCCCATCCTGAGCAAGGAGAAGCTCGAGACGCGTGAGATCTTCGGCGAGTTCATCGACAAGTACGTTCTGCAAGAGTCGGAACTGGACGGCGCAACGGTGCCGATCCTGTACGAGGGGCGCACTGCCGAGGGGTTCGTCAAGGACGCGCCTGGGCTCGACGAGCTCTTCGAAGACATGTTCCGCGACTATACGCCCGATGAACTGGCCGTCATCAAGGCCAAGTATGCGACTGAGGGCGACGTGCTGGAGGCGCCACTGCTCATCGAGCAAAAGGCGTGCGATATGATCCGGCACTACGCGGGCGTCGTTCTCCCGGAAGGCTTCAAGGTGCAGGTCGTCGCCACTAGCCGGCAGGCAGCAGTGACCTATGTTGAGAAGCTCGCGCAGGCCCGGCGCGACTTGCCACACCATAATAATGCCATCTTTGAACCTACACCTGGTTTTCCCCTTTGCGTCAAGATCTATCCCTAAGGGGATGTATGGGTTCGCTGGCAGGCTTGCCTATATTGCCTAAGCGAAATTGCGGGCAGACTTTTTTTTAGACAGCCGATTCTCTCAAGATTCTGGGATGATTAGTAGCCGAGATGTATAGTGTAGTGTTATCAGGATTTCTTAGATGGTCACTGATATTGGGTTGCAATTTAGTTTTCTCAGACTGAAAGAGGTTCTGGTGATGTATTGCGGAAACTCACGCAGTATTCTTATTGGTTGGCGCAAGGGAGGGATCTAAATGGAAGCGAGCGAGAGGGCCGCACAGATCTGGTCTGTGTTGGCGTGGGCCGCTACGAACCGACAGGTGCTGACGTACAAGATCCTCGGCAAGCTCATCGGTGTGCCGGCGCGCGGGCTCGGTCATCTACTTGAGCCCATTCAATCCTACTGCCTCGTTCATGACCTACCGCCACTCACGATCCTCGTGGTGAGCGAGGACGACGGCTTGCCGAGCTCGGGATTTACAGCCGCTCAGGACATCCCGCGAAATCAGCTCGCGGTCTTCCAGTTCAATTGGCTGGAGCGCGGTACGCCGTCCCCAGAGGACCTGGCTGCTGCGGTGGCCCAGCGCCCCTCGCGGCCTGTCGCGACGAGCGGACCCGCTGTTCCGTTGGTCGATTGACGGGGACAGGATACGGCAATTGAGAGACAAGGGCCGAGTTCGTCGAGGGTCAGTTCGTCGAGGGTCAGGCATGCATATTGACTTGCGAAGGCGTTGGGGGTCGGCTCGTGAATTGTGACATGGCGATTGGAATGCGGCGAGCGGCAGCGAGCCTGATGCTGGGTTGGCTCGTCCTCCCCACGTTTTCGCAATTCCGAAAGTATCGGGTCAAGGGGGGATGGGGGGTCGGGTAGGACACAGCCCGCGAGGGCGTCTCTGCTTTTGGGAGCTGAACCAGGAGGGCTCGGCTGGCCTTGAAATTGCACCCTCCATCCGAACGGACTGCCACGCATCTCGGAGCAGTGGAGGGAGGGGAAACATGGACTACGCAGACAGACAGAAAGCCTCTATCAAAACCGAGTTCGCTGCACGGAGGAGGAATCAAATCTTGGTCTCGGTTCCCCTCATCGCGACGATCATCCTCCTAGTCGTCTCGGGCGAATCCCCCGACCAGATGATTCTCGGCATGCCCGTGACGGTCTGGGGCCCCGCCTTTGCGGTGCTCATTCTGGGGGGTATCGGGTTC
>JAHRHE010000190.1 GCA_020027965.1 Nitrospirota bacterium | reverse complement strand
CAGGTGATGCGAGATTGGGTTGGTGTCCCCGTAGTTCCAGTAGGAAATCCAGGCGAGGGTCTTCCCGCTTCCCAGATCCAACGCATAGGTGCCCCCGCCAAACTTGGTTGGGGCCACAAAGACCCACTTGCCGAACTCCTCGAACACCTCGAATAGCTTGCCGCTCCTGGGTGCTGCGTGTGCCTGTGGCGCCACCGTGACCGGCGCAAGTCCAGCGAACTCCAGCCCCTTGAGGACCGTGGCGCCAGCCGCGCCGACGCCGGCCAGCTTCAGAAAACCCCTCCTGCTCACCTTATGTTCCATGTGTCATCCTCCTTCCTCTGAATTGAGTAGTTCTGAACTCGTTCAGATACGTGTAGATGAAACTGCGGTAGAAGAGAGGGAGTTCTGGCCTGCCCCATTCGTTGGCCCATTCAATGTCAATGGGGTCAGAGGGGCGGGCATGAGTTCTTGACTTCAGCCGTGATGAAGTCGTTGAGCAGCCGACACCCGGCGAAGAGCGTCGCCTCCTCGTTCCGAATCCAGCGGCTGATGACACCCAGGGAGGCGAGCGTGTCCGCGACCGCCTTCATGTCTCGTATGCCGGTGTCGGACTGGGCCAGGATGGGATTCACCGGTTTGCCGCGCTCGATCAGGTAACACAGCAGCCGCCGCTCGGGACCCTCGCTGCAATCGGCCGCCAGGCGCTGCACAAAGGGTTCCCACTGACACCGCCCTGTCGCAACGGCGTGCTCCAGGGTTCGGTGGTTTTGGTCTCGTCCCCCGTCCATGTAATGAAGCAGCAACTTAGTTAGGTAGGGATGGTTCCCGCTCCACGCGGCCAAGGCCGCACTCCTGTCCCGGCCGATCAGCCGTCTCGTTTCCCCATCGAGAAGGACTGACAACGGGAACACTCGGAAGGACACGTCGGCCAACGTTCCGGAGTGGCCGAGCATTGTTCGTAATCGGCGCCCGCCGGTCACGACGATGCTGGCCGGTTGTGCCGCCGACACCCGCGCGAGCAGCGACTCGATCGCCGAGTCGGCGACGCGATCCCTATTCTCCAGGACGACGATCGAGCCGGGAACCACGTCGATGCAGGAAGCAGGGTCGGCGCCAACATCCACCTCGATCACCGTGCGGTCCCTCAGCCCTTGCAAAGCGGTTCGAACCAGCGAGGTCTTGCCCAGTTTCGGCCCTCCGATCACCGCCAGGGACTCGCCTCGCGCGATGCGCCGACGCAGGTTCCTGACGAGCCCTTGGCGACCGATGAACGCGTCTCCGGTGGCGGGGCAGGGAGTGAACGGTGGGTTAAACATAGTCCACTCTACCACAGTGAGGTCAGAGGGGAACCAATGAGGGGCAGACTCTGATTTTCTGAGAGTTCGGGGGCTGGGGGATGCGTCGCTCTGAAAAGTCGAGCCTGACCCTAAAAGGTCCTTCCCGGTGGCATGACGTAGCCGTTACAACTTCATTTGGCCGGCGGGACTTTGGGTGCGGCGCCGATCGCATCCAATCCAGCCTGGGCGCAGGCATCGTCCAGATGCGCGCCGGGCGCGCCGCCCACACCGATCGCCCCAACCAATTCCCCGCCGATCTCGATCGGCAAGCCTCCACCCAGGATCAGGATTCTGTCGTTCATATCCCGGAGCGTCTGGAGCGCGGGGTTCTTGGTGATCAAATCTGCCAGCTCGCTGGTGGGCCGCCGGAGGCTCGCGGCGGTGTAGGCCTTTTTGCTGCTGCTATCGGTCGTGTGGGGTCCGGCGCCGTCGCCCCGCATCAGGACCCTCAGCACCCCGGCCCGGTCCACCACGGCGGCGCTCACCTTGTAGCCGTCCTGCTTGCATTTTTCCACGGCCGCCGCCGCGGCTTTACTCGCCAGGGAAAGGGGCAGCACGGCTTCCCGCGGCAACTCCTCTGCGGCTCCGGTGCCATTTGGCAGCC
Organism: Nitrospirota bacterium; assembly: GCA_020027965.1. GTDB lineage: Bacteria > Nitrospirota > Nitrospiria > Nitrospirales > Nitrospiraceae > JAHRHE01. The sequence goes on along the minus strand of JAHRHE010000190.1, from coordinate 2,387 downwards.
CCAGCGCTCCCACCAAGGCCAATCCGATCGTCCACATGCCCGTCCATCCTCTCATCATCATCCTCCTGCCACCGTGGCCTTCCGACTGGGCACCGGCCGTTTCTCTTCCAGGTCCAATAGATCTGCCCAACTCGTGATATCGGTCCGGCCGGGGGTAATGACGTCCCGCTGCTGCTTGAAATAGGCCCATTTCTCGTCCGTGTCCGGTCCGCGCTTCAGGAACGCGTCGTTCCATTGGTCAATTGCGGCGGCACTGTAGGGCTGGGCAGTTTTTATGAACCACTCGGCCAGAGCAGCGTCATCCATTCGGCGCACCGCTTCAGTAAACTGCTCCGGGCTTATGCCGGCGAAGTCCAGCAGACGCTGGTCCATCGGGCAGGGATAAATGTACTCGCCCTGTGTGCCGACCAGCACGGCGCGGCACTTGTCAATCATCCGCGGCAAGTGGACGTAGCCAGCCAGTTTCTCTCTGGGGCTGCGGGGATAGTTGCTTCGTAGGTCCATTCTCTAGAGTCAGAGGATCGCCTCACCTTCGCCTCTCCCCCACAAGGGGGAGAGGGAAGGGAGTGGGGGAAATCAGAGCATCTTGTGGTTGGCGAACGTGAGGCTGCGCACGACGACTTCGCCGTTCTCGTAGGAAATGATCCGTCGGTTGGCGGGGAGATCCGACGCGTCCACGCGCACATGGGAGTCCGAGAAGCTTTCGACGTTGGTCAGCTTCCCGTCCTGCGGCGAGTAGTAATAGACCGTATAGCGCGTGGTCAGGAATTTGTTGTCCTTGGTCACCATGCTGTCTTCGACGTTGATGGTGAAGGCAAAGGGTGGCATGCCGGGGTGGGACATCTTGCGGTTGATTTGGGTCATTCGGTCGCCTTTGATCCGGTAAAACGAGTGCATGCCGTCCCCGTTGATAAAGACTTTCGGGCCCAGTGGATGGTCCACGTCGTCGCCGAGCGTCAGGGTGTACTTGCCGTCCGATTCGTCAAAGCTCCTCGGCCCACGGTGCACCGCGATCATGCCGATCTGGTTTTCGGCCCATTTCTGGATGTCGGGATCGGGCAGGCCGAGACTCACGTCACGCGGCCCCTTCACGGTGACGCTGCCATTGATCTCCTTGCCGTTCACATTCGCAGTGAGGTCGGCGGTAAACCCTTTGAAGTCGGGCTGCCAGCGTGCGGTTTTCTCAAACGCCTTGCGCAACAGGTCGCGCGCTCGCGGATCGTCCTTGATATCCGTTGTCGCTTCCTCGCGTTTACACGTTTCCATTTGGAGGCTCCTTTGACGAAGGGTAGGAGATTGAAAGTTCGAAGGTGGTCAGGAGATTATAAGCTGCCCGCATCCCGAGCGGCAAGCGGCTTTCTGTCAGGTCCAGACGCCCGGGATCTTGGTTCCGCAGTTCTTGCAGGCGCCATCAGCGAGCGAGACCGCCAGGATCCGGTACCCGACCCGCTGGACCACGGCGGTCTGGCAGCCGGGGCAGAAGGTGTGCTCGTAGGGACCGACCAGACCGGGAAGATTGCCGGCATAGACGTAACGCAGGCCGCTGCGCTGCCCGATCTCCGCCGCGCGGATGAGCGAGCGCGCGGTCGTGTTATCCGGTTCAAGCATCTTGTAGTCGCGATGGAACGCGGTCACGTGCCAAGGCAGGTCCGGTGAGATCGAGACCAGGAACTCAGTCATCGCTTTCAATTCCTGCTCCGTATCGTTAAAGCCGGGGATGATCAGCGTGACGATCTCCACCCAGAATCCCATCTCCACCAGCCGTCTGATGGTCTCGAGCACGCCGGCGAGCTGCCCGCCCAGCCTCCGGTATTCCTCCTGCGAGAATCCCTTGAGGTCCACCTTGTAGAGGTCCACCCACGGCTTCAAATAGGCCAGGACTTCCGGAGTGCCGTTGCCGTTCGAGATGTACGCCGTCCTCAATCCACGGCGCTTTGCCAATTGAAAGACTTGCACGGCCCACTCACTCGTGATCAGGGGCTCGTTGTAGGTGCTGGCGATGACCGGTGCGCCGTGTTCCTCTGCGAGTGCCACGAGCTGATCGGGGGAAGTCGGCATGATCGAGGTGACCGCCTCGGGGTCACGGAGGGCCTGGGAGGTGATCCAGTTCTGGCAGTACCCGCAATGATAGTCGCATCCCATCATCCCGAAGCTCAACGCCTTGGAGCCGGGCAGCGCATGGAAGAACGGTTTCTTCTCGATCGGGTCGCACTGAAGGGCCCCGACATAGCCGGTCGGGACCTTGAGCACCCCGCCCTCGTTGTACCGGACCTTACAGATCCCGACCCGACCGTCCCGGATCAGGCAACGGTGTCCGCACGCGTAGCACACGACTTCTGCACCGTTCCGCGACTCGCAGAGTTCGGGCGCGGCGGCGCGGGTATACG
>JAHRHE010000091.1 GCA_020027965.1 Nitrospirota bacterium | reverse complement strand
GCCGATGTGGTCACGGTGGCCGTCCGGCGGGTGAATATTACCGACCGGTCCAAGGAGAATCTGCTCGATTATCTGGACCCCAAACGGTACACGATCCTGCCGAATACGGCCGGCTGCTACACCGTGGAGGACGCCGTGCGCTATGCACGGCTCGCTCGCGCTGCGGGAGTGTCCGATCTCGTGAAGCTGGAGGTGATCGGAGATGAACGCACGTTGTTTCCGGACACCGCCGGACTGCTTGAAGCGGCTACAATCCTCCTCAAGGAAGGCTTCGTGGTGCTGCCCTATACCAACGACGATCCCGTCGTGGCCCAGAAACTGGTGGACATCGGCTGCCCGGCCGTGATGCCCCTGGCGGCGCCGATCGGGTCGGGCTTGGGGATCCGCAATCCGTACAATCTGAAAATCATTCTCGAGACGGTGAAAGTTCCGGTAATCGTGGACGCGGGGGTTGGGACGGCCTCCGATGCGGCCCTCGCGATGGAGTACGGATGTGACGCGGTGCTCATGAATACGGCGATCGCGGGCGCCAAAGATCCGATCGCGATGGCCGAAGCCATGAAGTATGCCGTGCAGGCCGGTCGTCTGGCGTACAAGGCCGGCCGGATTCCCAGGAAGCTGTACGCGACCGCCAGCAGCCCGATCGAGGGCCTCCTTTAGTTCGTGACCCGTGACCAGCCTTCGCCCGAGGCTTCGGCTGGTTCGCCGAAGCCCCCGGCGGAGGGGGACGCGTGACGGAGTGACACGTAATGAGTTGGTCCCTTCTCTACCCCATTCTATCTGACCCATCACGCGTCACGCGTCACGCATCACCTCTGCGGTATGCCCCGGGTTGATTTTCCTCTCTACTTGATCACCGACCGTCACCAGACAGTGGGGCGGCCGCTGCTTACACCTCTCCGCCAGGCCTTGGCGGCCGGTGTGCGCGCTGTTCAGTTGCGGGAGAAGGACCTTGGGACCCGAGCGCTGGTTGATCTTGCCAGCGAGCTTCTCTCCCTGACCCGCGAGCGAGGCGCGGTGATGCTCGTCAACGATCGGGTCGATCTCGTGTTGGCACTGGGAGCGGATGGTGTGCACCTCCGTTCCGACAGTATGCCGGTGAGCGCCGCGCGCCGCCTCCTCGGCCCAGAGCGCCTCGTCGGAGCCTCCGCCCATTCTGCCGAGGCGGTCGTGAGAGCCGAGTTGGAGGGTGCGGACTTTGCAGTGCTCGGGCCTGTCTATCAGACTGCATCGAAGCGCTCTTATGGCGCTCCGATCGGGCTTCGCCCGATCGAAGAGGCCAGCCGGCGGTGCCGGATCCCGGTGTTCGCGATCGGAGGAATCACGCCGGCTCGCGTCGGCGAGGTGCGACAGGCCGGTGCGTTTGGGGTTGCGGTTATCTCCTCGGTCCTGTCTGCGGCCGATGTGGAGTCCGCCACGCGGCAACTCCTGGGGGCGATCGCCGCAGCCCAAGGCGGAAGCTGATGAGGGTAGGCACACGAGTCCGTGGCGGCACCGTGGTTCTCGGCGGCAGGCGTCGCGGATTGGCCACCCGGAATGTGTCCAGGGCGCGTAACATGCCACGTATCGTGTTGGTGCTACAGTTGACCCCCGTAGGTCTCGGTGATAGAATTCGCTCATGCTTGGGCACTGACTGCTGTCGCCGTTATCGTACCCGAGAGTGACGAGATGGCCGAATCAAAGAGGAGTCCGAGCCGGCTCAGCTCGCTCCGAGATTCCGTGAAGAAGCTGACCGAGCGGTTGTCCGACGGAGATCAGGATCCTGTGAGAAAAAACGACGAACACAGCCGTGAGACCGAGAAACTGCGCATCCAGATCCAATCCATGGAGGAAGAGTTACGCCAGTTGTACCATTCTCGGTATCAACTGGAGCAAGCCTACAAGCAGAACGAGAAACTGACTGCGACCCTGCAAGAAGCCAAAGCGCAGATCGAGGCGCTGCGGGCCGAAGTCGACAAACTGACCGCGCCGCCCTCGACCTATGCGATTTTCTCCAGCCTGAATTCCGATTCCACCGCCAACGTGTACATCTCTGGGCGGAAGATGAAGGTGAGTCTCCACCCCTCGATCAAGACACAGGAGCTGCGAAAAGGGCAGGAGGTGGTCCTGAATGAGGCGTTCACCATCATCGAATCCCGTGGCTACGATGGGAAGGGTGAGGTGGTGCGGATGAAAGATCTCCTCGAGGGGCAGCGCGCCCTCGTCACCTTGCACTTCGACGAGGAAAAGGTCGCGGAGCTGGGCGAGCCGTTGCTCTCCGAGCGGCTGAGTGTCGGAGATCACCTGCTGTATGATCCGCGGTCTGGCTACGTCATCGAGAAGCTGCCGAAATCCGAGGCGGAGGAGCTGGTGCTGGAGGAGGTGCCGGACATCAGCTACGAGCACATCGGCGGCCTCGACAAGGAAATCGAGCAGGTTCGGGATGCCGTGGAATTGCCGTTTCTGTACCCAGAGCTTTTCGCGGAGCATAAGTTGAGCCCCCCGAAGGGGGTCCTGCTGTATGGCCCGCCTGGTTGCGGAAAGACCCTCATCGCGAAAGCGGTCGCCAACTCGATCGCCCGGAAGCTCGGGCACCTCACCGGCAAGGAGTTGCGCAGCTACTTTCTCCATGTGAAAGGGCCGGAGTTGCTGAACAAGTATGTGGGCGAGTCCGAACGCCAGGTTCGGGAAGTGTTTAAAAAGGCCAAGGAGCGGGCCGCCGCCGGCAATCCGGTGATCGTGTTCTTCGATGAGATGGACGCCCTGTTCCGGACGCGCGGCTCCGGAATCTCTTCCGACATGGAGTCCACAATCGTGCCGCAGTTCCTGTCCGAGATCGACGGGATGGAACGGCTCCAGAACGTCATCGTCATTGGAGCCAGCAATCGCCAGGATCTCATCGATCCGGCTGTGCTGCGGGCGGGGCGGTTGGACGTGAAGGTCAAGATCTCGCGTCCGGACGCGGCCGCTGCACGGGACATCTTCTCGAAGTACTTGACGCCCGATCTCCCGGTCGCCGCGGAGGAGCTCGAACGTCACGGGGGAGACGCTCGCGCGCTGATGGACCGGTTCATGGCCACCACCGTGGAGAGCATGTACGCCAAGAGCGAGGAGAATAAGTTCCTCGAGGTCACCTACGCCAGCGGGGAAAAGGAGATTCTCTACTTCAAAGACTTCTCCAGCGGCGCGCTGATCCAGGGAATCGTCTCCCGCGCGAAAAAGTATGCGATCAAGCGCGCGATCGCGGGATCGGAGAAGGGACTCAAGGCGGAGGATCTGCTCCGGGCAATCCGGGAAGAATTTAAGGAGCACGAGGACTTGCCGAATACCACGAACCCGGACGACTGGGCCAAGATCGCGGGGAGGAAGGGCGAAAAGATCGTCCATATTCGGACCATCACGGCCGGCTCGAGCGAGTCCAGGGAGATTGAAACCATCAGCACGGGCCATTATTTCTAGTGCCGTTCCAACTGCTTTCGCCACAATAGAAACAAGAGTACCGGAACAGTCGGGTAGCGATCTCATTGGTCTCACTGGGGGCCAATATTGGAACAGCATTCGCCTACGGGAGAGGTCATCTTGCCACGTGTCCTAGGTTCGGAAAGCGAGTTCGGCATCGCGGCGAAGGATCCTGACGGGCTTGACCCCGTCTCCAATTCACTCCAACTGATCGGGCATTACCCGTCGTTGCCCGCGCCTCAGGCGATCTGGGACTACGAGAACGAAAACCCGCTGCTTGACGTGCGTGGGTTCGAGGTCGAAGGCGAGCGGGAACGGCCCGGTCCGGACTACAACCGGCTGTTGAACAAACCGCTGTCCAACGGCGGTCGTCTGTATGTGGACGGCGCGCATCCCGAATATTCCACACCGGAATGCACCAATCCGCGAGAGCTGGTCGCCTTCGAACGTGCGGGCGAGCGCATCCTGGCCGAGTGCCTGCGGGCCTTGGCCAGCGCGCGCGGCGGTGAGAAGCTCGTGATCTACAAGAACAACACGGACGGGAAGGGGAACAGCTACGGCTACCACGAGAACTACCTGCTCGCCCGTTCGGTGCCGTTCGACCGCATCATCCGCGTCCTGCTTCCGTTCCTGGTCACCCGTCAGATTTTCGCGGGGGCGGGCAAAGTTGGCGCCGAAAACCAGACGGAACCGGCCGAGTACCAGATCTCCCAGCGGTCCGACTTCTGCGAATGCCTGGTTGACCTGAACACCATGGTCAAGCGGCCGATCATCAACACACGGGATGAGCCCCATGCCGACCCCGCGAAGTATCGCCGGCTCCACGTCATCGTGGGCGATTCCAACATGGCTGAGCTGTCCACCTATTTGAAGGTGGGTACGCTCTCGATCTTGCTGGACATGATCGAGGGCGGGGTGGGCTTCCCCAACCTGGATCTGGAGGACCCGGTTCGGGCCATCAAGCAGGTGTCACGGGACCTGGAGATGAAAGGGACGGTCAAGCTCGTCGATGGGCGCGTCATGACTGCCATCGGGATCCAGCGGGCGTACCTCAAGGCGGCGATGGACTACTTTGCCTGCCATGAGCTGACTCAGGTCACCAAAGATGTCCTGGTGCGTTGGGAGGAGGTGCTCGACAAGCTCGAGCAGGACCCGATGCAGTTGGTCCGCGAGCTGGACTGGGTGGCCAAGCGTCAGATGATCCGCTCCTACATGGACCGTAAGGGGTGCGGCTGGAATGATTCGCGGGTGCTGCTCCTAGACCTGCAGTACCACGACGTCCGGCCGGAGAAAGGCCTGTATTACACGTTAGAGCGCAGCAACCTCATCGACAGACTGCTGCATGACAGCGAGATCGTGCGGGCCGAGCACGCACCCCCGACCGGCACCCGTGCCTACTTCCGCGGCACCTGCCTCAAGAAATTCGGCCGCGAGGTATACGCGGCGAGCTGGACCTCGGTCCTCTTGGACGTGGGGAATACGACCATCAAGAAAATCCCGTTGATGGAACCGTTGCGCGGGACCGAGTCTCTGACGCGCGAGCTCCTCGAGAGTTCCGACTCAGCCGAATCCTTGCTTGCCAAGCTGACCGCCTGAGATCCACCCGACCCGGTCCGGCTCCGCACGATGCGCCGTCTGATTCCGCGCGGCGGGGGAGCCGGCGCAGGAGGAAGGAAAAGAGTGCCGCTCGCGTTCGACGACCAGAGCTCCAGTTTCTTTGACTACCTCCTACACCAGCGTCCGGACCTGCTTCCGGGCAGCCGGGGATTGGCTTCTGAGAACTCGGTGTCCATGCCAGAAGAATCGCGGGGAGTCGTTCCCCCTCCCTTCAGCCACGGGACGACTGTGCTGGCCCTCAAGTACGAGAGGGGTGTCCTGATCGCCGGGGATCGACGGGCCACGGAGGGGTTCCAGATCGCCGGGCGACGCATGGAGAAGGTGTTCAAGGTTGACGAACATTCGGCCATCGCGATCGCGGGCGCCGCCGGTCCCTGTCTCGAGATGGCCAAGTTGTTCCAGACCGAACTGGAGCACTATGAGAAAGTGGAGGGGGTCCAACTCTCGTGCGAAGGGAAGGCCAACAAGCTCGGGCAGATGGTCAAGGCCAATCTGCCGATGGTCTTTCAGGGACTGGTGGTGGTCCCGATCTATGTGGGCTTTGATCTGAAACGGGCGGAAGGTCGCATCTTCAAATACGACATCACCGGCGGACGCTACGAGGAATCTGACTACCATTCGATCGGCTCGGGCGGCAAGGAAGCGCGCAATACCATGCGGGAGCACTTCAGGAAAAACCTGAGCGAAGAGGATGCCCTCACGCTTGCTCTCCGCTCGCTCTACAATGCGGCCGAGGATGATGTCGGAACGGGCGGTCCTGACCTCGTGCGGGGCATCTACCCGACCGCCAAGTGCGTCACGGCCTCGGGGATCGGGGACATTGAGGAAGAGCGCATGAGCCGGGTCTATGCCGGATTGATCGAAGAGCTGAAGCGAGGGGCCTGAGCCATGCCGTTGCCCTACTACGTCTCGCCTGAACAGATGATGCAGGACAAGGCGGAGTATGCCAAAAAGGGCATCGCCAAGGGACGGTCCATCATCGCGATGGAGTACCAGGATGGGGTGTTGCTGGTGGCGGACAATCCGAGCGCATCCCTGTACAAGATTTCCGAGATCTACGATAACATTGCCTTCTCGGGGGCTGGGAAGTACAGCGAGTTCGAGAATCTCCGTAAGGCCGGCATCCGACACGCCGATCTCAAGGGATATATGTACAGCCGGGAGGATGTCACGGCCCGGTCGCTCGCCAACGGCTACTCCCAGAGCCTCGGGACGATCTTCAGCCAGGAACTCAAGCCGCTCGAAGTCGAGATCCTCGTGGCGCAGGTCGGCGAACCGGGTCGTCCCAACGAGATGTACCGGATCTCCTTCGACGGGAGTATCTTCGACGAACGAGGGTTCACCGCGAGCGGCGGACGCGCCGAGGCGTTGCAGGTGTATTTGAAAGATAGGTACACGAGCGAGGCCCAGACTCTGAAGACGGCGTTGGCGCTCTGCGCAGCGGCCCTCGAAAGCATCACCAACCAGAAACTGCCCCTCGAGGGGCTTGAGGTCGCGACGCTGGATCGCACTCGCGTGGGGCGTAAGTTTCGCCGGATCCCGCCAACCGAGTCCCGCCAGATTCTCGCCTGATCGTTCGGCCGTCCGAAGTGGGCTGCGTATTGAAGAACCGATTCCGGGAGTGTATGCTGGGAATCAGCATACACTCAGGAATCCGGCGTGCCATGAAACAACGAATTCTTGGTCTCGAGAACGAATACGGCCTCATCTTTTCACCGAACGGACGCATCTATCTTCCGATGGAGAAGGTCCTCGGCTACATTTTCGAGGGCCTGATTCCGAACAGCTGGCCGTCGAACGCGTTCTTGGTGAACGGGGCTCGATTCTACCAGGATACCGGCTGCCATCCGGAATACTCGACGCCGGAATGCGATTCGATCCTGGACCTGGTGATTCACGACAAGGCTGGTGAACGCCTGCTCGAAGCCTGTCTTCCGGCGGCGGAGGAACGCCTCCGCGAGGAGGGGCTGTCGGGTGAGATCTACATCTTTAAGAACAACACGGACTCTCTGGGCAACACCTATGGCTGTCACGAGAACTACCTGATGCGCCGGGACGTGGATTTCTGGAAGGTCACCGAACAGCTCATTCCGTTCTTCGTGACCCGCCAGATCTATGCCGGGTCGGGCAAGGTGCTGAAGGTCTCGGGAAAACCTCAGTACTTCATTTCGCAGCGGGCCCAGCACATTCACGAAAAAACCTCCTCCTCGACGACCTCGTCCCGGAGCATCATCAACACGCGCGACGAACCCCACGCGGACGCGGAAAAGTACCGCCGTCTTCACATTATCGTCGGCGATTCCAACATGTCCGAATATGCCACCTATCTCAAGGTCGGCATTGCGGCCTTGGTCCTGTCCATGATCGAGGACGGCTACGCGGTCTCCGGGATCGAGCTGGAAGATCCTGTGAAGGCCATCCGCGAGATCTCCAGGGATCCGACCTTGAAGAAAAAGGTCAAGCTCGACGACGGTCGCCTCATGAGCGCCATCGAGATTCAGCAGGCCTATCTGGAGCGCGCCCACGATTACCTGAGCGTTCAGCCGCACGACCCGGTCATGGAGGACCTGTTGGCGCGGTGGGGTGTGATGCTTGATCGTCTGGAGGATGACCCTCAGCGGGTGTCGAGGGAGGTCGATTGGGTGAGCAAGAAGCTCCTCATCCAGTCCTATGTGGAGAAGAAAGGCTGCGGCTGGGACGATCCAAGGGTGTTCCTGATGGATCTCCAGTATCATGACGTGAAGCGGACACGGGGCCTCTATTACTTGATGGAGGCCCGTGATATGACCGAGCGGATCGTGGAGGAGGAAGCCGTCCAACGCGCGATGACGATTCCGCCCCAGACGACCCGGGCCAAGGTGCGAGGGGACTTCATTCGATTTGCTCGAGCCAAGAACCGTTCCTACACCGTCGACTGGACGTACCTGAAGCTCAACGGGTACTGGGAAGAGACGATCTTGTGCATGGATCCGTTCAGCGCCGTCAATCGGCGGGTCGAAGAATTGGTGTCGCAGGTGGCCGGCCTGCGCTTTTACCGGTAAGGGCTGTGGGAACTGAGCTCTGGTCATCAGTGAAGCGCCGCGCTGATCTGATTGCGGTCATGGTCATCGTGCTGATGGCCAGCGTGTTCCCGGTCCATCTCCTGCCCAGCGCGCCCCAGGAAATGCGAGGAACCGATGGGCAGTTGAGTGGAAAACAAGGTCAGGTGCTGCTGGTCAAGGTGCCGGTGGACGGGCAGCCGAAGAGCGTGACCGGGTTGTTCTTGAAGCGCCGGATTCCCTTCTTCGTCGACTCCGCTCCCCAGTACATGGGCCTGCTGGGCATTGACCTTGAGGATGCCCCCGGCACGCATGAGCTCATCATCGATCTGCACTACCCCAATGCCCGCCGCCGGCTCAGTTACAATGTCCTGGTGATGAAAGAAACGTACCCGGTCCAGCATCTCACGCTCCCTCGGGACAAGGTGGATCTGGATGAAGAGAGCCTGGTCCGTGTCAAAGCCGAGCAAGATCAGGTGCAGGCTGTGCTGGCCACGGCGACCCAGGAACGTCTGTGGCATGGCGGCTTCATCGAGCCGGTGCAGGGCACTATGACCGGGGCCTTTGGTCGAGTGCGGATCATCAATGGGCAGCCCCGCAGCCCGCACAATGGGGAGGACATCGGCGCTCCGCTTGGAGCGGACGTGGTGGCGATGAACGACGGGGTAGCTCGACTCACCGTGGACCACTTCTTTTCCGGCAAGGGTGTCTTCCTGGATCACGGCTTCGGGTTTCTCTCGATGTACTTCCATTTGTCCGAAGTCGCCGTCCGGGACGGCGATTCGGTCAAGCGCGGCCAGGTGATCGGCAAGGTGGGAGCCAGCGGCCGCGCCACGGGTCCTCACTTGCACTGGGGGGTCCGCCTCAACGGCGCCCGGGTGGACCCCTACTCACTGTTGAAGCTGTCTCTGCGTGAGGGCGAGCCTTCCGACCCTGGGCGATGATCCAATGTCGCATGGCCGGCTGCACCGCCGGCAAAGGTACGGAGGGAGGCATGATGGCAAATCGATTGCCTCGCACACAACAAGCGGCGAGCCGGTTGGTATCCAGGGACTGGGTTGTTTGGATGGCGGTCCTGATGGTGGAGATGGATTTCAGCGCTTGCTCGACCATTCCGAGCAAATACGTGAAACAGGCCGAACCAGGCGTCACGCTAACCATGCTCACGAGCCGGCCCGAGGCCTACCGCGGAAAAGTCGTCGTCTTAGGCGGGGCGGTCGTGTCTCAGAGCGATGAGAATGGACGCACTTGGCTGTTGGTGCGGAACCGGCCCCTCGATGCGGATTATGTCCCCCACATGCCCGCCTCGGTGAACGATTCTGAGGCAGGGGTATACTGGGTGCTGGTGCCTCAGGAAGGTCCGCTAAAGAACTACCGAAACTGGTCTCGCTTGACTGTGGTGGGTCGGGTGTCGGATGAACGGCCTCCCAAAGCTGAGTCGGGGAGTGGAAAGGAACCCGTGTTGGACGGGCTGTACATGCGCGTATGGGGAAGCGGGTGGGGTGGCTACGGCGCGCGCGAGGATGTCTGGGCAGACAATAAGGATGCCGGCTATCTCCCCAACGCCCCAAAACCGCTATCGAGAAACTCGATGGGCATTCCTTAAGGGTCTCTTTCCCCTCGCCAGTCAGGCATCCGGTCTGGGCTGACCTTCTTTCTTTGCGCAGTACCTACGGCGCCCTGGTCGGGAAGGAGAAGCATCTCCGGGAATCCCGCGGACGTGACAGGGAGCACTCAGCAATGAGGTGGAACCACGTCACTCTAGGGCAGGGCTGGGTTTCGCTCTGGCCCCGTTCTTGGTTCGTGCTGGTTGTCGGTGTGTGTGGAGCCTGTGGCCTGGGAGCTTGCGCGCAGAACATCCCGTCCAAGTATGCGAGGCAAGCCGAGCCGGGCGCTACGCTGACCACGCTCACGAGCCGGCCTGAGGCCTACCGGGGCAAGGTCGTGATCTTAGGGGGCGTGATTGTCGAGGAAAAACAAGAGGGGGAACGGGTCTGGCTGCGGATGAGGAACCGCCCGCTCGACGAGGACTATATGCCCCATCGGCCTGGTTCACTGAGTGAATCGGAGGCCGGCTACTACTGGGTCACGGTGGCCTCGTCAGGCTTGCCGAAGAGCTATCGCAAGTGGGCCCGCGTGACGGTGGTCGGACGGGTCACTAGGGGACCGGGAACGGAGGCTCGCCCCTCGGCGGGAACCGAGCCGGTCCTCTCGGCGCTTTATCTGCGTGGGTGGGGCTTATCGAGCGCACATGATAGTGTTTGGGAAGAGAGTCACGACCCCAATTATATGATCTCGACCCCGGCAGACGTCGGAGGAGAGTTCGGACGATAAGAAGCGGTCAGATTTCTCCCAAGAGAAGCATTCGCGTGGCATCTGGCGAAGCGCCCGATTGCAAACACGGCGGCTCTTGCTGCCCAGCCGTCCCCGGTCTTGGCGCTTGAAGGAGCACGGGCTCCCTCCCTGACAGGTTCTGCCTATCCACGGTCGAGAGTCGTCAGGCACACGTCCTTCGAGAGATCCTCTCTCGACTCCAACTCAGCAAAATGAGCCTCTGCTTTTTCCAACTCCCTGATCCTCCATTCCGGCAGACTAAACGCGATTCGAAAGCTGATCCTCTCAGGTAGTACGGCAACATAATCCTGAACACTGTTCATGAGTCCCAGCTCGTTCTCGGTGAATGCGAGACTTCGTTGGGTGGCTTCTTCATAAAGCGAAGCAACGAAGTGCTCATCGCTCACAAACTGCAGCTCCTTGGGTTTACTGAGACCGCTCACGAGCGAAGCAAACCCATATTTCTTTACAGGGAAGATGCGGTTGATGATGAACGGAGCCTTGCAGCTGAGTACCTGGCCATCCCGGAAACTCAATTGGACGACAAGGGCGAGTCTCCCAAGTCTGGCCGTGAAATACGTATTGGTTAAGACTGTCGACGAGAGCTGCATCACAGTTCCCCCCAATGGCCGATCGTAAAAATGACCTCGATCATCGGCAAGAGACGCGCTACGATAGCCACCGGTAAACACACGTTCACCGGACGCGAACTCAAGGCGGTCAAACATTGTCTCAGGAACCAAATACCTGAGAAGATGAACGCGCCCACCGCTATAGGGCACTCCGATGGGGAAGGAGTCCCATGCCCCACCAAGCGCCTCGGCGGTATCCATCACGTGACTCAGTAACGTGGCTGAGAGCGAAACCGTGATCGGGATGCCCACCGCTAACTGCCGCTCAACGGGTGAAAGACCCTGCTGGAGGATCTGCGCAGCCGGCTTCCCGATGTCCACAGCATGACCATGATCCGTGATCCGTTGAATCAGCCTGTCCACTTGTGCCCGCTCCTCTGTCGCTTGACGAACGATGGCTTCTCCAGCAAGCAGGCGCTTGAACAATGCGCCCTCACTGTGCTGCAAGTCCGAAAAAGCCTTCTCTCGTGCCCGCATTTGCTCAAAGGCAGCGTCGCGCTCCGAGCCAGGCGGCGTCTTGGCCAGCAGCTTCTTCCAGGTGTCAATTTCGCCAGTCAAGCGTGCATATTCGGCCTGAAGCTTCCTGTGCTCCTCTGCTACGTCTCGACCGCGGATCTGCCGAGCCAGTTCCTCCATCTTGTCCGTGGACACCGTGGCCTTGATCTTGACGTAGAACCGGAGAACGTCTCCCACGAGAGTGCGTGTTTTCTCCAGCACCTCAACTTCCAGTACCCCACCTGCGACGGTCTGGATCTCGTGAGTCGCGAGATCAAAGGTTTTGATTTTTAGGTAGCTTGCAACATAGGTCCCAGCCTCTTCCAAGGCGATCTGCTTGGCCCTCTGGAGAACCATGGCTTCCGCGAACGCTGGCGTCTCTCCATCGCCCATCTGGTACGTGGCTTCTGTGATCAAGGTCTTTACCTCGGCGAGGCCGGAAGATGGGAACGTCAGCGCGAGCAGAACCATGGGGAGGAGGGGGGCAAGAGGCAGGTATCCGATCCTCCGCTGGGAATTGTGCATCACGCGATCTGTGAAATCAGGCTGGGCCACTGTTACACGCCTATTGTTCCGGGGCGGTCCCCGTGAGGTCGGAACCGCGCTGGTGTTGTACTCTGGCTTTCGACATCACCGCCCAGTAGCAGCGGGATCACCGGCATTTCGTCCCTTCTCCCCGCCCTGGCGAGCAGGTAGCCTGACAGCCTGAGACTGCGCGCGTCATCACCCATTGCAGTAAGAAGGGCAATGGGTACCCGGCACACTCCACCCCTTGGTTTTCTCCGGCGGCGAGTGGCCGGGTGGCCTCAGACTGCGCGCGTCGAGCGAGCACTCTATCCTCCAGGGCCTCTACGAACAATCCTGAGTGCGCGCTCC
>JAHRHE010000090.1 GCA_020027965.1 Nitrospirota bacterium | reverse complement strand
CACTCATAGGCCGCACCTGGGTTCGCATTCGCCTCATCCACCAGGCCCGTCAGCCTCTTCCAGCCTTCGGCCATCGTCCCGGTGCGGAGGTCATAGTTGGGAATGGGAAGGGACACGCAGAGGTTCAGGTGTCCGTAGGGTGTCACCGCAAGGGAGTTCTTGCCGCAGGCGCAGTCGAACAGGCCGTGTCGCGCCCCGCAAGTTCCCTGTTGCTCCCCGCCGCCTTCTGCGCGCCACCCGAGCTGCCCGTACTCGTGATCCAGCCGCACCACGTCCTGAGGGGCGATCCGGTATTGCAGCGGTTCCAGCGAGCCGTCCACGCGGGGAAAGATCTCGCTGCAATAGACGAATTTGATCCCCCAGCCCTCCACCAACGCCTTGGCCTGATGGACCTCGTGCTGATTCAGCGTCATCACCGGCATCTTGATCACCAGGGGGACCTCGCGTTCCCGCAGGAGGCGCACGCCTCTCAGAAACAGCGGGAACGAGCCGGGAATGCGGGTGACCTGTTCATAGGTCTCCTGGGTCGCCCCGTACATCGAGATCTCGACCGCCTTGGGCTGCAGCGCATGGATCCGATCCGCCGTGTCCGAGGTGATCATCGTCGCATTGCTGAGCAGGGTGACGGCAAAGCCCTTCCCTTTCGCGTAGGCGACGATCTCGAGGGCGTCCCGGCGGGTCAGCATTTCGCCGCCGCTGAATGCGAGGTCCACGCAGCCCTGACCAGCCAGTTGGTCGATGATGTGGTTGACCTCCTCTTTCAGCAACTCCCCCTGGGCGAGATGGGTCGGGTTGTAGCAGTGGACACAGCGCAGGTTGCAGCCATAGGTCAGCTCGATCATGGCGTACATCGGGACCCGTTGCTCCGTGGCCTTCCGGTACAGCCTCGCCCAGAATTCTTCCTGGCTGACTTCCTCGATGTGGCGTCGCTGGTCCATGACCTGGTGCTCCGCTACCGCTGGCTTCGAAGGAATTCGATCACTCGCGCGTCGTTCACGAAGGGCAAGCGATAGGCAGGGAGACTCCTTAGAAGCTCCTCTGCGAACCCGAGGGCGAATGAGAGAGCCTCGCCGTTCCAGAATGGGAGGAAGAGTTGCTGGAACAACAGACCGAACAAGTTCACGAAAGTGTCCGGGACGAGTTCATTGCGCTTGCCGTGCTCCAGGAAAAAGATCTTGCACAGCGGAACCGTGTCCGGAGCGACGGTCATGGCCTCACCAGGCCAGGGCGTACCGGACATCCAGAACTGGCCCTCAGCCTGCGTCACCACCAGTCGCTCATCGCCGAGAATGGTCACGTCCCGGTGGGGCGCGTAGAGTTGAGCGAGCGTGGATTTTCCCGCACCGGAGCGGCCGACGAACAGGATGCCATTTCCTCGATCGGCGATTCCCAGTCCGTGAACGAGGACCCCGCGGCCCTGGCTGAGGAGGTTCACCATTAGCAGCTCGCCGAAGGGACGCATGAGCCGGTTGAGCGACCAGGCTCGCCGGGGAAAGATTCTGTCGGGACGGCGGTAAAGTTCACCGGAACGGAAGTCTGGCGCCATGAGCGCCACCTGAATCTTGGGGTGGGGTTGGCGCGTATGAAAGAACTCGAACAGCAACCGGCCGTTCTGCCGGGAGAGGCGCCAACGGTTCCGGTCGGCTGCGTCGAAGATCAGGCGGTCCGGCTGAACATCCGGCAGGTCACCGCAACGCAGGTGGAGGCGGACCGTCCGCTCCAAGTGGAGCTCAGGTGTGCGCCCATTTCGATGTCCGTCGGAAAGAAAGTCTCGAAAGAATACTTCTCCATCCTCCTTGGCGCGACGCGCCCCTTCCCAGGACAGATCGATCCCCAGCCCCGCAATGGTGAGGTGAACACGCTCCGAGACTGGCCTTCTGAATCCGAACATCCCGATGCCCCGCCCGGATGGCGACCGATCACGACGCGCCGGAGTGATCCGTACTACATCCGCTGCCGCCGTCCTTCCGGCACTTCGTGGTGCTCGTGCCCCGGCAATAGATGCCGGTCTTTTTATCCAGGTTGGTCTGCCCGACCGAGCAGACGGAGAGCACGGCCTGCTCGTGGGTCAGCTGAACCCTCAGGATGGTCGGTTTCGCATATGCTCGCTTTTCCATCTGTGTCCCTCCTAGGCCTGTGCTCAACGATTAACCGGGCACTCGCCCTTGATGCCCAGAGCTTCGGCTCGTGTATAGGCCACGCGACAGAAGTGCTCGACGGGTTGTTCCTGATCTCCGGCCTCGGCAGCGGCGTTCGCCGGCATCCTCTCACACAACGTGTACACCTCGCAGGCACGGCAGGGGGTGTCGGTCTCGTAATGAGCCCCTCGCACCTCGGGAAAGACTTCCTCAACCGCTTCGGCCACAGACTTCACCCGGAGATCGGCGCGAGGCTCGTTCACCCAGGTACAGGTGCTGAGGGTGCCCCAGGCGCCGATGTGAACCCCGGTCGTGCCGCACCCGCAACGGAACAGCCGGTCGTCGGGAGGCGGACCCAATCCCGTTTCTCCAGCGGCTCCGCAGCGCCCGTCCTCTTGGTCTTCGGCCTGCATCGATTGCTCGATCGCGACGATCTGTTCAGGCTGCAGACGATAGTTCGCCGGGGCGAGATCGCCGTCCAGGCGCGGGTATATCGCGCTGTTCAATCGAAACTCCGCCCCGAAACTCTCCACAAGCGCTTTGATCTGTCCCAGCTCGTGCGCGTTCACCGTCATGGCTTTGGTCTTGAACTTGACCGGCAAGCCCCGTTCGACCAACAAGCGGACCCCCTGGAGGAACCGTTGAAAAGATCCCTTGACCTGGGTCACCTGCTCGAAGGTCTCCTCGGTGGCGCCGTGGCAACTGATGTCGATGCTGAACGGAAGCTGGTCCTTCAGAAAGTCGGCGATCCGTTCGGTGATCAGGGTGGCGTTGGTGAACAGGGTGATGAGGAAGCCCTTTCCCTTGGCATAGGCGTAGATCTCCAGGAAGTCTTTCCGGGCGAAGATCTCCCCGCCGGTGAAGCACACCCAGAGGCAACCCTGATCGTGCAGTTGATCCAGAATGCGGGTCACGTCTTCAAAGCGCATCTCACGCTTGAGGAGATCCGGCCGGTTGTAGCAGTCGGTATAACAGTGAACGCAGCGCAGGTTGCAGCCATAGGTCACCTCCACCTGGGCATTGACGATGGTCCGGTGCTCGGCGGCGTGGTCGTGGACCTTCAGACTGAACTCCTGATAATCGATCATAGGCAGGGGGGGGCTACCCATGGGCTTCCACCTCCCGGGGGTCATGACGGCGCGCGAGGGGTTGGATGTTCAGCAACTCCTCCCGCTCCGGAGGCTGCCGATGGGGACAGGGAAAGTGCGGCAGAACATCGTAGAACCCCTCGTGGAAGGACCCCGTCCGGAGATCGTAGCTGGCCTCGCGGTTGCCGGAGCAGAGTTGGAGCCGCCCGTAGGCATCGATATGGAACCGGTGGAAGCCCCCGCCGCATCGGGTTGTCCCCTGATGGCGCGACTCCTCTTCCTGCCGATTGCGTCGGCTGCGCTCGGCGTGGAAGTCCGGATCGGCCTCTTCGATCGCGCTGACCTGGTCGGCGGGCAGTTGGTACTGAGCCACGTCCTCCGAGCCATCCAGCCGGAGACGGATGTCCGATCCGAACTTGTAATGCACCGTGGTGCCGTACTCGGCTCCCAGGCGGCTGACGTACCCCTTGATGGCCGGGATGTCGTCACGGTTCAGGGTCATCCCGGTCGTCTTCAGCGTCAATGGCAGGCGTCGCTCCAGAATGAGCCGGATCGCGGCCAGACATCGGTCGTAGGAGCCGGTTCCCTGGGTAATGCCCTCGAATGAGGCCTTGGTCAGGCCGTGCAGACTGATCTCAATCATCGATGGAGGAGACTGGACCCAGCCATCGGCGATCTGCTCCGTGACCAGGGTCCCGTTGGTAAAGACCGTCACCAGGAAACCGTTCTGCTTGGCGTAGGCGTAGATGTCCCAGAAATCCCTCCGGGCCAGCGGTTCCCCGCCGGTCAGGCAGAGCTCCAGACAGCCCGCCTCGTGGATTTCGTCCATGATCCGGACGATCTCGTGAAACCTCAGCTCCTGCCGGATCCGCTCCGGCGTATTGAAACAATCCGTATAGCACATGACGCACCGCAGGTTACAGAGACAGGTCAGCTCCCATTGACAGGCCAACGGGAAGGGCCCTTCTCCGAGCTTGGCCCAGAGACGTCGGGACAGCTCCTGATCGAGCACGGAGGGAACGGACGGGTGGGTCATGACGAACGGCCTCCCTTCACGCGCCGGATCGTTCCTGAACCAGTTCGTGGCGAAGCAGGGATGTGATGAATCGGTGGACGTCTCGATTCGCTTTCCATTGGCTGACGTCAAAGGTGCGGCAGATATGGTCCACGATCTCCTCGATCGTGCGGACCCCGTCGATGGCGCTCCAGATCTCGGCCCCGACCGGATTCAGCCGCACGACCTCGCCCTCTTCGAGGTCGATGAGGATCGCCTCTTCCTCAATGATCCGCCAGGGAATATGCTCGTTCTTGGTGACCCTGGTGCCATCCGTGACCATCGTGGAGCTCCTGTGAGAACCTCTGCCGCACTGCCCTTGCCGCCGTCAGAAGAAACACCAGCATGATGCGTCCTGCCAAGCGGACCCCCTTGCGGTACTGTTTCCAGGCCTTGTACAGGGCCCGCTTGCCTAGGTACAGGCCTCCGAGGCGCAGATACAGAGCCACCGACCGGTGCCCGTACCGTACCGAGGTCTGATAGGCCTCCATGGCCTCATTCCACCGATCCTGAGCATAGTAGGCGTCCCCCAGCCACCCGTAGGTATCTCCATCCGCAGGATCGAGGGAGATCGCCCGTTTCAACTGCAAGATGGCCTTTTCCCACAGCCCGCGCTCCACGTACACCCGTCCCAATTCGCGATTGGCGTCCGGATGATCCGGACGGCATTCGAGGATCGCGTGGTATTGGATCTGGGCTTCCTCCCATGCCTCCCGCTGGGCCAACGTCTCCGCCAAGCCGAGGCGGGCCTCCGCATGCTGCGGGTCCCACCTCAGAATCCGCCGATATTCAGCCTGTGCGCGATCGAGGAGGCTCAAGGCCTGAAAAGTGTGGCCGAAGTTGTTGTAGGCCGTTCCGTAGGTGGGGTCGAGCCGGACGGCGTCGCGGTAGCACGCCGCCGCGCGCTCGTGAGCGCCCTGCTCGTCATAGAGATAGGCCAGGTTGAAGCGGCTGGAGGCGTCATCGGGCACGACGGCCGCCGCCGCTTCGAATTCGGCGATCGCCCGATCGAGGTGGTGATAATGGCGGTACCAAGCGCCCATCCGTTTGCAAGCCCAGAGCGTCCGGTGGGGTTCCGGGATGGTCGGATGCGTCAACCGCGCAGCCAATTCCTCGCCGAGGTACTTGTAGATGAGCGGCGTGAATCCACCTTCCACGGAATAGGCGATGGTCACGAAGTCCGCCCTGACCCCTTTGGCCTGGAGCCTCGCGAGCAATTCTTCCGGCCAGATCCAGGGTAACTGCCTCCATCGGTCAGACCCCGAACGACCGGTACCCATATACTCGGTGCGCTCCGCGGTGAGGAAGTCGGTATCGATATCCAACAGGACCGGCTCCGGGAGGGGAGGCAAATCCGACAGCGAACAGGCTGTGACCCGCTTCCCCTGGATGTCCAATTCAATTCGGTTGTGGCGCACTCTGAGGTTCTTCAATCCGGCCGGGTTCACGTCCATCATCTTCTGCAGCATCCGGAGGATGCCGGAGGGCTCGCCGGTCGTGCCGATCGCCACGTCAGGAAAGACCCAGTAGAATTCCCGGACGATCCCTTCCTGGATGGCCGGATGGATATAGTTGCCGATGTGAACGGGTTCCAGCCGGTCGCGCCGGCTGAGCGTCCAGCGGCCTCGCTCCTTGAGCATGGCGTCGAGCTCGGTCAGCGTCTGGGCGTGGAGGAGATCCAACGGGTCCTGTTCTCGGAGCCAGTCCCAATCCATGTGGGAGTCGATGTGGAGCAGAATCCTTCCCTGAAACCCCGACTGCTTCCACGCATGGTAGGCCCCGTCGTGGTCCTCCATGGTGACCACGTTCTCGATCGGTCGGGCGCCGACCAGGCCGTCGAGCGACTCCTCGCCGGCCGGTGTGGGGCCGGACAGGACCGCGCCGGCGGAAGAAGAACGGAAGTCCACCCTCACCGGGCCTCCTGAATCGCCCCGATCCCCTGCAGTTGTTCGATCAGTTCGGTCAGATCCGCCTGCGCCTGGGTCTCGCTCACGTCGAACTCTTCCACCAGGCTGTCGCGCAGCACGCGCAGCGACCGTTGGCCGTCCAGCAGTTCCCAAATGCGGCCCCCCACCTCGTTCAGCGTGTAGAGGGCTTCCACCTCTCCGAGTTTTCTCCGGATAGGGACCAAGATGAACTCGTCCGCGATTTTGCGCGAGACCATGGAGGAGTCCTTTCGAAAGAGCCTGTCCAAGTCGTCCATGGGTTCCTCTCTGCCCGGTCCCTCGACCCGGTTCATGCCGGAGCGTGAAGAAACAGGAACGGCCGTATTCCGGTGGCGCTCCCCGGACGAGCGGCGCGACGGTGGATCGGCCTTCGGAGTGAACGGAGAAGATCCCTGAGACATGGCGAAAGAAGCTGGGAGGAGATCTGGATCGGAACGATGAGGGGATCAACGGACTTCATGCAGAGGCCCCTCTCCGGTCAGCATCGGGACGGCGACGGGGCGTATGCTATCGCGGTGATCTCCTCCTGTCAAGGTACAGTTTCTTCCAGAGCCGGAGAAGGAAAGTCGACCACGACCAGCCCGCGGACCCAATTCAGCTCTCGGATGCGCGCGCCGGCCTCGGTCAGTTCGCGTCGCAGTTCGTCCTCATTCTGGAACGCGTGGAGGAAATGGCCCGCCGGCCATTGATCGCCCGGTTGATAGGCAGGGTTGGTACCGGGAAGGCGGGCCAACCAACGGTTCAGGCGTCTGGAGAGGCGGGCGAGTCGCGAGAGCGTAGGAGGTTCCGGATAGAAATCCAGCAGGGCCACGCCGCGAGGCCTCAGAACTCGACCGAGAGCCCGGAGCCAGGCCCGCCGCTCAGCCGAGCCGGCAATCGAACTGAACATGCTGCTGGACTGGTAGGCGAAATCGAAACGAGCCGGCGCGTACGGCAGATCCAGAAAGTTCCCCAGGTGGAAATAGGCGGTGGCTTTTTCCAGCCTGGCCAGGTGGCATGCGATCCGGACCGCGACGGGGTTGGCATCCACGCCGATCACCGTGACGCCTCGGTGGGTGAGTGCGATAGCCTCCCGTCCAGAGCCTGATCCCAGGACCAGCATCAGTCCGGAGCGGACGTGGTACCGATCGAAGAGCTGGACCTCCCCGGGGGTCAGGTCCGGCGCCCAGTAGGGGAGCCGCTCTTCCACGGAATCCTCCTGGTAAATCGAGCGATAGTGGGTTCTCACCAGGGCCGAAAGTTCCTCGGGGGAAAGGAGGACCGGCAGGAACCCGTTGAGAACGGACGACACCTGAAGGAAGCGGCTCCCCAAGAAGTTGAACGTCCGCGCAACCCAACGAATGAGGGACACCAGTAGGCCCATGACCCTCCGCTGATTCCTCGGACGGAACGAAGATGGGGAAGGGGGTATACCAACCCACCCACGAGGTGTCAAGCCTGTCCCAAGTCCGGCCTCAGCACTTCAGCGCGGGCTACCGCCGGGGTGCCTCGGAGAACGGTCGGAATCCAGATCTGGACCGGTAGGACGGGGAGACCCTACAGGGCCAGGATGAACTCCGGACCCGATGGCCGGGGCAGGGTGGCCGGCCGGTGCTGACGCGCCGCATTCCTCCTGGCGGAGTGACATGCGTTTCCGTTGGGTGGAAGGAAAATCGAGCACCACCAAGCCTCTGGTCCAATTCAGCTCGCGGATGCGCGCTCCCGCCCGGGCCAGTTCGGCCCGAATCTCAGCTTCATGTTGAAAGGCATGAAAGAAATGGCCGGCCAAGCATTCATCGCCGGGCTGGTAGAGGTGATTGGCCCAAGGAAGTCGTGCCAGGAGGCGATACAGACGCCAGGACATTCGCTTGATCCGGGAGGGTTCCCGCTGCTCTCGCAAGAAACCCACCACGGCCAGCCCGCCGGTCTTCAGCACCCGATCCAGGCCGGCCAGAAAGCTCTGCCGCTGAGTGGAGCCAGGGATGGAGCTCAACATGTTGCTGGAGAGGAACACGAAATCGAAACTGGCGGGTCCGTAGGGGAGATCCAGAAAAATCCCCATGTGAAAGGAAACTGCGGCTCCTTCCTGCCTTGCCAACCGGTGTGCAATTCGCACTGCCGCCGCATTGGTATCCACACCGATGACCCGGACCCCTCTGTGAGCCAGAGCGACGGACTCGCGACCGGACCCCGACCCCAGGACCAGCATGCGTCCGGATCGGACGTTGTGCCGGTCGAAGAGCTTGACTTCCCAGGGCGTCAAGTCCGGCGCAGAATCCGGAAGCCATTCCTCCACGGCATCCTCCGGGTAGACCGTGCGATAGTAGTCCCGGATGAAGCCCGAGATCTCTTTTGGGCCGAGAAAAACCGGCACGAGGCTGTAGAGCAATTTCGAAACCCGATAGGCCCAGTTTCCGAAGACGTCGAAGAACCGAGCCAACCGGTAGGCGAGCAATCCCGCCAGGCGCATGAAGTCTCCGCTTCCAAATCGTGTAGGACCGGGCCGGTTCGGGGGACCACCTCCCGCACCGCTCGACAGGGAAAGCCGCGGGATGTCCGCCGCTAGGGGCCGTGGGGCGGATTCGTACGGTCTCCGAGGGCGGGCCGCTCACGGCGAGGGCGGGCGAAGGCTCGAGACAGCCGTTCCCCGAACGCGCCGACTCCCTGGTGGAAGAACCTCAACAAGAGCCACCCTTGCAGAGCCAGACTCTTCCGGTATTGCTTCCAGGCTTTGACGAATCGGCGTTGTGTCCAATACAGCGTCCCCAGCTTCCGATAAATCTCCACGGTCCGAAGCCCGCACCGCAGGGCTCCCCTGAACGCTTCGACGGCATCATCCCGCCGTTGCTGGAGGCGGAACGCCTCGCCCAACCAGCAGTAGGCCATTCCGGCCGACGGGCGGAGGGCGATCGACCGCTGCAAATGCATGATCGCGTGTTGCACCGGTCCCCGTTGCAGGTAGAGATGGCCCAGTCCACGGTGGGCAGCCGCATGGTCGGGCTGGAGCGCAATCGCTTCTCGGTAATGGGAGCAGGCCGAGTCCCAATCCTTGGTCTGAACCAGGAGGTCGGCTAACGCTTGGTGCGCGTCGGCATTCCGAGGGTCCCACCGCAGGATTCGTCCGCATTCCTCCTTCGCCTTGTCGAGGTTCCCCAAAGTCTCGTACGTGGCACCGAAGTGGTTGTAAGCCGTGGCGTACGTGGGGTCGAGCTGAACTGCGCGCCGGT
Organism: Nitrospirota bacterium; assembly: GCA_020027965.1. Classification (GTDB taxonomy): domain Bacteria; phylum Nitrospirota; class Nitrospiria; order Nitrospirales; family Nitrospiraceae; genus JAHRHE01. Next base: position 3,117 of record JAHRHE010000090.1, on the reverse strand, counting down.
AGCAGGCCATCGCCCGCTGGTAGGCTCCCTGGTAGTCATACAGATAGGCCAGATTGAACTGGCAGGAGGCGTCCTGCGGCGCCAGATTCGCGGCCGCTTCGAATTCGGCGATCGCCCGATCGAGGTCATTCTGATGCCGGAACAAAGCCCCCGTGCGCTTGTGTGCGAGCGATTCGAGGGTAGGGGCGGGCAACGCGGGGTGCCTCAAGCGTAGCGCCAGCTCATCGCCGAGGTACTTATAGCTGAGCGGGGTGAATCCGCCTTCCACGGAGTAGGCGATCGTGACGAAGTCGGACCGGATTCCTTGCCGGGTGAGGGCGGCGATGAGCTCCTCGGGCCAGATCCACGGCAGTTGCTTCCAGCAATCATCGCTCGCGCCGGCGTCGTCCGCGAATTCGGTGGTGAGAAAGTCCGTGTCAATGTCCAGCAGCACGGGTTCCGACAGGGAGGGAAGATCGGAGAGGCCGCAGGCGGTGACCTGCCGACCATGGATCACGGCGGTGACCCGGCGAGGCTCCACCCGGACGTGGGTAAAGTCCCGGGGATTCAGGGTGCTCCAGTTGTGAAACAGCCGGGCGATGGTCCGATGCGACTGCGGAGTGGAGAGCACCGAGTCCGGGAGGACCCAAAAGAATTCCCTCACGAGCCCTTCCCGGAGCGCCGGGGAGACATAATTGCCGATGTGGACCAGGTCGCGCTGGCTACGGTCATCCAGGTTCCAGAGCACGCGCTCGTCCAGCATGGCGTCAACCTGGTGGAGGCTCTGCGCGTTCAGGAGGTCGCGAGGATCCTGGTCGGTGATCCAGTCCCAGTCAATGTGGGCATCGATGTGGATCAGGATTCTCTCCCGGAGCTCCGCCTGCCTCCAGGCATCATAGGCTCCGTCGTGATCCTCCAGAAGGAGCACGGTGGGGATGGGGGAGACTCCGACCAAGGGGGAGTTCGAGGGTCCGCTCGCTCCTTCCCGGTCGCACCGGGAGGGGCTGGAACCGACCGACAAGCCGGACGCGGCGGAATGGGGCATGGAACATCCTTCGGGAGCGTGGCGGCCGAGTACCGCTCGGTGCACGGGACGGTCTCGGGGGGTATGCTAGGCTCCCGTCTCCCGGCTGTCAAGGTGACGGTCTCGGGGAGGAAACCCGAGGATCGCATAACATCGAGCCCAATCAAGCTCCCGCACGATCGCGCCGGCGCCCGTCAGTTCTGTCCGGAGTTCCTCCTCGTCCTGAAAGGCGTGCTGAAAATGTCCCCATTGGCACCGATCGCCTGGTTGATAGCCGTGGTTGGTGCCGGGGAGTCGGGCCAACAGGGTGTTGAGACGAACCAACGCGGCCCGGAGGCGGGAGGACCGTGCCCCTTCGGGGATAAAACTGAGGATCAACAGTCCATCGGGTTTCAACAGACGGCCCAATTGGCTGAGCCATGACCGACGACGCGCGGTCCCGGGGGTGGCGCTGTACATGTTCCCCGGCACCACAATGGCCTCGAAGCTTTCGGGGACGTAGGGCAGCGCCAAAAAATCAGCCTGATGAAAATGGGCGGGTAACCCGTGCGCCCGGGCCAACCGCGTCGAGAGGCGCACCGCCCCCGGATCGGCGTCCATCCCGACGACCGTGAGGCCCCGACTGGCGCTCGCGGCGGCTTCGAGGCCCCATCCGGACCCCAGTATCAGCAAGGTCCCGGAGCGGATTCCGTACCGGCTCAAAAGAACTGTTTCCCAGGTATTGAGGTCATAATCGGGTGTGTTCAAGACGGGAGGGGCGATCCGTGTCCGATAGACCTTGCGGTAGTACGCCTTGACCAGGGCGGTGAGGCGGGCCGGCGGCAACAGCACCGGCAGGAGTCCGTAGAAGAAATGGGCACACTCGGAACACAGCTCCGCCGACCACTGGAATCCTCTTGCCAGCAGGAGGGCGAGTGTGCCGATGAACTGCATCATCACGAAGCGCGAACCCGTTGCCTGACCGTCAGTCCGGTGTCGAGGGTGATCGCGATCGCGTGCCGTGCACGGTCGCCGTGTCTCGGCGGCTGACGGTGACCAATCAGGGCGAAGCGGTGAGGACCGCGAACCCATTGATCCAATTCAGGTCGACAATTCGGGCCCCCGTGGCAAGCAGCTCGCTCCGGATTTCATCCTCATTCGGAAACACATGGTGGAAATGTCCCCAACGCCAGTCATCCGTCGGTTGATACGTGTGGTTGGTGCCCGGCAACTTCACCAGCCAGGGATTGATTCGCTGATTCAACTGTTGACGCCGGGAGACCGGATCGTGGTCGGACGGGAAGGTGAGCATCAGCAGGCCGGTTGGCGTGAGCAACCGGAGGAGGTCAGCGAGCCAGGTTTGTCGCCGCGACGCGCCGGGAATCGAGCTGTACATGCAGGTTCCCAAGAGGATGGCGTCGAAGGTTCCGAATCGATAGGGCAGCCTGAGAAAATCGGCCATGTGAAAATGAGCCGATACTTTCCGATTCCTTGCCAATAGCACGCCACCGCGCAGGGCAATGGGGTTGTGATCCACGCCGATCGCGGCCAGGCCCCGCCGAGCGAGTGCGATGGTCTGGAATCCCCACCCGCAGCCCAGGATCAAGACGGTGCCGGTACGGAGGCCGTAGGCGTCCACCATGGCAGCCTCCCAACTGGGGAATTCGTCATCGTGTGATTCGATGATTCGGGGGAGAAGCCGCTTATGGTAGAGCGTGTCGTAGTGGTCCTTGACCAGGGTGATGAGTCGTGGAGGGGCGAGCAGCGCGGGCAGGAATCCCTTGAGAACATCGGAGGCATCCTGGAGCAAGGTCCCGAGCGATTGAAGGATCCTTGCGATGACCCAGATGATCGAGCCGAGGAATGGCATGGTGGAGTGTTCTGGGGTTGCGCGACGCCGTGCAGCGGTGCCTGTCAGTACCATTGCCGGGATGGCCTGTCAAGGCGTTCTTTCTGGTTGACGTCTTGGCCTCCTCGTCCTACTATTCGGGACCCGTGAGACGTGGGTAGGTGGTGGTGTATGGCCATCTGGGACCGGTTTCCTGACGATCGCTACCTCAGCCTCGTGCCCTGGGCGCGGTTGGAATTGGTGAGCGACGGAGCATCCGCACCCTTTTCCTTCATTGGCGGTGTGG
>JAHRHE010000189.1 GCA_020027965.1 Nitrospirota bacterium | reverse complement strand
ATCCCGGTCATGCGCGGTCGGCGAGAGGCGGCGGCGCCAGATCAACAACCGGACAGATCATTGGCTACAACAACCGGACATCTTGACTTGCTACGGACACCGGACATCTTGACTTGCTACGGACACGTCTGCCCCGGTGCGAGCTTGCGGCCGGCCTGCCCACCATCCCAACCCTCCTCATCGCCGGCACCGGCCTCGGGCACGACGGCCGCGAGCCGTCGCTTACCGAGCGTCGATTCCCTGCATCCCGCGGGTTGACAAAGCCGGAGCGAAGTGATAAAAATCTCTGCTTTCGCCCACGCGATTCGGGCGGGTGGTAAGGAGGGGCCAATGGCGAGCGCGGAACAACCCGGCAAGCGGCAGTTCGTGAATTTCAGCTTCTACAAGGTTGATCCTGCCTGGCGCAGGCTGCCGGAGGAGGAACGAACGAGGGGCAAGCAGGAATTTATTCGAGTGGCGGAAGACTATGCCGGTAAGGTCATGATCATTCCCTATACCTTGGTCGGCATTCGCGGCGACTGCGACTTCATGCTGTGGCGTATCAGCTACGAGCTGGAGCTCTTCCAGGATATGTCGTCCAAGCTGCTGGCCACGGCCTTGGGTAAATACCTCAGCGTACCGTACTCCTATCTATCCATGACCAAGCGGTCCATTTACGTGGACCATCACACGCACGAGGGCCAGGAGAGCAAGCGGCTGCACATCGTCCCGGGGAAGAGCAAATACATCTTCGTGTACCCCTTCGTCAAGACGCGCGCGTGGTACCTGCTGACGAAAGCCTGCAGGCAAGGGATGATGGACGAACACATCGAGATCGGTCACCGCTACCCATCCGTCAAGCTGAACACCACCTATTCGTTCGGGTTGGACGATCAAGAATTCGTCGTGGCGTTCGAGACGGATAAGCCGGAGGACTTCCTGGACCTGGTCATGGAGCTCAGACAGGCCGAGGCGAGCCGTTTCACCGAACGGGACACTCCGATTTTCTCGTGCATCATGAAGAGCCTGAAGGAGATGCTGGAAACGCTGGGCGGGTGATCCTTCCCCCCAGACTCTCTCTCTGCCACGGCCTTCCGGGCCTTCCGATCGACCGGAAGGCCGTGGTGTTTTACCGGCGAACTCTTCTCGCGACCCGGTAAGGAGGCCATCGGCCCGCAAGGAGGTTATGGGAATGAACTGCCCCAAATGCTCAGGCCTGCTCATGCACGAAGAGATCCAGGTGCATAGCGGGCGGTTCCATGGGTGGCGCTGTATCCAGTGCGGGCTGCGTCTGGATGAGATGATCGCCCAGAACCGTCTCGCCACCCTGCCTGACTCTCCATCGGACGATGATGACGACCCTCCGGTCCCCTGCTCCACCACCATTCGATCCAGACTCCATTCCCGTTCGAGGCGCGCCGCGGGTAAGCCGTAACTCGCCCGTTGACCACCGCATTCCGGGAAGCGCGAGGATGCCAGACCCTGTCAGCGAATCCCGTCGTTCGGTCCAGGCTCATCCGCTCGCCGCCATCCTCTCAGCACTCGTGCCAGGGCTCGGCCAGGCCTCGAAAGGGGACATTCGCCAGGCAAGCCTGGTGTTTCTCATCAGCTCCGCTCTCCTCGGCCTGGTCTGGGGCATCGCCCGGACGATGGCACCAGCGAAAGGCGGTGTTGCTGCGACCTTCCTCCTCATTCTTGTCGTCCTGCCATGGTGGGTGATCCAGAGCTATCACGCGTTTCTCCCCGCCGCCGAACGAGGCGGTTGGGGACACACGATGCACACCATCCGGACTCACGCGCACGATATCCGTTACCTCGGGGCGCTCTTCCTGCTGAGCGCCGTCATGGACCTCTATATCATCGTCACGAACCCGGATTATGCGTTACCCGTTTTTTGCACCAGGCCGGGTGGCGTGTTGGGCATTCTGGCCAAGGCTCAATCGCCGACCCTGCATACGCTCATCGGATACGGATTCATGCGTCTGCACCGCTGGGCCCTGCTGCTGTACCTGGCCTATGCCGCCTATGGCCTCGTCAATGTCGCGGTGAATTTCGCCTGTTTTGGCTACGGACTCGTCAGGACCGTGTTTTTGTTCACCTTGATCGCGTTCACCGCTTACGTGCTCTGGCGACGGGAGTGTTTTCAACCGGCGCGAACTGCCGACCAGCCGCTTTGACAGGGACGACCGGGCTGTGTTACCAATGACGGTATCCCGTGCACCGTTATTCGTTAAACGTGAATCGTTAATCGCGACACCACCGAGCCATGTTCCGCTTCGCGGCGAATCGACCACGCCGCGCCGCCACGTATGGACGACTCGACGTCTCTCTGCGCGATCAGGCATGCCGACGGGTCCGTGAGCCTCTACGTCGACGAGGCCTACGCGATCGATCGCGGGGTGGACCCGGCCCGGCTGGCGAAAGTCCCCATACCCAGGGAACTGTATGCCTCAGGAACGATCCAGCAAATTCGTGAATATGTCGCCAACTACCTGGAAGCACGAGAAAACAAGCCCGCCTAGGCGTGCAAGTCCGACCTGGAGAAGGACACCAAGATGGCTTCACCGTTGACGACGGAGATGATCGAATCCGTCATCGGCACCTTGCCCATCCAGACTCGTATCATGCTGCGTCTCCTCTTGATCCAGTATCTGGACGCGACGCAGGAGGACATCGAGTTTATGGCGAACGATCGCCCCGATCCCCGCTTTGTGTCCGGACAGGAGCCGAAAGACCTGTTCGTCTCTCGTGAGAGCATCCAGAGCGTCGCGGATCGCGTCGCGCAATACCGGATGCAGGTGCGATATCGACGTGAACGGCTGTGGCTGCAGATCGAATATCTCCGAAGGCACATCGCGCTGGCGGAGTCCCTCTGCTCGATCGCCGAACAGCTCCTTGGCTCCCGCTTCGGCGTCGACGCGGACTCGGTGCAGAACATGAAGAAACACGCGCGCACGGCCCTCCCAAAGCCCGCGATTCGCGAGCTGGATCGCAAATGGGAGGCAGGTGAAATCTCCGAAGGCGACTATCGCCGGGATCGTCTGGCCATCGAATACCAGACCGGTCTCAGGCAGCTCGATCGCGAGCGCAAGCGGCTCGACGGCGCTCGCCACGAGCTGTCCACTACCGGCGCGGCGCCTCTCCAAGACCACGAGATCGGCCACATCTGGGGAATCCCGGCCAGCGCCCTTGCCGCTCGCAAGGTAAAGGCCTTGCAACAGTACCTGGATGCCCTCCAGACTCGTTTGCGGGGTTCCGGTGGAGCCGCGACGGGCACGAGCCCGCCCCTCGACCTGTGGAAAGAGACCTTCGTCACGCTCTCGCAGAGACCTGTTGAGCGCTCGGTGGGCGTGTATGATGGTCATCATGAGGGGTCCGAAGAGGCGCTGCTCGATAAGCTCAGCGCCCTTGCCTATGGGACCCTGCCGGAAGACGTCGAAAGCCGTTTTTGGCTCTCAATTGTTCAGGACACCAGGGCCGCGGTGGAACATACCGTCAAGATCCGATCACTCTTCGCGTTGCAACGCCTTTGCGCGATCCAGGATGAACGGGACATGACGCGCGAGGCGCTTGAGCAAGAGTTGCTCGATCGAGTCACTCCCAGACCGAAGGCGGTCGCCAGCCAAGCGAGCGAGCAGCCGGCGGGTGAACCCCAGCTTGGCGAAATGGGCCAGCATGTGCTGAAAAGCTTGCTGGGCGAAGAACGTCAATAAGACCTCTTTCGTCGCTCGTCATTCGTGAAGCGTCCCTCCGGTGAGCCGTTCCTCGTGAAGCGTGAAGCGTATCTCGTCAGATTCTTCACAAGATACGAGATGCGAGATACGAATGACGGCTGAAGGTGCGCGCTCCGCGAAGCGCACGATGCGACGAGCACCCGCCAAGCGGGTATCCGGCGTCACGCTTACGCGCGCCGGCGAGACGGTGAGCCGGCGGTGTCTTCCGGTGAGTCAGCCAACCCACCGGGCGCCCCAGCCTCTTGCAATTCGCCGATCCCGCGGTATAATTGCTGGCGATGGGTAGCTATCCGCTCAGGATGGTGCAACACCCGCGTGCAGGTGTGATGGCCGCTGCGGCCATCCTCCTGGTCGCCGCCCTCATCTCGCTCTCGGCGCCGACTCCCTCCTCAGCGGGAGGGATGTTGGAGATCGCCGACTTGCTCGCCAGAGCCGAGGAGTATGACAAGCAGATGGTGGTCGTCGTCGGACGCGTGGCCAACCTTCAGACAGCCACGACGCGGCAAGGCCAGTCCGGCTACGGGTTCCTGCTCGAAGACCCCAGCGGCACGCTTAAGGTGGTGGGACTGGGGAAACTTGAAGTTCACGACGGCGAGCAGGTGATCGTCGAAGGGGTGTTCTCCCGCCTACGGCAGACCGGCCGCGCCATTGTC
>JAHRHE010000188.1 GCA_020027965.1 Nitrospirota bacterium | reverse complement strand
GGTGCCATTGAGACCAACCTGCAACGCGTTGCCCGCCCGCGCCTGCACAAGTCGCGCCTGCGCCGCCTCGAGCGATTTCGTTGAGGCGGCCAGCGTCGGATGGCGCTGCAATGCCGTGGCAACGGCCTCTTCCAGCGACACGGCCTGCGGGGCCTGAGCGAATGCTGGACCAACCCCGGACCCGAGAAGCGAGATTGCGCACAGGAACACCGCGAGATGGACCCGCATCATGCCTCCCCTAAAAAGAAACTACGGGAGACCCCCCGTAGTTATCTTGTAGTTTGACGTCCCACACAGTCGACGACGTTTACTTCTCTTTGCCCTTATCCGCTTTGTCCTCGTCCTTCCCATCTCCGCCGCGTGGAACAGGTGTAAAACGACGCAACCGGTCGGAGAGTTCCGTCAGCCTCCGGCTCACTCGATAGTTAGTCGTGCCTTCCGGATATTTGCCGGATCGACTCGGCTCGCCCGAAGGCACACCGGTCAGCACCTCGAGGCCTTCGTCTACCGTCCGCACGGCCCAGATCTGAAAGTCTCCGGAACGGACCGCCTGCACCACTTCTTCACTCAGCATAAGGTTCACGGTGTTCTGTACGGGGATCATCACCCCTTGCATGCCGTTGAATCCCTGTGTCTTGCACACTGCGAAGTAGCCCTCAATTTTCTCGTTGACGCCGCCGATCGGCTGGATCTCGCCTTTCTGGTTGATCGACCCCGTTACGGCGATCCCCTGCTCAACCGGAACATCGGCCAGCTCCGAGATCAGTGCATAGAGCTCCGTTGCGCTCGCGCTGTCGCCTTCCACCTCTGTATAGGTTTGCTCGAACGTCAGGGACGCGTTGAGGCTCAGGGGGCGTTCCTGCGCATACTTCCCTCCGAGGTAGTGCGCAAGGATCGCCACGCCCTTGCTGTGAATGCGCCCAGACATGTCAGTTTCGCGCTCGATGTTCACCACGCCGCGGCTGCCTACGTACGTACGCGCCGTGATGCGGCTCGGATGACCGAACGCGTAGTCGCCCAGCTGCAGGACCGACAACCCGTTGACCTGCCCTGCGCGGCGGCCTTCCACGTCCACCAGGAGCTGTCCCTGCGCGATCAATTGCCGCAACCGTTCCTCCACGCGGCTGGACCGGTACACTTTCTCGTCGACCCCCTTGAGGACGTCCGCGGCGCTGACGATGTCATGGTTCATCCGTTCCGCCCACGCCGAAGCTTCGTAAATGATCTCAACGACCTCATTGAACCGCGTGGACAAGCGCTGCTGGTGGTCAGCCAGCCTCGCGCTGTGTTCCAGGACTTTCGCGACGGCAGTCCGGTCAAACGGCCGCAGCCCCTGCCGGTTGCAGATCGCGCCGATGGCGGTCGCGTACAATGCCGTGGTCTGATCCGTGCGATCGACCTCAGTGTCAAAATCTGCCTTGATCTTGAAGAGCTTTCGGAAATCCTCGTCCAGCATGTAGAGGAGTTGAAAGATGATCGGTGTGCCGATCAGGACGACCTTTACCTTGAGCGGTATCGGTTCCGGGCGCAACGTCGCCGTGGGAACGAGGCCCAGTTGTTCCCCGATGTTCTCGATGCGCACCTCCTGGCTGCGGAGCGCGCGCTTGAGGCCCTCCCAGGAGAGAGGATTGGTGAGCAGATCCTTTACTTGAAGGATGAGAAACCCGCCATTGGCCTGTTGAATCACGCCGCTCTTGATCAAGGTGAAGTCGGTGACGAACGCGCCGAACTCGCCACGGTACTCCACTTTGCCGAGAAGATTGTAATAAGTGGGGTTCGTTTCAAAGATCATCGGCGCTCCCGAGAGGTGGCTGTTATCCACCACCAGGTTCACGCGATATCGCTGCAGAGGCTCGGGCCGGCGGCCGAGGGTTGGCAGGGGCAGCGGAATCTGCGGCTCTTCCTGCTCTTTGAAATCGTCGAGATGCTCGATGACGTCGTTCAGGAGCTCGTCGAGGTAGCCGGTGATCTTGGGGTGTCCGGCGTAACGTTCCTTGAGACGGGTGACAGGATGGCCCGCCGCCGATCGCACGGCTCGGCGTTCCAGTTCGCGCATCGCCTCGCGCGCCTCGCGCTCGACGGCGCGCACTTTCCTCAGTGCCTCGCCGACCTCCTCATTAAGCTCCCGGCCGCGCCGCGCGATCTCTTCCCGTTGCGCCTCTGGAAGCGCGGCAAACTGTTCCTGGCTAATCGGTTCACCTGAAGGACCAACGGGGGTCGTCGCAATTCCGGAGGGAGTCCGCTGAATGGCAAACCCCAACTGCGCAGCCTTCGATTCCAGCTCACGCCAGATTTCGTTGATGCGGGTCTCGAACGACTGCAGCAGTTCGGTGCGGCGGGTTTCGAACGTCTCACTGGCCAACAGTTTGCGGATGGCGTCTTTGAGCTCATCAACGAGCTCTGCCATCTCTTTGCGGAAGGCACCCCCGGTACCCGGTGGCAGCGACAGCGCGACCGGCTGATCGGGCTGCTGGAAGTTGTAGACGTAACACCAGTCAGGCGGCGCGGGCATCGTCGCCGCAACAGCCTGCACCTGCTTTCTTGTGTAGGTCGCACGTCCCGTGCCCACGGGGCCGGTGACGTAGATATGATAACCGGGTTGATTCATCGTGAGGCCCAGACCGAGCGCCCGCACGGCGCGATCCTGCCCCACGATGACCTCGTCCGCCTTGAGCTCAGCGGTGGTCTGGAACGCGAAGACACTGGGGTCGCACGTCCACCGCAACTGCTCGGGCGCAAGCCGGTGGCGGGCGCGGAGATCAACCTGCTGGGTCACTTATCTTCAGTTGGCTACGTGGCTACCTAGATTCCTGGCGAGAAAAGCAAATGCTAGCGGATCGTTACCCAGTTAGGCCGGGTCAACCTAGAGGGTCAACTTCCTCCCAGCTAGGTAATACGCATCCGCTAGCAAAATCACCATACACCCATGGTCGTGGAGCGTCAATCAGGAACTTCTGTTCGGCGAGGCTCCATACGTTGGTTTGACGCTCGTCGGGGATTCGGATTCATTATCCCCAATGAGGGCGGACCCGACGTATTTCTCTACCGGACAGTCCTTCGCGCTGCTGGACTGAAGCGTCTTGATCCAGGTCAGCGGGTCGAATATGAAGTGGAAGAGACCCCGCGTGGGCGGAAAGCCACTCAGGTCAAGCTTATTCATGGGTAGCAGTCAGTTAGTCTAGAACCGAGGTTGCACCGGCTGAAATCCTGGTGGCGGCGCGATCCGCTGTGGAGACTGTGGCCCAAACGGTAGTCCAGGAATTGCCGGTCCACGGTAAGGCTGAAGCGGGAAGAACTCTGGCGGGCTGCCCGGTTGTCCCCGTTGATCCTGCGGTCCCGGCATCAACTGGAACAACTGGCCTTGATAGTAGAACAAGATCATCGGTTGGCATTCTCCCTGGCCTTGACCCGGCTGGTTGTCTGGGCCCGGGAGTGGGATCACTTCCTGAAACGGCGCAGGATTCTGCGCTGGGGTGGCCATGACAGGCGGTTGTGAACTGGCAACGGTGGCGTGGCTCCCGGCGTTCCAACCGGCGAAATACATCAAGATACCGAACCCTGTTACCCCGCCGGCGATCAATAGCGTTCGCAGCCACGTTCGTGCCATTTCGAATCCCCCTTGCCTACATCACCGTCGCGTTACCGCGTCTCCGCGCTACCGCGCTTCCGGTATCCCATATTCTACCAGACCAACTTCCCTTACAATTAGTTTATGGCTTTACTGTTCACTTTCCCCTGCGGCAGCTGTGGAAGACGATACAGCGTGTACTATCCTAAAGCGCTGCTGTATGAGCTGAGCGGCACTGCCCCTCGGCAAATGGGTGAACAGGAAGACGAGGAAGAGCGCAAGTCGGGCGCGATCGAGGCCGCGCGGCAGGCAGCGGAGGCGGCGGGGAACATCTGGGTCGATGCCAGCCAGACGCTGGAGCGCGTTTGTGAGTGCGGCAAGCGTCTCGACTTTAACCTCATGCATCACCCGCGCGTGCCGCAGTCCAAAGTCGTCGCCGAGAAGCGCCAAACTGGACTCATCCCGTTCCCTGAGCCTCCCAAGAAATCGTGAGTCCCCGCCAGGACAAGTAGGAACACGTATCCGACCACCGAAACACTCGCCTCATCCCGCATGACGAGACGAGGTGAGGCTGATGTGTGTTCCGGAGACATTCGATGCGTTACGAACGAGCCGACGCGAATTCCTCAAGCTCGCAGCCGGTACCGCCCTGGGCACTGCAATGGCGGGTACCGCACTCCTCGGACCGCAGGAAGCAGAGGCGCGGGCTATTTCGGTCAACAAGGTTCAGGACCTTACGCACGTCCTGAACCCCGGCTTCCCCAGCTTCAACCCTAAATTCTTCCCGAAGTTTGAGCGCAAAGTGTTTGTCACTATCAAGAAAGACGGATTCT
>JAHRHE010000187.1 GCA_020027965.1 Nitrospirota bacterium | reverse complement strand
CGTGCTGTACCTGGAGTCCTTCGGGAACCCTCGCCGATTTGCGCGGATCGCCCGACGGATCAGCCGACGCAAACCCATTGTCGCGGTGAAAGCCGGCCGGACTCAGTCAGGGCGGCGGGCAGCCGGCTCTCATACCGCGGCCCTCGCAGCAAGCGACGTGGCGGTGGAGGCTCTGTTTCGTCAGACCGGAGTCATCCGAGCGGAGACCTTGGAGGAAATGTTCGCCCTCGCGGCCGGCCTGGCCAACCAGCCCTTGCCGGCAGGGCGGCAGGTCGCGATCGTGACCAATGCGGGAGGACCTGCTGTCCTCTGCACGGACGCCTGCGAAGCGGGCGGGCTCGGAGTACCGGAACTCTCGGAAGAGACGAAAGCGCGCCTCGCAGCCTTCCTGCCGGCCGCCGCTGCGGTGAAGAATCCGGTCGATCTCATCGCTTCAGCGACGCCGGACCAGTACCGGAAAGCCATCGAGGTGATCTTACAGGCGAATGAGGTGGATGCCCTGATTGTGCTCTATATCTCCGTCAGCGAGGTGGATACGGCTCCGATGGCGGAGGGCATTCTTGCAGGGATCGCCGCTGGCCGGGCGGCTGGATGCAAAGAGAAGCCAGTGCTGGCCTGCCGGAAATCCCCGCGCGAGTGCTCAGCAAGGCCGCCGCCTATGCCGAATGGCGTGCTCAACCACTGGGGCTGATCCCGGATTATCAGGATCTCGATCTGCCGCTGGCTCGAGAACTCTGCTCCAAAGCCCTGTCGCAACGAGGCGCCGGATGGCTGACAACAGAGGAGACCCGAACCGTGCTCACAGCGATGGGCCTTCCCGTTCCGCCAGGCGGAGTGGCACAGGCGGAGGAGGATGTGGTGGAACTGGCCCGACGCGTCGGATTTCCAGTCGCCGTCAAATTGGCCTCACACCGCCTCATTCACAAAACAGAAATTGGGGGAGTCCATCTCTCTCTAAAGGAAGAGAGAGAGGTCCGTCAGGCCTTTCGAGAGATTCGCGATCGCTTGGCGCAGGACAATAACCTGGACGCGATGGAAGGCGTGCTCGTGCAGCCGATGGTTACCGGCGGAGTGGAAGTGATGGTCGGGGTGACGCACGACCCGCTGTTTGGTCCCCTCATTGCCTTCGGCCTCGGCGGTATCCACGTCGAAATTCTGGAAGACGTCCGTTTCCGCGTCACGCCCCTCACCGATCGCGACGCCGCCGACATGGTGCGGGACATCAAGGGCTACCGGTTGCTTGAAGGATATCGAGGTCATCAACCGGCCGATATCCAGGCCATTGAAGAAGTGCTCCTGCGCGTCGCCCGGCTGGTCGAAGAGATTCCGGAGATCAGCGAACTCGATCTAAACCCCGTCTTTGCCCTGCCGCCCGGTCAAGGCTGCCGGATCGTGGACGCACGAATCAGAGTGGAGCCGGCCTCGCCCGGCGATTGAGTCCGACCACAGTCGGGCACGTGGTACAGACAGCGTAATGCTCCGCAGTGACTCTATCGCCCTCTGGTCTGAAAATATTCGTCGTACCGATGGATCCAATCTTTTGCGGCCCCGAGCGGAACGTGACAGGCCCGGCAGTCACTATAGTTCACCTGCATCGGCTGGCCGTTCCCATCGAATGCCGAGTACACCCAGGAACCCGTTCTTAGATTTTCCGAGACGTCCTGCGCCCACCCCGCTTGCTTCTCCATCACGAAGATCTTGGCCAGCTTATCCTTGACGAGTTTCCCATCCGGCCCCTGCTCGAATGTGCCGTCCGGCTTCTTCTTGGGGTTATAGATTTCCATCACCATGACTGTCCGGTCGGGGAATTGCTGCCCGAGAGATGCCTTGGTGCCGATGCGATTGGTATAGATATCGCGCACGGCATCCGGCTTCTGGACCGCCATGAGAAACACGGGCCAATACTTGTATTCCTCCGGCAATGCCAACTCACCATCCTTGGGTGGACCCATCGGTTGCAGCATGGCGCACGCCACCATCACCGCACACACAGTCGTGGTCATGGCTATGATAGTTGCCCGTTTCATGATCGGCACCTCCGGTTGCAGTGTTCTGGCTCACTTGGAAAGAGGTCTATCGTGTCGTCTCCGGTCCGGCACAGCACTCGCCTTCACCTCGACCCATCCCGCCCGTCGGACCATGTGATCCCATGCGCGTGGCGTGGCCTGACACCGTGAGGGTCAGGAAGCACGCGTGGGCGTTCCCCGGGGCGAGCACGCCCGGTTGCGGGCTGGGCATCTACCATTCCTGTCTGTCAAGGGGCGCCGGCCTGGACGCCTTGCGACGCCAGGCGAATCTCCATCTGGGGAGGCACCATGAGCGACTGGTATACGGTGCACCCGTGGGCGACTTTCAGCAGTTTCCCTTGGTGAACCGGCGCGAGTCCTGTCGGAAGATGAAGCGCACGTGAACCCGCTCGCCGACAGCCCCATAAATCACCACCGAGAAACGAGCCATTGGTCGTCACTGCTCACGGTCACTTCGCCAGACTGCGAAGGTAGTGGATGAGCTGCCAGACTTCGCGGTCCGAGAGTTCAGGGAACGGCATCATGCCGGTGCCAGTTGAGCCGTTATTGACTATCCAGAAGAGTTGGCCGTCTGGAATGTCATTCATCGTCGCAGCACAGGTAAAGTTTCTTGGAGGTGGAACAAGGGCCGCACCTATCGGTCCTGCTCCGTCACCTTTCTGCCCGTGACAGTTCACGCAGGCCAGTGGCTTGGCCGTCTCCATAAACAGTTTCTTGCCGGCCTGGGTATGCTCGGCGGACGCAGGTAGCGGATTGGCCTTCGCAAGGAACTCGCTCGGAGCCTGCTGTGTGTTACGGGGTTGCGGACACACGCCGGAGAGCGCACCAGCCGGCGTGGCAGCGGCCGCTTCGGTCCCGCCTTTGAATGTGGCTTTCAAATAGGCGATCACGTCGGCCACTCCCTGTTGCCCGATCGTGAGTCCCCAATACGGCATCGTCGTCGATTTTCCGACGCTCCGGCCGCCGTGATTCACGACGTTGTACAGATACTCCATCGGCAGTTTATCAAACTGTATGTTGGCATGCACCGCCGGTTTGGGTTCCAGCCCGGAGACAGCCGGCCCGTCGCCGTGCCCGGTCGCGCCATGGCATTGCGAGCAATACTCCTTGTAGAGCAGCTTGCCGCGATCCACGCTCGCATTTTGAAATTCCTTGCTCGTCCATGGCTCGTAATACTTGAAATCCTTCACGCCCTGCACGGCCAGGAATCCGATGACAGCCCGCAACTGGGGTTCGGTGGCGTCCGCCAAAAACTCTCCGCTGTGCGGCGTGAAATCCTGTGGGTTCTGCCCGAAGCGGAAGAGCCAGTCCATGTTGTACCGGTGTCCAGCCTCGACGAGCGAGGCGCTCTGCGGCCCTCCGATGATTTTGCCGTGCTCTTCGATGACGTGGCAGCCGATGCAGGCATGGGCCTTGTAGGCCCCACGGCCGAACTCCACCTCCATGGCCGTCACCTTGGAGACATCGAACGCGCCGACCTTCACGCGTCGGTCCTTGTACTGCTTCCCGAAATGGTCCGCCAGCGCGTTCGCGTCGGATTCCGAGACGGTCGGATGTTTGGTGAATCCCTCCGAAAGATCCCAGCGATAGCCCTTAGCATAGAGAGGCTGCTCCTTGCCGGTCAGCCAGCCGATCAGCCAGGACCGCTGATACTTGCTGCCCGCCCAGATGAGGTCCGGTGCTCTCAGATTGAATCGGGAATCCGGTTTGCCCTCGAACCGGTGACAGGAGGCGCATGAATTTTTAATGAGCTCCTTTGCACGTGATTGATCTGCGGCAAAGAGCGACTGGGAAAACAGCGCGGCGGCGGCCGAGACGACGGCCACAACCACGAACACTCCGAGACCCTTGAAAGTTGAGATAACGCCTCGCTGCATCGCGCTCCTCCTGGTTGGAGATTCGACTGCCTCTGCTCGTCAGAGCGCCGTCGCCAGAAAAGGATTCACGATCCCGCGGAGCCTTTCACTCTGTCGCCTGCATGAGAGAAATATCCACGGCCGGCGGGACGGCCAGCGACTGATGGACGGTGCACCCGTGCGCGACTTTCAACAGCCGCTCATGTTGCTCCAGCGTCAGCGTCGCGTCCGCCGGCAGGCGCACCCGCAGCGACACCGCCCCGACGCGATGGGGCTGTTCGGCCATGGACCAACTCACGTCGATCGTGAAACCCTCGGCTGGGATCTGATGCCGCGCACAGTACCCGCCCACGAAATAGCCAATGCAGCTTGCGAGCGAACCCACGAAGAGTTCTACCGGGCTCATACCGGCATCGTTTCCGCCATCTTCCGTCGGTTGATCGGTTACAACCGTGTGGGCCTGGCTGATAATATCGAGACGGGTCGCACCTCGAAACGCGATTGTGAGATTCATGGTGTCACCGCCCACATTATCAGCTTGCCCGCTTTCCTCGACGACTGGATGCCCCGCTCGCGCGCTTCAGGCTCGACGTGCATGCAGTCCGCTTTACGCTACCTTGCGCATCGAAACCCGATGAGATAACTGCGATGATCCGGCGCGCGCGCTCCGCGGTT
The DNA here is from genome assembly GCA_020027965.1 of Nitrospirota bacterium. Classification (GTDB taxonomy): domain Bacteria; phylum Nitrospirota; class Nitrospiria; order Nitrospirales; family Nitrospiraceae; genus JAHRHE01. The sequence goes on along the minus strand of JAHRHE010000187.1, from coordinate 474 downwards.
GGCTGAACGGGCAACTTCAGGATCTTCATTCCAGGAACCGCCGCGATAGGTCTTGTCCTGACCTTCAACCGGCCCTCGCGGGTTGGAGCTGCCCGCTTGCCGGTAGTATTCGGGATCGAACCAATCGGCGACCCATTCAGCCACGTTCCCGGCCATCTGATAGACGCCGTAAGGGCTGACGCTCCGCTCATAGCGATTCACATTAGCGAGGGGGGGATACCTCAATCCGCGTTTGGACCCCGGATGCGCAATATTACTCTTGAGCCAGCCGGCCGGCTCGTTGCCCCAGGGAAAGATTCGCCCGTCCGGTCCGCGGGCCGCCTTTTCCCACTCCGCCTCGGTCGGCAGGCGCTTCCCGACCCAGCGGCAATAGGTGTCCGCTTCCACCCAGGTCACACCGATGACCGGATGCAGGGCCATCTTATCTGGGAACGGATCTGCCTTCCAATAGGGGGGCCACCGGGCTTCGGTGGC
>JAHRHE010000186.1 GCA_020027965.1 Nitrospirota bacterium | reverse complement strand
AGGGTGAGCCCGTTCAGGGATGCAAGCTTCAGGTCGAGGACGATCAACCAGGGCAGCGCTCCGGTCCCCGTTTCGGCAGCCACTTCCAAGACCTTGAATGCAGACTCGGCATCCGGCGCAGTGGAAAGGCGGCCAGCGAATTCGGCCTGCTCCAGCGCCCGATGAAACAGCTCGCATTCGCCAGACATGTCCTCGACCAACAAGATGCGCCCGCCCCCCATCATGGTCTTCCCGTCCACACGATGTCCTGCTGATACTCAGCAAATAGTCTGCCGGATGGAGTTTGTGGGAAGTGGTGGAGAAGGGGAAGGGAACTTATTAGGGATCAGACACTTGCAAGTGGGGGTTCAGCGAGAGTTTAGCGGTGGTGCGTTGGGAGGGAGTTGGCCTCTGGAAAAATGCCAGAGCGGAAATGGACTTTCTCCATATGCCAAGTCTTCTCGGTTCTCCTAGCGGCCGCTCTTCGGTCACCTCTTTCATGTTCTGGTAGGAGACCATCTCCAGGATCACGATGATCAACCTGATCGCCGCCGCCGCATAGGGATAGTTGGGGGTCGAAAGACCCAGAAATGGTCACTGCTCGGTTCATGGCTGGTGCATATCCCGCTCCCTCCAAGCAATTGAGCAGCTGCTATACCACCTGTAGACAGGGCAGGACGAACACCCGTAGAGGGATCTTAGCCCCGTGTTGCTGTTGAACCCGTTGGTCACGAAACGCTTTGAATCCCTCCACAACGCGATCCGCTTCATCCTCAGGCAAGGCGGTGAGGATCATGCCGTTGACCCCAGGCCAGCTAAAGGAGTGAAATGCCGCACCGGTCGCACCGGTTCCAGCCACCTTGTGCAGCTCGGTAAAGGCCTTGACATCATGCTCCTTCAGCAGGCCGTGAATCTCTTCTTCAAGATTTTCGCGAAATACGATGAGGAGCATCTTCATGGAGTATTCTCCCGGCTGTAAGGTTGAAAAAGGGCTAATCCCCGAACGAGCAATAGCCTCACACATGGATCAGGGGGGAGGATAGGAATTCGTCGGGCGTGGTCGGCGAGGGTGTGGTGACCTCCGGATCCGCCTGCCGCGCCAGACAGGCGAGAAACATCCCGAAGAGGATCCCTCGACAGAGCCAGGCTTTTCTCGCCTTCGATTGTTTCGCTCTCTCCTCTTGCCAGAGGAGAAAACCACTCCCTGTGTGCCCATTCTCCCATCGGCCGTTATTCGCTCATTCCGTATTTGCGGAGTTTGGTGAGAAGCGTCTTGTAATCAATCTGGAGCCTCTTGGCGGTCTGCGTCTTGTTGCCTCCGTGATCCTTCAGAACTCGAAGGATATGTTCTTTCTCAGCCTGTTCGAGAGAACCAAGTGATGTCGAATCTTCACGATCCTGAATCGGTTGAGTCATTGGGAGGACCACGGCCAGTTCCTCCGGTCCGATCGGACCGGGGCCCTTTTCGCCGGCGAGCAGACTCAAGCGTTGGACCACGTTGCGCAGTTCGCGCACATTACCCGGCCATGAGTAGGCGGCCAACCGTTCCAGCGCGTCCGGGGAAAGGCGGTGGATCGGCGTGCCAGAGCGGTGAAAGGTCTGGAGAAAGTGTTCGGCCAGCCGAGGAATATCCTCGGGCCGTTCGCGCAGCGGGGGCACCTGCAGTAGGACCGTATTGATCCTATAGAGAAGGTCATCACGAAATCGTTCGGCCAACATGAGCTCCTGAAGATTGCGATTGCTGGCAGCGATGAAGCGGACATTGGCCGTCAACGTTCTTGTGCCGCCGACCTGGCGGTATTCGCCGCGATCGAGCACACGCAGGAGACTGACCTGCATGGGGCCACTCATTTCACTGATCTCGTCGAGAAACAGCGTTCCGCTGTCCGCTCCTGCAATGAGACCGATCTTGGCTGCCGTGGCGCCAGTGAAGGCACCCTTCTCATGGCCGAAGAGTTCACTCTGGAGGAGGTGATCGCTGACTGCTCCACAATTGACGGCAAGAAACGGCCGGTCGCGCCGAGGGCTCAGTTGATGCAAGGAGCGGGCGATGAGTTCCTTGCCAGAACCGGTCTCTCCCTGGATTAAAACAGGCGCCTGAGCCATGGCGATTTTCTCGACGGATTCCATGAGCTTCTTCCAGGCTGGGCTGATCCCTGGCAGAACTGACGGAACGTGGCGTGAGACCGCTCCGAGTCGTAGAGCCAGGTTCTCTCGACGGAGAGAACGGACCGCCTGCAACTTGGTCAGGGCGGCAGTGACTTGAATCCCGTCGAACGGGGTTTCCTTGACCAGGAAGTCCCACGCTCCTGCCTTCATGGCTTCTACGGCCAACTTCACCTCGCCATGCCCCGTCAGGACGAACACGTCCACGTCCGGTTGGTGTTCCCGCACCCACTGCAGGACCTGTCGGCCGTCCATACCGGGCATGCGCAGATCGGTGATGACGCAGTCATAGCTTGTCGCCTGTAAAGCCTCGATTCCGGCCTGGCCCTGCGCAACTGTTGTCACATCACACCCTTCTTGCCTGAGCGCGTCCTCAAGCACCAGCCGGACGTATTCCTCGTCATCGATGACCAGGACCTTCATGGGAGCGGCCCCTTCGGAAACGCGAGGTAGAACACGCTCCCCTTGCCGGGGGAAGATTCTGCCCAGGTTCGTCCTCCGTGTTTCTCCATGACGAGTTTCACGATGGCGAGCCCGACGCCGGTGCCGACATATTCCTGCGGCGAGTGCAAACGTTCGAACAATCCGAAGATCTTCTCGGAGTCCTTCGGATCGAACCCGATCCCATTGTCCCTGACCCAGAGCAGGGTTTCACCCGCCGCTTCCTTGGCACTAATGTTGATCTCAGGCGTTGCAGTCTGGCGCGAAAATTTGATCGCGTTATCCAGCAGATTCATCAGCGCCTGGCGGATGCTGATCGGCTCACCGAACAGGTCCTGCGCGGTGAGGTCCACAGTGATGTTCGGCTGTGGTCCTGTGACGAGGTGGAGCCGTTCGGTCACAAGCCCTCCAATCAATTCCGATAGATTGTAGCGCACCATCGGCATGGTTTGTTGTTCGAGACGCGAGTACTTGAGCAAGGCGTCAATAAGGCTGTTCAACCGAAGTGCCGAGTTGTGGGTGACCTCCACGTAGTGCCGGGCCTGCGGATTCTGGTTCGTCACGAATTGTTGCTGTAGTAGCGAGGAGAAGCCTTCGATCTCGCGGAGTGGCGCCTTGAGGTCGTGGGCCACTGAATAGGTGAACGCTTCCAGTTCCTTGGTCTTCCGCTCCAGAGCGAGCGTGCGTTCGCGAAGCGTCGCCAGCATGGTTGAGAGGGATCGGGTCAAATGGCCGACCTCGTCGCTCGAAGTCCAGGGTTCGAACGTAGCCGAGAGGTCTTGGCGAGCCACCCGGTCTGCCGTAGCAGAGAGATGCTTAAGCGGTTCGGCGATCTGGCGGGTTACCAACGCGTACGTGGCCATGATCACGATGGCTAAGAGTATGACGAGGGTCAAGGCGATGAGTCTGGCGCGCCCGAGCAGCAAGTCGCCTTCTCGCTTCATCTCCATATCGATTTTGACGTGGGTGTCCACAAGCTGGTCGAGTCCGTCCTTCAGACGCTTGATGAGTAGGTCGGCTGCTCCGGGTGTCATCGTGCCCGGACCGCCTGTGGAGCTGCGTCCTCTTTGCAGGAGAGCGCCCCAGTTCGAGGTTAATTCGTGGAGCACCATATCGATCTGCTCAATCGCGGCATCCTCTTGCTGAACAAGAACCACCTGTCGGTGTTCAATTAGCATCCCATAGAGGACCGGATGTGTTCGCGCCGCATGGGTCACGCGATAGTGGTCAAGCGAGTGCTTCAATGCAGCGGTGTGCTGGTTTAGTTGGCTGATTGTGTCATCCAGATTGGATGGGAACGGCCGCTCCAGAAAAAGATGCAGGGTAAGAGTCATCTCAAACGCGGACCGTTGCATCGCTGCGGCCGTGACAATGGCCGGAACGGTGATCCGCTGATGCCTGTCCACGTAGCTGTTGATGCGAGTGAGATAGAACAGGATGGCTGCGAGGCTAAGCGCCAGCGTGACCAGCATAATCCCGAAGGAAAACATGAACTTCTGCCCGATCGTCAAGCGCCCGAACCACGTGAGGGGAGACGCGATCATGGCGTAACGTACCACAGGGCGCGGCAAGGACACCAGCGAGTGCGCGGATAGGCGTCCAGGCTGTTCCGTTTCGTTCAAGAGAGGCGACATAATACTTGACATTCTGTATATTATTATGGTAGCGGTGTCAACCGTTATGGGCGAGAAGAACAAGGCGGAGCCCGCCAGCAACATCGAGAATCGCCTGAGGAGTCTGCGAACCGCGAAAGCGCTTTCGCAGGGTGTGCTGGCCAATATGGCCGGGATCACCAGGCAGGCGATCTACGCGATTGAAGCGAGCCTATACCTGCCGACTACCGCGGTGGCGCTTCGGTTGGCAGGAGCGCTTGATTGCCGGGTGGAGGATCTGTTCAGCCTCGTCTCCACTGGAGAGGTGAT
>JAHRHE010000185.1 GCA_020027965.1 Nitrospirota bacterium | reverse complement strand
ATGTTGCAACTCATCACGTCGCGCTATGACGATTGGCGCTGGCGAAAGAAGATCGAGAAGACGCTGAGTCTGCCTGCCACCGGCGTGGGGGATGAGGCTCAGCGCGCCATCTTCAAGTACCTCAAGCAGGGGCTCAAGGCCTACAAGTCCCGACGCGCTGATTCGGATTCCTGGATCCTCGGAGGCTATGCCACCAAGGAGGTGATCGACCGGGCCAAGCTCAATCCTGCTGCGGTTGGCGAGGCAATTACAAAGGACGACGTGGCCCTGCTCGGTGTGGATCCAGGTCCTGAGGTGGACGAAGCCTGGTGGGACGATATGCTGGTTGCCTGGTTTGAAGTGCCGGAAGCGGAGGAAGCGGTTGCCGAGGAGGAAAAGCCAGCGTCAGAATCGGACGATGAAAAGCCGACCTCGGAGTCAGGCAAAACCAGGGCCAAAGCCTAAGCACGGGCGACCTGGCACGTAAAGACCTATCGTCGCTAGCCTGAACAAGCCTGCACCCTCTTCCCCAAGCCTCAGCATTATTCCTATCTCAGGTAGATTTCAGGACCCGAACAGGTCCATCTGTGTCTGCTGGGCTGGTACCTGGTGGGGCTCAGACGGGGTTGCAGGTGAAAGAGATCCGGGGGGAGCTGTGTCTTCGGTAGGCTGATCGAGAAATGCCTTCAGCTTTTGAAAGTCTTCGCGCAAGGGGTCCATCAGCCCGCCCTGGTGCAAGGCCGCGGCCGGATGGAGCATGGGAAAGATCACAAAGTCCGTATGACGAATGGCATGTCCCCGGATCTTGGTGATGCCCACCTTCCGGCCTAAGAGGGTTTCGGTTGCCCATCGGCCAAGCGTACAGACCACCTTAGGCTTGATCAACTCGATCTGCTGGAGCAGGAACGGTTTGCAGGTCTCAACTTCATCCGGCTCGGGATCGCGATTGTTCGGCGGCCGGCACTTGATCACGTTGGCGATATAGATCTCGGAACGAGCCAACCCTGCTGACTGGAGCAGTTCGTTCAGCAGCTTGCCCGCCGCGCCCACAAACGGTTCCCCTTGCTTGTCCTCATAAAAGCCTGGCCCTTCGCCGACGAACATGATCGTGGCATGAGGATTCCCAACCCCAAAGACCACCTGCGTCCGGCCCAGCTTGGCCAGTTTACAACGCTGGCAGTTGTACAGAGACGCGCTGAGTTCTTGAAGGGTCACAGTGAGACTCACTTGCGGTCGCAATAAGGAAGAAAACGAGCGGCATCTTAGGCGCCGATCGGAAGCTTGTCAACCGTCAACCGTCACTCAAGAGGAGAGGACGTGCGAAATGGTTGATGGTGGATGGTTAATGGTGAGGATTGGTGCACAAGATTCTTCATCTGGAACCATCAACCATTGACCATAAACCATGCTCCCTTTGACGATTGACCAATGACGATCATTGATCCGCGGCCACGATGGCTTCGGCGCAGCGGTCGCCGCTGAGGATCGCGCTCTCCAGTGTGGCGGGAAGGCCTGTGTCCGTCCAGTCTCCAGCCAAGAACAGATTGGGAAAGGGGCTCTGAGGGAGTGGCCGCAACGAAGCCGTGCCTGGCCTCAAGGAGAGAAAGGCCTGCGGCTCTCGAACGATCCGGGAGTCCGCGACTTTGGCACCGACCGCTGTGGGGAGACAGTCTCCGGCGTCGTCGAGGGCCGACTTGAGGAGGTCCTGGTCCGGGCGGTCGAGCCACCCCGACAGTCCGGTCGCGACCAGAGACACGATCGTCCCTTGCCTTCCAGACTCTCCAAAGGCTCGGCTGACCATCCAATGATACGTCCTTCCGGCCAGCAGTACCAGTCTGGGGGCCGGACGCGTGCTCCCCATCCAGAGATGCACCGTGACCGCTGGCGAGTCGGTCAGCCTGGTGAGTTGCTCGAAATAGGAATAGTTGGTCAAAGCGCTCTCAGGAAGCAGCGAACAGAGGCGACGGTGCGGCAGTGCAGCCACATACCAGTCCGCCACGAGTGGGCTCCCTGACTGGAGCTGAATGCCGGTGACCCGGTGGGCATCAAATCGAATTTGGTTCACGGAAATCCCCAGGCGAAGAGTGGCCCCAGATTGCGTGAGCCGCTCGGACGCTGGCGTCAGCAATAAGGAGCGGATTCCACCGATGGGAATGGCGAGACCAGTATGATGGCGGGCAGACAGGAAGCAGTGGCTCAACATCCTGGCAAACGTGGCTGCTGAAACAACCGTAAGGTCATCTCCCAGCAGGAATCGAGCCAGAGGACTCCAGAGGTGAGAGCGGGCCTCCTTGGATTGGCCGAATTCGGTCAACCAGTCGTTGGCAGTGCGGCTCCCAAGGTCAAGCGGTAGCTCTGGATCGCCTTCCCACGTCCGCTCGAGGAATGCCAGGACGCGCCACCGATCTCGCAACGGCAGGCCGGGAAATGTTGCAAGACCGAGCATCGCATGGAGCGGACCCGGCAGCCAGGGACGGCGTAAGGGCACCAGGCGACCGCCGGGGAGGAGAAACTCGAAGCGAAGCCGATTTGAAAATCGAACCTGTCGCGCCGTTCCCAATGTCTCCAGCAAGGACAAGGTAGCCTTGTGACACCCAAGCACGACAGGGGGAATGGCATCAGTGGATTCAGCGGATTCGGAAGAGCTGATGAGACGACCACCTAACTCGAATCGTTGTTCCAGGAGTGTCACCGCGTAGCCGCGCCCGTTGAGCCGAAGGGCAGCCGTGATGCCAGCGGGGCCGCCGCCGATTATTAGCACGGTGCGTTTCATCAGCTAAACTCACTTGTAGGAGAGAAGGGATCGGAGCCAGACCCCGGCCGCTATGGCCAGCCGATAGGGTGGTGTCAAGCTGATGCGGGGTCCAAATACCCGATAGTTGGACTCCTCAATGCGGCGGAGAATTCGCTCGTACAGGCCGCGCATGATTTCGGCGACGGTCAGCGCTCGCCTGTCTGCAGCCGGTAGGGCCTCCACAGCTTGGCGGGCTTTCTGATAGAACTCTCGAGCCCGGGCACACTCAAACCGCATGAGCGCAATGAACGCGGGAGAATAAGTCCGCCGCAAAAGTTCCTCCTCCCGATACCCGAAACGAGCCAAGTCCTCCTGGGGTAAATAGATTCGCCCTCGATCCGCATCGGTGGCCAGGTCCCTCAGGATGTTAGTGAGTTGGAAGGCGAGCCCCAAGTTAACGGCGTAGTCGCTTGCATGGGAAGAATGGGTGCCAAAGATCTTCAGGCAGATCAACCCGACTACTGAGGCCACGCGATAGCAGTAGCGGTACAGGTCCTCAAAAGTGCGGTATCGTGTGATCGTCAGGTCCATCTCCACTCCACTGATGAGATCCTCAAAATACTCCTGGGGGATCTCCAGTCGGCGCGCATGCTTCCCCAAGCTGATGGTCACAGGGTATGTGGGGATGCCGTGGTAGGCGGCTGCCAGCTCAGCGCGCCATTGCCGAAGCTGCTCATGGGGATCACTCCCGGGAGGAGCATCGTCCACGACGCTGTCCACCTCGCGGCAGAAGGCATAGATCGTGTCCATAGCCTCGCGGCGCGCTCGGGGCAGGAACAAGAAGGAGTAGTAGAAGTTGCTCCCGCTCCGCTTGGTCACGGCGGTGCAGTAGGCCTGGGCCTCCGCCAGGGTCATCGGGCCGTCGTTACCGAGCGTGGGCATCGAGCAGGGTGAGATGCCTGGCCCCATCTGGGATGGTTCCTCCGAAACGAGACGGGTGAAACAGCGCAGCCAGGATGGCCACGCCATCAACCAGGCGCGGACCCGGTCGGCTGAAGAAGGAGGAGGCATCAACGGCAAAGACTCGACCGTTTCGTACCGCCGGGAGATCCTGCCATCCAGGATGGACGGTGAGCTGATTGAGTTCACGCAGAGTCCTGTTGATCGAGAAGCCGCAAGGCATCAGGACCAGCACGTCCGGCTCTGCGGCAAGGAGCTGCTCCCACGTCACCTGCCTGGAGGGAGCGCCCGCTGACCCGAGCCGGTCGACGCCGCCAGCCCACTCGACCATTTGAGGCACCCAATGACCGGCCGCATACAAGGGCGAAAGCCATTCAAGGCAGGCGACCGTCGGGCGCGCATTCGCGCTGGCGACCTGCGCTCGAACGAAATCCAGCCGAGATCGCATGGCCACGATCAGCGCCTGAGCTTCGGCGGGTCGCTTGATCGCTGCCCCGATCCGTTCCACATCCATGAGGATATCGTCAAGGGTGAGAGGATTCAGCGACAGGAGCTGCGGCCTGTGAGGCAGGGCGCCGATGGCCCGGTGAAGTTGGCTGGGCGTCACAGCGCAGACATGGCAGAGATCCTGGGTGACGACCAGGTCTGGCTGTGCACGGGCGAAGAGGCCCTCGTCGAGTTCGTATAACTGCCGGTCTGCCGTGACGGCTGTCTTGACCTGATGATCAATCTCGGCGCTGGAGGAGCGGTCGCCGTCGATCGTTGCGCGAACCATGACGGGTTTGTGCGTGATCGCCGGTGGGTAATCGCATTCATGGCTGATCCCGACCAGGTCATCAGCCAACCCCAAGGCCGCG
>JAHRHE010000011.1 GCA_020027965.1 Nitrospirota bacterium | reverse complement strand
GTGAGGTGCGAGATCGCCTCCGGATACCGTTTCAGGCGGTAGAGGAGGAAGCCCATATGCATGTGGGCGTCCACATAGGTGGGCTGCAACTTGAGGTTGGCCTCGTATGCCCGAAGCGCGCTATCGTAGTCCTTGCTTTCCTCGTACATCAGACCGAGGTAGTCGCGGACCCGAAGCTCACCGGGGCGGGCCGCCAGGATGGCGGTGAGCTTCTCGATCGCCTTGGAATAATCCTTCAGCTCTCCATGGATGAGGCCTGCGCGGAGCTGGGCGTCCAGATCACTCGGGTCCTCTGCGAGGATGACTTCCAGTTCCGTGAGCGCCTCGCGGTAGGACTTGTCGATCAGATAGAGTCTGATGAGCTGCTGGCGGATTTCTCGGCTTCGGGGATCGACCTGCAGGAGATATCTCCGGTACACCGCGGCGGCTTTTCCACGATCCTGCTCGGACTCATACACCGTAGCCAGGGCCACGTAGGCGGGTTCGAACGTCGGATTCACGGCGATCGCCCGCTCAAAGTTCTCTATGGCCCGGTGCGGCTGCTTGGTTTCCACTCCGATGCGTCCCAGGTAGTAGTACCCGACCGGCGACTGGCTGGCATGTTGGATTCCGGACTCAAAGGCGCGCTCCGCCTCTTCGTAGCGTTTGAGGTTTACCAACAGAATACCTTTGGAGAAATACGGGTCACTCTTGGTGGGATCAAGCACGATCGCCCGATCGTAGAGAGAGATCGCCTTGTCCAGCTGCCCGGCGCCAGCATAGATCCCGGCGACCATCACCAGCAGCGACGCATCGTGGACATCCGCGCCTGCGACCCGGTCGGCGAGGCCCACCGCATTGGCGACATCACCAGCGGAGAAATACGTCGAGGCGAGGCGAGCCTGAAGAAAGGCAGACGATGAATCTCCACCGAGCGCGGCCGTGTACTCGCGGATGGCCCGCTCGGAGTCCTGAGCTATTTCCGCCCGGTACCCGAGCATGAAGTGATAATAGGCATGAGGATCGATCGGGGTGGCGGGTTGGTTCAGCGCCCTGGAGAGGGCCGCCTCGGCATGTGCCCGCTCTCCGGCCGGATCGGGAATCGAGGTGCAGGAGATGAGCAGGACGGTACAGGCGAGCAGGCTCTGGACCGCCCCCTGCCAGACCTGCAGGCAGGCGTGCCATCCGTGGACGCGTGCGTTCACGCTTAGGGCCTTGCTGCGAGGGTCAGTCATGAAGATGAACGATCGCCGAGCGGAGTCCATCAGTGCTTGGAGCGGCAATTGAATGAATTATACGCAGCGCTCGAAAGGGTGTCAAACAGCTTCGCGATCCGAGAGGTTTTCAAATTTGGCGTACTTATTCAGGAAGGCGAGCTTCACATCCCCGGTGGGACCATTGCGGTGCTTCTTCACCAGGATTTCGGCGATTCCCTTCTTCTCCGAGTCCGGGTTGTATTCTTCATCTCGATAGATGAACATCACGACGTCTGCATCCTGTTCGATCGCTCCACTCTCCCGGAGGTCTGCCAGCATGGGGATCGGCGGCTTTCGGCTTTCCACGGCCCGGCTCAACTGCGACAAGGCCACCACGGGGATGTTCAGCTCCTTGGCGAGAGCTTTGAGGGACCGCGAGATGTCCGAGATCTCCTGTTGTCGTGACTCCGCATCGCTGCGGCCTTGCATGAGCTGCAGATAGTCCACAATGAGCAGATCGAGCCCGCTCTCCGCTTTCAGCCGCCGCGCCTTCCCCCGCATCTGCTGCACCGTGAGGGCCCCGGTGTCGTCGATGAAAATCGGGGCCTGCTCCAGATGACCCGCGGCCTCGGCCAATCGCCACCAATCCTCCTTCTGCAGCTTGCCGGTGCGAAGGGCGTGGGAGTCCACGTGCGCTTGCGAGCTGAGCATTCTCAGAACCAGTTGAGGCTTGGACATTTCAAGGCTGAAGATCCCCACCGCTTGGCGGTGCTTGACGGCCGCCGACTGCGCCATGCCCAGCGCCAGGCTGGTCTTGCCCATGCTGGGCCGGCCCGCGATCACGATCAGATCGGACGGTTGCAGGCCGGCCGTCAGATCATCGAGGTCTTCGAATCCCGTCGGGATCCCCGTGACCCGTTCCTTCCGCTTCGAAAGGCGATCGACCAGGTCCAGGCTCTCTTTGATGATATGGTGGAGCGGCGTGAAGGATCGGCCAAGTTTCCCCTGCGCCAGACTGAAGACCGTCCGCTCCGCAAAATCCAGCAGGTCGTCCACCGAGGAGACGCCCTCATATCCGCGCGTGATGACCTCGGTCGAGGTCATGATCAAGCCACGGAGGAGCGCTTTGTCGCGCACGATCTTGCTGTGATATTTGATGTTCGCGGCCGTCGGAACGACCTGGACCATTTCGGCCAGGTATGCCGCTCCGCCAACGGCCTCTAACTGGCCTGTGGACTTCAAATGCTCCGTGAGCGTGATCTGGTCGATCACCTCGCCGTGTTCTGAGAGCTCGAGCATGGCCTGATAGACCTTTCGGTGGGCCGTGCGATAGAAGTCGTCTTCCGTGACGATCTCCATCGCCTTGGCCATGGACGAGTTGTCGAGCAGGATCGCGCCGAGGACGCACTGCTCAGCTTCGAGGTTTTGCGGGGGAAGCCGCGGTTCTGTCAGGTCCGGCGAACTCATCGCGATAAGAATTGACTCATGGCATCATTGAGCCATTGATTCAGTAGAAGATCGGTCCGGCAGGAAAATCATTCAATCGACAGTGAGCCAATCGTCAATTCTTCACCGGCAAGCCGGGAAGATCCTTGATTTTGACCTTCCGCTGTGTCGGCGTGGTCGAACCGGAACGGCGACGGCGGAGCGAAGATTCCGCCAGCACCAAGGCTTCCTCGGCAGCCACTCCGGGGACTCCCAGCACCACCACCGTCGAGGCCACGAGCAGGCGCCCCTCCTCCAGGGCGCGCTGAAGTCCTGCCGGGCCCGCCGCGTGGAGCGTCCCCTGAATGGCCCGAAACCCGCCGTCCCTCAGCATCTGGGCGACCCGGAACACCCTGTCGCTGTGTTGCACGGGGGAGACGATGAAGAAGTCCGCCTGTGCGCGAGACAAGCCGTCCTCCACGCGTTCGATCACGCGGAAGAGCCGATCCACATCGAACGCAAACCCGGTAGACGGAAGGTGCCGACCAAATCTCCCGATCAGGTGGTTGTACCGCCCTCCCCCGCCCAACTCACAGCCGATGCCCTCGGCAAACACGTCGAACACCAGTCCATCATAGTAATCGAACCCTCGGAACTCGCCCAGATCCATCAGCAGGTACTCTCCCAGACCGGCTGCGTTCAACAGCTCATACACATCGGTCAGGCGTTGAAGGGTGGCGCGCAGCCCCCGGTCGCCGGCGGCGAGCACGCGACCTCGATCCAGCACCTCCTGCCGCCCGTAGAGGCCTGGGGCCTCCAGGATCGCCTTCGCCGCCTTGGCTGGAACCTGCTCCTTGCTCAGGATTTCCGCGAGGCGGGGGAGGTCTTTGCGCGCCGCGGCATGCTCGGCCCGCTTCTGCCCTTCTGCAGACATCCCCGATCTGGCCAGCAAGGCCTGGAAGAATCCCACGTGCCCCACCGAGATCTTGAAGGAAGAGAGCCCGAGGCGCATCAGACAGTCGATCATCAGGGCAATGATCTCGGCATCCATGGCCACGTCATCGGCCCCGATGAGCTCGGCACCAACCTGGAAGATCTCGCGCTCGCGTCCGACATGCTCCGGCTCATAACGAAAGACGGTGGTGCGATAGCACAACCTGAGCGGGCGAGTGGATTCCACCATCCCCATGGCGACGATCCTGGCAATCTGCGCCGTGACGTCAGGCCGCAGGAGCAGGATCCGACCGGTGGTCCGGTCGGGGAAGGTGTAGCACTGCTCGATCACCTTCGGCTCCAACCCGGCCGACAGCACGTCCAGATATTCGAACGTGGGCGGAATGATTTCTTGGTAGCCCCAGCGGTCGAGCGAGGCCAGCAGCGTTTCCTCCAGCCGCCGGACGCGAGAGGCCGTCTCCGGCAGGATCGCTGACATACCGGCGGGAATGAGGGATCGGTCGTTCGGCTGCATCATGGCCAACTGAGGGCGCAGGCCCTGGGACGGGGAGCGTGACATCGCGTACGGTCTCGTGGCTCAGTCCGGACTACACCCCCTTGGAGAGGTCAACCAACTTGACAGAAAGAATGTACTTCCCACGTTTGATCGTGCTCAAGACCCCTTCCGGCAGGGGGGCATCCAGCCCGATGATCAACAGTGCGTGACCGCCCCGTTCCTCGCGCGAGCATTGCATGCGGGCGATGTTGATCTGGTGGTCTCCCAGCACTTGCCCCACCGCGCCGATCACGCCGGGCCGGTCCTGGTTCAGGATCAGCATCATGTGCCCTTCGGGGACCACCTCGACCTGGAACTTATCGATCTCGATAATGCGAGGATCCTTGCGGCTGTAGAGCGTCCCGGCCACGTGGTGCGTCTGCTTACCCGTCTCGATTCGTACCCTGATGACGCTGGTGAAGTCGCCGGCATCCCCGCCCTTGACCTCCTTCACCTCAATCCCCCGCTCTTTGGCCACGATCGGCGCATTCACGAAATTGACCGCATCTTCCAGGATGGGGGTGAGCAGGCCTTTGAGCACCGCGATCGTCAAGGGAGCCACGGCGAGCGTGGCCACCTCCCCGCTGTACTCCACCGTCACCCGCTCCAGGCCGCCTTCGTAGAGCTGCGCCTGAAGCAGCCCGATCTTTTCCGCGAGATTCAGGTACGGCTGCAGTCGAGGGAGCAGCTCTGCAGGAACCGACGGGACATTGACGGCCCCCCGCGCCAGCCCTTTGGTGAAGTAGTCCACGATCTGCTCGGCGATCCCGACCGCCACGTTCTCCTGCGCTTCCCCGGTCGAGGCCCCGATGTGGGGCGTGGAGATAAAATTCTCCAGAGTCAGGAGCGGGTGGTCCGGCTTGATCGGTTCCTCTTCGAACACGTCAAAGGCCGCGGCGGCGACTCGCTTGGACTTGAGCGCCTCGTACAGGTCCGCCTCGTGGACGATCCCGCCCCGGGCGCAGTTCACGATCATGACCCCTGCCTTCATCTGCGCGATGGCCGCGGCGTTGATCAGCGAGCGTGTCTCGGCGGTCAAGGGAGTGTGCACGGAGATGAGGTCCGCGCGTCGGAACAGTTCCGGCAGGTCCACCACCTCGACGCCCATCTCGCGAGCCCGTTCGGTAGCCAGGTAGGGGTCATAGGCAATCACGCTCATGGAGAGGCCCTGGGACAACTTGGCGAGGTACCCGCCGATCTGCCCGATTCCGATGACGCCCAACGTCTTGTTGTAGAGTTCCACCCCCATAAAGCGGTCCTTCTCCCACTTGCCGGCCTTCATCGACGCCGTTGCCTGGGGGATCCGTCGGGTCATCGCGAAAATCATCGCCATGGTATGCTCGGCCGTCGTGACCGTGTTCCCACCCGGAGTGTTCATCACGACGATCCCGCGCCGGGTGGCGGCTGGGGTGTCCACGTTGTCCAAGCCGGACCCCGCACGCCCGATCACTTTCAAGCGATCGGCGGCCGCGATCACATCGGCGGTGACCTTCGTGGCCGAGCGCACGATCAGCGCATCGTAGTTCGGGATCAGCGTGAGCAGCTCCTCTTTCGGGAGCTGGGTCTTCACGTCAACCGTGAACCCGGCCTTGACCAGAATCTCGAGGCCTTGCTTCGACAGGCTGTCACTGACCAGAATCTTCATCGCCCCCATCGCCCCGTGCCTATCGCCTCGAGCCCGAGGCCTCCGCCCCCACCATGAGTAATTCCTGCGCCTTGGCCACACCGCTTCCTAACTTCATCGGGTACCCTAAGCCCTTCACCACCATCTCGATGGCCGCCAGCGCCGTGATCACATCGAAGGTGTCCATGTATCCCATGTGGGAGACCCGGAAGATCTTGCCTTTGAGATGATCCTGCCCCCCGGCCGCCGTGATCCCGTAGTGCACCCGCAGGTTCTTGTAAATCGCCTGCCCGTCCACGCCCTCGGGCGCGGCAATCGCGGTGAGGGCGTCGCTTGGCGACTGCTTCGCGAACAGCGAGAGGCCGGCGGCCCGCACCCCCTCGCGCATCGCGTGGGCCAGGCGAGCCTGACGGGCAAACACGGCGTCCAATCCTTCCGCTTTGAGCATGCGCAGCACTTCTTGCAGACCCAGAATCATGGACACCGCGGGCGTGTACGCCGTCTGGTTCTTGATTTGGGACTCACGCTCCTTCTTGAAATTGAAATAGAACGCCCCGTTCTTCGCCTTGTCGGCCATCTGCCAGGCCTTCTCGCTCACGCTGACGAACGCCAGCCCGGGCGGCAGCATCAGAGCCTTTTGCGATCCGGTCACCACGACGTCCAGTCCCCAGACGTCGGTCTTGATGTCGAAGACCCCCAGCGCGGTGATCGCATCCACCACGAGAATCGTCCCTTCGCGTGCCTTCGTCGCTTCGGCCAGCCTTTTGACGTCATGGGCGACCCCGGTAGACGTTTCACTTGCCTGGACATACACCGCCTTGATGGACGGATCCTTCTTCAAGGCATCGGCCACGGCCTGAGGGTCCACCGACTGTCCCCACTCCACCTTGAGCTCGGTCACCTGTACGCCGAAGGTCTTGCAAATCTTGCCCCAGCGTTCGCCGAATTTTCCGCCGTTCACCACCAGCGCCCGCTCGCCCGGCGACAGAAAGTTCGCCACCGAGCCTTCCATCCCGCCGGTCCCGGACGCGGCCAGGATGAGTACATCATTCCTGGTTTGAAACAGCCACTTGAGGTCTTCCCGGACCTCTCCGAACAGTTGAGCAAACTCGGGCGCCCGGTGATGGATGACGGGCTTGGCCATCGCCAACAGGACTTCCGGCGGCACCGGAGTCGGACCCGGAGCGAATAAGTACCGTTTCAACATCGGACGGCTCTCCCTTGATAGACAACCGGCTGAATCCTCAACCGGGCTGCCGCGTGGTGGGTGTCTGTCTGAACGTCAGTGCCGAGCGCCTTGCTCGTTCGCGGAAGGGCGTTACGCTATCACACGCTCCCACCACTGTCAAGGCAACGATGGGCCCTGAGAGGCCTTTTTCCAGTAGGTTGCGTAGACTCCGAAGGTCCCTCGCGACATGATTTCACCTTGACAAGATATCGTTCCACCGATAGGCTAGGATTCATTGAGAAATCACGAAACGTTCAGGAGCGGCGGGGGAATTGTGGGCCACAATATCGGTCGCGTGCTGAGTCTGTTCATCTGCGCCCTGCTCGCGGGATGGGGAATCCTTCAAGGCCCCTTCGAACCCTTCAATGGACCGGCCATCGCGAGCGCGGAGCCTGCCGATGTCGGGACTCGGCCGCTCACGGCTGATCCGAAGGTGATGCAAACCGATTCGGGGGAGGAGCCTGCCCTGCGGGAGGACGCGGGTCCGGTCCAACCATCAGATCCGCCAGCAGGCCCGCTCGGGGCTGAGGCACTCGCGCAGCTGCTGGCCACTCCGCTTGCAGATGACCAGGCACCGGAAGCTCTGGAGCCGAAGGGGCGCGGGTTGGAAGGCCTGGAGGTGCGTCTCCCCGCACTCGGGCCGCCAGGCCTGCCCTGGCGCTTCGCCGAGATGTTTCTCCCAGCAGCCCAGCGTTCGGACACCTACGGGGAACGGGAGAGCGGTCAGAGCCTGCCCGACTACGACGTGCCCATCGTCCTCAATCGCCGAGTGGAACTCCACATTCAGTCGTTTAACACCACGATGCGTGACCGCTTCGAAGAGTGGCTGACGCGCTTGCGTCACTACAAACCCCTCGTGGACAGAATTTTTACCGAATTCAACCTCCCGAGCGACCTCGTATTCTTATCGCTGGTCGAGAGCGGGTTCAACCCGAAAGCTTACTCGCGCGCCCGTGCGACCGGCCCCTGGCAGTTCATGACCGGCACGGCCAGACTCTACGGACTCCGGATCGATCACTATGTCGATGAACGACGGGACCCCGTCAAATCCACGGTGGCCGCCGCGCGGTACCTGCGCGACCTGTATGATCTCTTCGGGACCTGGCCATTGGCCCTCGCGGCCTACAATGCGGGCGAGGGGAGGGTGTCGCGGGCCCTTCAGAAAGCGCGCGCCGAGAGTTACTGGGAACTGGCCCAGACCAGGCTCATCCGGCGTGAAACCAGAGAATACGTCCCGCGCTTCATGGCCGCCACCATCATCGCGAAAAATCCGGAACAGTACGGGTTCCCGGCTGACCCGCCGGATCCGCATCAGTTTGAGGAGGTCATCGTCGAGCGCCCGGTGCATTTCCGCGACGTCGAAAAAGTCACGGGGGTCCCGTATCAGGAGCTGCGGCGTCTCAACCCGGAGTTGCGTCGGGATGTCACCCCGCCGGACAAGACGGCGTACCAACTCAAGGTCCCGGTGGGAATGGCCGCGACGGTCGGACCCGCGCTGGATCAGGTGCCGACGTGGAAGCCACCCCTGTTCTCGGGCAAGCGAGGGGACCTCCAGGCAAGGGGGAAACAGGGATGGTACCGGGTTCGTTTGGGAGATAGTCTCTGGACGATCGCGAAGCGCTTCAAACTGACCGTGGCGGAGCTTCGGGAACGCAACAATCTCAGGAGTCGACTGCTTCGGCCTGGCGAATTGATTGCCGTCGGCCCCTAACCGGCACACCTGCGTTCTGCCTCTGGATTATTTCTTCCCTTGTTCCGGCGCTGTCGGCGTGGCCGAAGGACGGCCCGCGGGCTGACTCTCCGGGCTCTGCTTGAGCTCCAAAGCCTTGGCACGCACAGTCGCTTCACCCGCGAACGGGGAGTTCGGATACGCTTTCATCAACTCCTGATAGCGGGCCACCGCCGCCTGGGGGTGGGACTCCACTTCCTCCAGCTTGGCCAGTTCGTACAAGGCCTGGTCCTTATTGAGGGCGCCCGGCACCGCGAGCACCGACTCGAAGGCCTTGACGGCCTTGTCGCGGTCGCCCCGCAGAAGGTAGACGTACCCCAGCCGTTGGTACACGAGCCCGAGCATGGCCTTGCTCGCACCGTACATCTCGACATACTTCTGGTAGCTCTCGATCGCGCCGCCAAGGTCGTTCGCTTGCACCTGGGCATTGGCCAAGTGGTACAACGCCATCGGGGCAATGGCGGTTCTCGGATACTGTTCGACGAGCTGACGGTACAGCGCGATCGCCTTCCGAAGATTTTCATCCGCCTTCACCGGATTGTCCGCCGGCCGATACAGGTACAGGAACGTGGCCTGTCGGTTCAGCTCCTGCGCCTGCTCCGTATTCCGATGGTCCAGCCACATGACCGCCGCGACCACCGCCACCGCCGCCAGCAGGACGATACCCCCTCCCAGAACCCACTGGCGGTGCTCCCGCAGGCTCAAGACGAAGCGCTCCATGCCGCTGAGGAGGTGCGCCTCATCCGTCGGCATGCTCTTGGAGGGAAGTCTGATTCGGTAGCCCATCGGAAGCGACTGTGCTCGTTCGTCGGTCTCGCGCGACCGCACCCGATCGCACGTGCGCCGTTATACAAGCTTGCACTCCTGTTGTCAATTCTCGGCCGTCACGACTCCGGCGCACGACAGGCTCGTTGACAGCGCCCAGCGCAAGGTATAGGAATGGGATGGGGCCGGATCAAATCGTAACGCGATATGTTCGAGAAGCACCTGCACCAGCTTGAGGCGCGGCACCTCGTGCGGCGTCTCCGGCTCATCGAGTCGGAGCCAGGTCCGGTCGTGATCACCGAAGGACGTCGGGTTATCCTGATGGCGTCGAACGACTACCTGGGTCTCGCCGCCCACCCCAAGGTGAAAGCGGCGGCGATTGCAGCCACGGAGGCGTTCGGCGCAGGGTCTGGTGCTTCCCGCCTGCTGTCCGGGACCTTCCCACCGCACATGGAACTCGAGGCGGCGCTGGCCCGGTTCAAGGGCACTGAAGCGGCGCTGCTGTTCGGTTCCGGGTATCTGGCCAACCTCGGCCTCGTCCCGGCTCTGATCGGCTCAGGGGGGCTGATCTTGGCCGACCGCCTCTGTCACGCGAGCCTCATTGACGGATGCCGGTTGAGCGGCGCCGAGTTCCGCGTCTTTCGCCACCGGGACGTGGCCCAGGTCAGGACGCTGCTCGCCAGACGCTCGGCGCGTCGCGAGACGCTCCTCGTGACCGACGGCCTGTTCAGCATGGACGGAGACGTGGCGCCGCTTCCGGAGTTGATCGCGCTCGCGGACCGGTACGGCGCCCGCGTGCTGGTGGACGACGCGCACGGCACGGGCGTCATGGGCCCTCACGGCCGGGGCACGCTGGAACACTTCGGGGTCGAGTCACGTCTCCCGTTCCACATGGGCACACTGGGCAAAGCGCTGGGCAGCAGCGGGGCGTATGTGGCTGGCCCCGACAATTTCATCCGGTACCTGCTCAACACGGCTCGCTCCTTCATCTACACCACGGCTCCTCCCCCAGCCACCGCAGCAGCCTCGCTGGCAGGGCTTGAGATCCTTCGCTCCGAGCCGGAGCGGCGCACCCGGCTTTGGGCCAACCGGGAACATCTCTACGCCGGCCTCACCTCCCTCGGGTTTCATACCACCGAGACCGTCAGCCCGATCATCCCGGTCCTGATCGGAGATGCGGACATGGCCACCAGGATGGCCGAGCGGCTCTTCCAGTCCGGAGTCTATGCCCCGGCCATCCGTCCGCCCACAGTTCCCCGGCAGAGTAGCCGGATCCGGGTCACGGTGACATCCGAACACTCGCACGAACAGCTCGAGTCCGTCCTGGCTGCGTTCCAGGACGCAGGGCGCGCGCTGGGTCTCGTGTGACCTCTGGCCGGGGCCAGGGAGATCCTGGAAGGCGGCTGACAGGCGCCTTCGAGGGAGCGCAAACTCGGTGCGAAGGATGGCTGAGAAGACAGAGCTATGGTATAGTGACAACCCTGTGAGTGTGGGTGGAGGACTGGTATGGACATGACGCAGTTGCTGAGCTTCGGGGTGGAGCAGGAGGCCTCGGACTGTCACATTAGTGCGGGCGAGCCGCCCATGCTGCGCATCCATGGCGAGTTGAAAAAACTGGATCATCCTGCGCTCAGCAAGGAAGAAGTCAGCGGCATGATCTACGACATGATGAGCGACGCGCACCGCCGGGTCTTTGAGGAGACCCATGAATGCGATTTCTCGTTCGAGATGGGGGACATTGCCCGCTTCCGGGTCAACGTGTTCCTGCAGCGCCGGGGACTGGGCGCCGTGTTCCGAACGATCCCGACCCTGATCCAGCCCCTGGAAGCCTTGGGCATGCCGCCCATCATGCGGCAACTCTGCGATAGGGAAAAGGGCCTGGTCCTCGTGACCGGTCCGACAGGATGCGGGAAATCCACCTCGCTGGCCGGCATGCTGGACTATCTCAACGACACGTTTGAGGGACACATCCTCACGATTGAGGACCCGATCGAGTTCGTCCACAAGTCCAAGAAATGCCTGGTCAACCAGCGCGAGTTGGGACCCCACACCCACTCCTTCGCCAATGCGCTGAAGTCGGGATTGCGGGAGGATCCCGACATCATCATGGTGGGTGAGATGCGGGACCTAGAAACCATCCAGCTCGCCTTGACCGCCGCCGAGACGGGGCACTTGGTGTTTGCCTCCCTGCACACCTCCAGCGCCCCGAAGACCGTGGACCGCATCATCGACGTCTTCCCGCCCAACCAGCAGAACCAGGTTCGCGCCCAATTGGCCGAGTCAATTGAGGGGGTCATCACCCAGACGCTCCTCAAGAAGAAGGGCGGCGGTCGGGTAGCGGCCCTGGAGGTCATGACCGGCACGACCGCCATCCGGAACCTCGTCCGGGAGGCGAAGCTCCACCAGATCCCCGGCATCATGCAGGCGAGCAAGAAGGACGGGATGCAGACCATGGATATGTCGTTGGTCGAACTGGTCACACGCGGCCTCGTCACCAAGTCGGAAGCCCAGTCCCGGAGCATGACCCCCAATTTGTTCGGCGGGGTCGCGCCCGCCGGAACGGCGGCGGCCGGCGGGGCCGCTTGATCGCTCACGCAGCAGGGATCTCCGCCAGGCACTCTGCGGGAGGAAGGCAATGGACATTCGTGGCTTACTGAAAGTCATGGTCGATCGCGGCGCGTCGGATATCTACCTGACGGTGGACCTGACTCCGATCTACCGCATCCAAGGCGTCACCCACATCACCGCCGGCACCCCCTTTAACAATGAACAGCTCGAAGCCCTGGCCAACGCCATGATGCGGGACAAGCAGAAAAGGGAGTTCGAGGAGAAGATGGAGATGAACCTGGCGCTGTTTTACCCGGAGCTGGGTCGCTTCCGCGTCAATCTGTTCCGCCAGCGGGGCAATATTGGGATCGTCATCCGACAGATCAAACTCGAGATCGTCCCCGTCGATGGGCTGGGCCTGCCGCCGATCATCAAAGACCTCGCGATGTGCAACCGTGGCCTCGTCCTGTTCGTCGGGGCGACAGGGTGCGGGAAGTCCACCTCGCTGGCGGCCATGATCGACTATCGGAACAGCACCGCCCCCGGCCATATCGTCACCGTGGAGGACCCGATCGAGTTCGTCCACAGGCATAAGCGATCGGTCATCACGCAGCGCGAGATCGGGTTCGACACCCATTCCTACGAGATGGCGCTGAAGAACACGCTGCGGCAGGCACCCGACGTGATTCTGATCGGCGAGATTCGCGATACCGAAACCATGGAGGCGGCGATCGCCTTCGCCGAGACCGGCCACTTGTGTCTGGCGACACTCCACGCCAACAACGCCAACCAGTGCATCGAGCGCATCATCAATTTTTTCCCGTCCGAGCGCCATCCGCAGATCTACTTGCAGCTCTCCATGAACCTGAAGGCGATCGTCTCGCAACGCCTGATCCCCGCGCTGGACGGCTCGCGGGTTCCCGCCTGCGAGATCCTCCTGGATACCCCTCGGATCAAGGACCTCATCAAGAAAGGGCAAGCCGACCTGCTCAAGGAGGCCATGGAACAAGGGATCGAACAGGGCTGCTCGACCTTCGACCACGTCCTCTTTCTGCTCTATCGGGACGAGAAGATCAGCCTGGAGCAGGCGCTGATCAACGCAGACAGCGCCAATAATCTCCGGCTGAAGATCAAGCTGGCGGGGATCAAGAAAGAGGAGGCCAGGGGAACCGAGGGACAAACACTCAAGCGATAATCCGACTCGGATGCCCATCACAGAGCAGCCGGAGTAGCCGACTAGCGCCGGGGCGACGCAGGCTCATCCGTGAGCTGCTCCAGATAGACTGCCATCTTGTCGAGCGCCTCGGCACTGAGTTTCTGGCCGTACCAGCGCGGCATCGCCCGGTCGGGGTAGCCGGGCACCACGTACGCGCCCGGATCCAAGATCGACTCGATCACGTATTCCCTCACCGTCTTTCCCTTCCCTCGGTAGCGCGGATCAGCCAGCCGGATCGGTCCGGTCGAGCCCAGCACCAGTCTAGGCCCGACGCGTCCCTGGGCACCCGGGATCCCCGGGATGGAGTGGCACACCGGACAGCCGGCCTTGATGAAGAGCTGCTCCATCGGCTCGCTTCCCGTCACCAGCGGCACCCGGGAGGGCGTCAACTCGGCGACGGTGCTCCTCGGCCGCGACGGCGCCGCTGCAGGTCCTAACCACACATAGGACAGAACCCCCACCAGCAGCACCAGGCCGACGAGGATCAGGGTCCACGCTCGCTCCGCGGACCTTCGACCCTCACGAGTCCGGCCGGAGAGAGGCTGGCCGTGGTCGTGCTGACTCGGTTCCTGATGCGGCATCGCTCCGAGACCGGCTCGCTCACCGTTCGTCTGCCATCATTCGTGCTTGCTCACGGTGGATGAATGACGACTGACGATGGTCACGCTATGTGCCGCGCCGGGCGCGTTCCAGGGCGTGCCGGCACGCTTCGGTCAAGCGTTGAAGCCCGGGGCTGATCCGGACGGGGTAGATCGTGCGCTCCTCGAGCTCAAGCAGGTTCGACGGAAGTCTGGCTCGCTCGGCGGCCGCATGCCGTCGGATCGCCGAGAGGGAAGGCACCCGTCGGACCAGACGCCCTTTTCGCAGTACAGGGACCAACAGAGGGCGCCCCGGCAGGGATTCACCCTCCAGCGCCAGGATGTCCTCCACCAGGCGACCCCGGCGTTCCACCCGGTACACCTGCTTGCGTCCGGGATACGTCTGTTTGTGCGCGCTGAGCTTCAGCGTCGGCATGGTCTTGCCGGCTCGCACTACCTCGCTCATCTTGTAGACCACGTCCAGGCTCGGCGCGTCAGCCGACACGCTCAGGTCGGTGCCCACCCCGAACCCATCGATCGGGGCGCGGCGGGTGACGATCTCCGTGATCCGCTGTTCCGTGAGGTTGCCGGTGGCGAAGATCTTGACGCGGCGCAGACCGCGTGCATCCAGGAGCCGGCGCACCTGCCGGCTGAGTGCGATCAGGTCCCCGCTATCCAGCCTCACGCCGCCCAGCCGGTTGCCATGGCGGGCCAGGTCCTGGGCCACCCGTGCGGCGCGACGCGCCCCCGCCAGCGTATCGTAGGTATCAATCAAGAGCGTGGTCCCCTTGGGGAATGTGGTGGTGAACGCCTGAAACGCCTCCATCTCGGACGGGAACGATTGCACGAAGGCATGCGCCATGGTGCCGAAGACCGGGATCCCATACAGACGCCCAGCCAGCACATTCGAGCTCCCCGCGCAGCCGGCCAGATAGGCGGCCCGTGCCCCCTTGAGTCCCGCATCCATCCCGTGCGCGCGGCGCAGTCCAAACTCCACCACCGGACGACCGGCCGCCGCCTCGAGGACGCGGCAGGCCTTGGTCGCGATCAGCGTCTGCAGGTTGACGGCATTGAGCAGGAACGTTTCGACAATCTGAGCCTCGATGATATTGGCGGTCACACGCAGCACGGGTTCATGCGGGAAGAACACCGTACCCTCGGGCATCGCATCCAGGTCGCCGCGAAAGCGGAGCGTACGCAGGTAGCTGAGGAACGACGGGGGAAACAACCCCGTGGACCGAAGATAGCGGATCGAATCCGACCCGACGGACAGATGGGTGAGGTAAAACAGCACCTGGTCCAGGCCTGCGAACATCAGGTAGGACCGATGCGGAGGGAGCTTTCTCACGAAGAGGTCGAACGTGCCCCGGTCATTCGGCCCGTGCTCGTGGTAGCCGGCGGCCATGGTCAGCTCGTACAGGTCCGTCAGCAACATCATGTTGTCGGGGGTCACAAAGTGGGGAAACACAGCGGGGACAGCCTTGGATTGGGTCAGAGCCGGGCAAAGCCGCGACTCAGTCTCTGTGAGCTGGATCGGCGTCTGGCACGCAGGCGAGGCACTGGGCAACCATTCGTGCCTCCGGCGGGATCAATCGGGGGTACGTCACAGGGAGTGGGCCAGTTCGGACAGAGCTGGAGGAAGGCCCGAAACACGGTTAAAAGAGCGGAGCCTGAGGACCGGGCCGCATCCCTGCCAGATCCGGGTCTGGTTCGCCGGGCAGTCTCACGCTGGCCTTCTTCGCCTCTTTCCGCTCCACGCGGCGGAGTTCTTTCTCCTTCCGTCGCTCGGCCTTGTCACGCTCCCGCTGCCGCTTTTTGGCGGTCACTTTCGGATGAGTTGACATCGCTGGTTCTCCTCATGATAAGCAGTGACGCTGCCTACTGGTGCCCTGTGACGGTTCCCCTTTCCCTCGCCCTACTTGTCTGCCCACTTGATCGTGCAGCCGATCGCATGCGTCGTGGGCTCAGCCGGCTCCCGTCCTTTCAGTAATTCGTCCAAGGCTTCCTGCAGATACCGACGCCTCACCGCCTCGGGCCGCTGCCAGTTGTCGTCGATCTTCCCCGTATACCGGAGCCGTCGGTGCGCGTCGAAGACGAAGAGCTGCGGGGTATGCGTGGCGCCATAGGCATGAGCCACCTGCTGGGAACCATCCCGGAGATACGGGAAGTTGAATCCCTTGGCCTTCGCGCGCGCGATCATATTGTCAAAGTTGTCCTCAGGATAACTCCTGTCGTCATTCGAATTGATGGCCAGCAGTTGCACGCCCCGGTCCCGATAGTCCCGCTGGATCGCCACCAGCCGGTCCTCATAGGCTTGCACATAGGGGCAATGATTGCAGGAGAACACGACCACGAGGACCGTCTTCTGCGAAAAGCCCTTCAGGCTGTAGGTCTGCCCGTCCACGCCTGGGAGGGAGAAGTCGGGAGCCGTATCACCTACCTGCAAGGTCCCCTCTGTCTCTCCGCCCCAGACTCCGTTGCTGGCCATTCTGGGGCTCCCGGTCATCGATGCATGAGTCATCGCTCATCATTTCTTTGCGGGAGTCATCGCACACCGGACGCCCAACGTGAGCTCGCGGAAGTCCGGCTCGGCGGACAACCGGGCCGTGGCACGGAGGCCGACTGGAAGATCGCTCCATGAGCCTCCCCGAATCACACGATTCTCCCCTTTCTCGGGGCCCTTGGGGTTCCGATCGGGGGCCTTTGGATAGTATTCCCTGTCGTACCAGTCGGCCACCCACTCCGCCGCATTGCCGGCCATATGATACAGCCCGTAGGGGCTCCTCCCTCCCTCCTTCAGCCCGTGCCGGATGCTCATCCCCGCCACTCCACTAGTCACCGGGACGAGGGTAATCGGATAACTGACCCACACCCCCCGGTTGTAGTTTGCGATATCGACGAAGGGTTGCATATGGCCCCACGGATAGCGTCGGCCATCTGTTCCGCGGGCCCCCTTCTCCCACTCCGCCTCAGTGGGCAGTCGCTTCCCCGCCCACTTGCAATACGCTTCGGCATCCAACCAGCCGAGACCCACCGCGGGTCGATCCCCGGCGGTGGTCACCGCTTCCTCATCCCACAGTGGCGGGGCCCGATGTCCTGTCTCTTTCAAGAACTGGCCGTACAGTTTGATCGTGACCTCGAACTGGTCGATGAGATAGGCATCCAACCAGACTTTGTGTTCCGGTCGTTCGTTTCCGAATCCCTCATTGCTGCCCATGATGAACGCGCCTTCGGGGATCGGGACCATCGGGGCGCCGTCCTTTCCTGCCGGCGCCGCAGGGGACGCCGCCTCTCCCGGTTTCCCGGGTCCCTCCGCCGGCGGCTCGGCTCCCATGAGAAGCAGGGCGGCCAGGATCAATCCGCCAGCCCGCCCAAGGACTCCCATCCGACTCATTGCTCCACCCCGACCTCCATTGGTTGCTGGCTCAGCCTGAGATGGTCCTGAATGCTGTTGTAATTCCTCGAGGGGGGGAGGAAGTCTCCCTCGAAGAGGGACACGTGAACAACGCCCTGAGCGAAGGAGCGTGCCCCCACTCCCGCGCCTGAGTCGCCAGGCCTTCACCATCGGGAGAGTGAGCGGTGGGGCGTCAGCATTGGTGTCCCCAACGGGATTTGAACCCGTGTTGCCGGCTTGAAAGGCCAGCGTCCTAGGCCAGACTAGACGATGGGGACGAGCCAGATGCTCTGATGAATTGGAAGGCGCCGCTGAACCATTGCGCGCGCCGTCAAGCCGGTGGATTTTACCAGATGGGTCAATTGGAGTCAAACGCGTGAAAAGGGGCTCAATTCCCATGACTACGTGGTTCTACCTTGAGAGGTCCTTCTCCAATCTCGCCGCTCCGCGACGTCAAGATGACAACGGTTGATGAATGAGTCCCAGAAAGAGGAGGTGCCGGCCTGGAGTGAGAACTGGCTTCCCTGGTAAGCAGTGTGGGTTCTTGAAGAACCCGCCTCTTGGCCGTCTCCGATACCGCCACACTGTTTTTATACGTCCTTGACACCTCACCGGGCTGTTTTTACACCCCCCTTACGTCCATTCATGTAGAGTGAGAGGCCTACACAGACTGAGGCTTGGGAGGCACAACGCGGACGAGAAAACCACACATCCATCCCCTCATCAGGGAGTGTCGACCGGCTTTGACCAGCCTCGTACGAAGGGCCGAGCAGCGTCGAACGGCCGCCTGACCAGGGGCTCCCGGTTTTGAAATAGTTGGTGCGCGACGATCAGTCAAGAAAGAGGGCGAAGGCGTCATGACCAGAATAGCCTGGACGTGCCTGGCAGTCTCACTGCTGGTCTGGGTGACCGCCACATCGGTCGCGGCACAGGAGCCGATCGGTGGCACGTCGAGCGAGCCTCCTCACTCCCGTTCGGAGGACGCCAAAACCGAGGCCCCGCTCTGGCACTACGGGGCCTACCTGGACCTGAGCTACGACGTCAACTTCAACTTCCCTTCGAATCACTTGTGGCGCAGTCGGACCACCGCCTACCGGACGAACGAGCTGGCTCCGAATATGGCGCTGGCCTACGTGCGAAAAGATGCCACGAATGAATCCCGATGGGGAATGGAGTTCGGCGTCCAAGGTGGCTACGACACAAATAACTTTGCCTTCCTCCAGGGAGAGCCCGAAGTAGGGGGGGCTGACACACTCCGGAATTTCTCCCGCGCCAATGTCTCCTACGTGGCCCCGGCGGGCGGGAAGGATCTGACGGTCACCGCGGGCCTGTTCAACAGCCTGATCGGCTACGAATCCCTCTACGCGAAGGATAACTTCAACTACACCCGATCCTGGATGGCGGACAACACCCCCTACATGATGTTCGGCGTGAACGCCCGCTACCCGCTGACCGATGAGCTGACTGCCACGGCCTACGTCATCAATGCCTATTACCACTTGGCCCACCCCAATAACCAGCCCAGTTACGGGGGGCAGTTGTCATGGAAGCCGACGCCGCGGGTCACGCTGACGGAAACCCTCTATTACGGCCCAGCCCAAGCCGACACGTCGATAAAGTTCTGGCGGCTCTACTCCAACTACATCGCCGAATGGAAAGGCGACGATGTCACCGTCGCGCTGTCCTATGACTTTGGCACGGAGAACATCGCCGGGCAACCGGGCAGCCCCAGGACGTTCGTGATGGCAGGGGCGCTGTTTACCCGCTGGCACATTGCCGGGCCGTGGAGCGTCGCGATGCGCCCGGAGTTCTATTGGGACCGGGACGGACGGTGGACCGGGTTCCAGCAGTTCGTCAAAGCCATCACCAACACCGTGGAGTACAAAGCTCCCTATGGATGGACGAACACCACGCTTCGAGTGGAGTACCGGTTCGATGAATCCACGGGCAAGCAGGGTGGATTTTTCAAGGGGGGCGAGACCAGTCCCGGCGTCATCGGGCTGACGTCCGGCCAGCACCTGTTGATCTTCGGGCTCTTGTGGACCTTTGATTCGCCATGATCGCCGTCCCCGGCTACTCGGTACGCAGACGATAGCCGACGCCCAGCTCCGTGACGAGATACCGTGGATGGGCCGGGTTGTGTTCCAACTTATTGCGGAGTTGGCGCATATACACCCGCAAATAATGGGACTCTTCCACGTGCAGCGGACCCCAGACTTCTTTCAGCAACTGGCGGTGGGTCAGCACTTTCCCTGAGTACCGGACGAGCGTGGTGAGCAATTTGTACTCGATCTGCGTCAAATGAATTTCCTTCTCGGACAGGAACACCTGCCGCCGCAGGAGATCCACGCGGAGATCACCGAGAGTAAAGACGGACTCGCCGGTCTCCGTGGATGCGCGAGTCGAGTGCCGAAGCGCCACGCGCATCCGCGCCAGTAGCTCGTTGACCCCGAACGGCTTGGTCACATAATCATCGGCGCCCAGATCCAGCGCCTCGATCTTGACCTGTTCCTGGTCCCTGGCCGTCAGCACGATGATCGGCATCGCGCCCCACTCGCGCACCCGTCGGATGATCTCCTGCCCGTCCAGGTCAGGCAGTCCCAGATCCAGCAGAATAATGTCCGGGTTCCGGGCTGCCGCTTGCGCCAGGCCATCCTGCCCCGTGACCGCTTCAAACAGTTGATAGCCCTGTTGCGGCAGCGTGGTCCTCAGAAAACGCCGGATCTCGGGTTCGTCCTCGATCAGCAGGACGGTCGTGTCGTGGTGAGCCATGGCGGATTCCCTGGCAATGGCCGGCCTCATACGGCCGTTTGGGGCTCAGCCTGCTCCGGTTCGATGCTGGGCTGGCTCCCCTCGAGCGGGAGGGTGAAGCGGAACACCGCGCCTCCGCCCGGTCGGTCCTCCGCCCAGATGCGGCCCCCGTGCGCCTCGACGATTCCGCGACAGATGGTGAGCCCGAGTCCCACGCCTCCCTCTCGCGCCGGGCCGGCCCGGTAGAACTTGTCGAAGATCCGCTGCTCGTCACCGGGCGGGAGCCCGGGGCCTCGATCGGCGATTTCGAATACGATCGCGTCCGCGGTCGCCGAGGCGGAGAGATCAATCGGGGTGTCCGGTGGGGTATATTTCAAGGCATTCTCAAGGAGGTTGATGACCACTTGCTGAATCAAGACACCATCCAGCGGAACCATCGGCAGATGTGGGGGAAACTGTGTCCGGACCGGGTGACCGCGCAACCGCCCTTCCACCCGGGTCAGGGCGGCTCCCACGACCTCATCCAGCGGATGCCATTCCTTGTGAAGGTGCACAGCCCCGGCCTCCAGCCTGGTGATGTCCAGCAGGTTCTTGACCAGCCGGTCCAACCGATTTGCCTCCTCGTAAATTGCCTGAAGCAACTCCTGGCGTGACGCGGGAGGAAGCGCATCCGGGTGATCCAGCAGGCTGCTCGCCGCGCCCGTGATGGCCGTGAGCGGGGTGCGCAGGTCATGCGAGACCGCGCTGAGGAGCGCGTTGCGCATCCGTTCGGTCTCGGCCTGGACCTGCGCCCGCTGGGCCTCCTCCGCGAGACGGGCGCGCTCGATCACCAGCGCAATCTGATTGGCGAAGGTCTCGAGCAGATGCATCTGCTCGGGAGCCAGCAATCGTTGCGGCTGGGCGGGACGGACGGCCAGCACCCCGACGGGCCCCTGGAGTCCGACCAACGGCAGGTAGAGTGCCCCCGCTCCGGGTAAGGTCTCGGTGCCCAATCCGGCCATTTGGTTGTGATCGAAGGCCCACTGAGCCACGCCTTGGTCACGGTGATCGAATGTGAAGGACACCTGCTCGCCGGGCTGCAGAATCAAGCGGCCGCCCGGGTCGGGCAAGAGGACCGCAACCTGACTCTCGAAGACGTCACGGAGGTGGCGGGTCGCCTCCCGCGTGAGGTTGGCCAACAGACGGTGCGTCGCCAGGTCGCGGCTCATCGCGTACAGGACGGAGGCTCGCCGCTCACGCTGTCGGGCCGCTTCCGCCTGCTGCCGGATCCGGACGGTGAGCCCGCTGATCACCAGCGCGACGAGCAGCATGACCGCGAAGGTCAGGAGGTATTGCACGTCGGAGACGGCGAAGGAGAAATAGGGCGGAATGAAGAAGAAGTCGAAAGCGGCCACGCTGAGGACGGAGGCCACGACGGACGGGCCTCGTCCATACCGGGTCGCCACAACCGTCACGCCCAGCAGGTAGACCATGATGAGGTTGGCCGCCCCGAAAAAGGGGAACATGAGCCAAGCCACCAGGGAGCAGCCGGCGACCGTGAGTGCCCCTTGCCCATAGGCCCACCAGGTGCTGGTTCGTCGCAACACCCCGGACGCCAGCGGTCGGCCCTCGCCCGCCTCACCGGTGATGACGTAGATATCGATCTCTCCGCTGTTCCGGACAAGGTCGGCGACGACCGATCCGAAGACCCACTCTTTCCACCGGGCCCGGAGCGGCTTGCCCGCAATGATCTTCGTGACGTTGCGGACGCGCGCATAGTTCAGCAGCTCCTGGCTCACGTTGTCCCCGCTCAGGGTCACCGTTTCGGCTCCCAACTGCTCGGCCAACCGAAGAGTCTGGCTGACTCGCTCGCGTTCGGCCTCGGGGAGGCGGAGGTGTCTGGACGTCTGCACGTAGACCGCGATCCACTTCGCGTGCAGACCCGCCGCCATGCGCCGGGCCGCGCGAACGAGCCGAGCCCCGCGTGGCTTCAGATTGACGCAGACCATGATGCATTCCGCCGCCGGCCATGTCCGGGCCACGGCATGGTCGCGGCGATACACCTGCATCTGCTCGTCTACTCGGTCGGCCGTCCGACGCAAGGCCATCTCGCGCAACGCGATTAAGTTGCCCTTGCGGAAAAAGTTCTGGATGGCCTGCTTCGCCTGCTCAGGCAGGTAGATCTTGCCGTCCTTGAGACGTTGCAGCAGATCGTCGGGCGGCAGGTCGACCAGCTCGACATCGTCAGCCTGTTCCAATACCGAATCCGGCACGGTCTCCCGCATCACGATCCCGGTGATCTGGGCGACGACGTCATTGAGACTCTCCAGATGCTGCACATTGATCGTCGTGTAGACATTGATGCCCGCGCCTAACAGTTCCTGGACGTCCTGCCACCGTTTGGCATGGCGCAACCCAGGGGCATTGGTGTGGGCGAGCTCATCCATGAGGATCAAGTGCGGCCGTCGGGCCAGGGCCGCATCCAGATCAAACTCACGCAGCGTGGTGCCTCGGTAGTCGACCGTGCGGGCGGGCAAGATCTCTAACCCCTGTAACAGGGCCTCGGTCTCCGCCCGCCCATGGGTCTCCACCCAGCCCACGACGACGTCCACCCCATCAGCTTGCTGTTCGTGGGCAGCTTCCAACATGGCGTAGGTTTTCCCCACGCCGGCCGTCGCGCCGAAGAAGATCTTGAGCTTGCCACGCGCCTGCCGAGACTCCTCTTCCTTGACTCGTCTCAGCAGCGCATCTGGGTCGGGCCGTTGGTCTTCCATGGGGTTCCTAGGAGAATGCCGGATGCCGTCATTGACGAGTACGGTTCGCGCGAGGCGCACGCCAGTTGGGATTGTAGAAGAGGCATAACCAAGCGTCAATGAGGCCTTGTGCTCGTTGAGGTCCGGAAAGGCAGAAGCCCGTGGCGAACGCAGGGGAGAGATGGTGATCCTAGTGCATGGCATCCAGCGCCAGATTCAACTCCAAGACGTTGACACGGGGTTCACCCAGGATCCCAAACTGACGCCCGTGCGTGTGCTGGGCGACGACCTGCCGGACAGTTGCCTCATCCAATGCACGGGCCCGTGCGACCCGGTGCACCTGGTACTCGGCGGCGGCCGGGCAGATGTGTGGATCCAACCCGCTGCCGGACGCGGTCACCAGATCCACCGGGATGGGTCGGACGTGGCCGGGATCGGCAGCCTTCAGGGCGGCGATCCTTGCCTGCACGGCCTTGATCAGTGCTTCGTTGGTGGGACCGACATTCGAGCCGGATGACGCCGCGGAGTTGTAAGGAAAGGGCGCCGTTGCCGATGGGCGACCCCAGAAGTACTGTGCGGCATCGAAAGGCTGCCCGATCAACGACGACCCGATTATCTTCCCGTTCCGGACGATCACACTGCCATTCGCCTGGTGAGGAAACAGGATCTGCGCCAGTCCCGTCACCGCCAAGGGATAGACGAGGCCGGTGAGGAGGGTCAGGCTCAACAGGGCCATGACCGCCGGTCGAAGATGATCGTTCATGCCCATAGTCCTTAGGCCAGCCCCAGCGCCACCAGCAGGAGATCAATCAGCTTGATCCCGACGAACGGCACCAGGATCCCGCCAAGTCCGTAGACCAACAGGTGATACCGAAGCAGCCGGCCGGCACCGATCGGCCGATAGCGTATGCCTCGGAGCGCTAGCGGGATCAAGACGATGATGATGAGCGCGTTGAACATGACGGCTGAGAGGACCGCGCTGGCCGGCGTGGCGAGCCGCATGATATTGAGCGAGTCAAGCACCGGGTAGGTGCCGGTAAAGGCGGCGGGGATGATCGCGAAATATTTGGCGACATCATTGGCAATGCTGAACGTGGTGAGCGCCCCACGAGTCATCAACAACTGTTTGCCGATCTCGACGATCTCAAGCAGCTTGGTGGGGTTGGAATCCAGGTCAACGAGGTTCCCGGCTTCCTTGGCCGCCTGGGTCCCGGTATTCATCGCCACCGCGACGTCCGCCTGAGCGAGTGCCGGGGCGTCGTTCGTCCCGTCACCGGTCATGGCGACCAAACGTCCTCCTGTCTGAAGGTCGCGAATGAGCTTGAGTTTGGCCTCAGGGGTGGCCTGCGCGAGAAAGTCGTCCACTCCCGCCTCAGCGGCGACGGTGGCAGCGGTTTGCGGATTATCACCCGTGATCATGATGGTCTTGATGCCCATGCGACGCAGTTCGGCAAAGCGCTCCTTGATCCCTCCCTTGACAATATCCTTGAGGTAAATCACGCCAAGCACTTTCGCGCCCTCGGCGACCACCAAGGGGGTCCCTCCCTGCTTGCAAATACGCTCCACGGTCGTCTTCACGGTCGGAGGAACCTGCCCTCCCAACCGGCGGACAGACGTTTCAATCGCGTCGGCCGAGCCTTTGCGGATCTCGCGGCCGTTCAGGTTCACGCCGCTCATCTGTGTCTGAGCCGTGAAAGGAATGAAGGTGGCCCCCAGTTCGTGGATGTCACGGGCTCGCAAGTTGTAGCGCTCCTTCGCCAGCACGACGATGCTGCGTCCCTCTGGTGTCTCATCCGCCAACGAGGAGAGTTGTGCCGCATCGGCCAGCGTGCCGTCGGCCACCCCCTCTGCAGGAATGAACGCCGTGGCCTGCCGGTTCCCCAGCGTGATGGTGCCAGTCTTATCAAGCAGCAACACGTCGACATCCCCGGCCGCCTCGACCGCTTTGCCCGACATCGCGATCACGTTGGCCCGCACCATGCGATCCATGCCCGCGATCCCGATCGCCGACAACAGCGCTCCGATCGTGGTCGGAATGAGGCAGACCAGGAGGGTGACCAGCACCGTCACCGTCACGGGCGTCCCTCGCCCCATCGCGTGCACACTGTAGAGCGAAAACGGCAGCAACGTCACGGTCGCCAGCAAAAAGATAATCGTCAGGGCCGCTAACAGAATATTCAGCGCGATCTCATTCGGCGTCTTCTGCCGCTGGGCCCCCTCCACCATCGCGATCATCCGATCCAGAAACGTCTCGCCCGGGCCGGCGGTGATGCGCACGATCAGCCAGTCGGACAGCACCCGGGTGCCGCCCGTCACGGCGCTGCGATCCCCGCTCTCCCGTATCACTGGCGCACTCTCCCCGGTGATGGCACTCTCATCGACCGACGCCACGCCTTCGATCACTTCGCCGTCAGCCGGGATATAGTCGCCGGTTTCAACCAGGATGATATCGCTCTTCTTCAAGACGCTGGCGGGGACGATGGTAAAGACCTCGCCGGCCTGTCCTCGCGTACCCGGCATTCTCACAAATTCGACGCCGGACTCCGGGCGACCGAGCTTCTTGGCGCTGAGCTCGCGCCGGGCCTTTCGAAGAGATTCCGCTTGAGCCTTGCCTCGCCCCTCGGCCATCGCCTCGGCAAAGTTGGCAAAGAGTACCGTGAACCAGAGCCACAGGGAGACCGCCAGGATGAAGCCGGCTGGGGCTTCCCCGGTCCCCAGGAGCGCCTGCACAAAGAGCACCGTGGTCACCACGCTCCCCACCGCCACCACGAACATGACTGGGTTCTGAATCTGGTGCCGGGGGTTGAGCTTCTTGAACGATTCCCGCGCGGCGTGGCGTACGATCGCGGGATCGAACAGCGGACGGATCTTTGTCTGCATGGAGATCATGACTCCCTCGCTCCGGCTGCCCTCATCCCTTGACCATGAGCAAGTGTTCCACGATCGGTCCCAGCGCTAGCGCAGGAAGGAAGGTGAGCACTCCGACGAGCACCACGGTCCCGATGAGCAGCACAACGAACAGCGGCGTGTGGGTCGGCAGCGTGCCCGGGCCGGAGGGCACCAACTTCTTGCGGGCCAGTGATCCGGCCAGCGCCAGGGTCAGGATGGCCAGCCAAAATCGGGCCATGAGCATCACGACCCCACCCGTCAGGTTGTAGAACGAGGTGTTCGCATTCAGCCCCCCGAAAGCACTACCGTTGTTGTTCCCCATCGAGGAATAGGCATAGAGCACTTCACTGAATCCATGGGGACCCGGGTTGAAGATGGATGACTGACCGGAGTCGGTCACCACCGCTACTGCGGTGAATCCCAACACGATCATCGGCATGATCAGGATCAACAGGGAGGCCATCTTCATCTCGTAGGACTCAATCTTCTTCCCAAGGTATTCCGGGGTGCGCCCGACCATCAACCCTGCGACGAAGACAGCGATGATCGCAAAGATCAGCATGCCGTAGAGACCAGAGCCCACTCCGCCGAGAATCACCTCGCCGAATTGCATCATCACCAGCGGGACCAACCCTCCCAACGGCGTGAAGGAGTCATGCATCGAATTGACCGCGCCGGTGGAGGTCGCCGTGGTGGCGGTCGCAAAGAGCGCCGAACGAGCAAGGCCGAAGCGCACCTCCTTGCCCTCCATATTGCCGCCGGGCTGGAGGTCGCTGGCCTGTTGGTTGACTCCAAGTGCGGCAATCCGTGGGTTGCCGGCCGATTCCGCCTGGTACGCACCGACCACGAAGATCCCCAACACGATCAGCATTGCGGCCAGAATCGCCCAGCCCTGTCTGGTATCTCCCACCATTTTGCCGAACGTGTAGGTGAACGCGGCGGCGAGGAGGGTCTCAGCGAGAATCAGAAGAAAATCGGTCAGCGGTGACGGACTCTCAAATGGGTGGGCCGAGTTGGCGTTGAAGAAGCCACCGCCGTTGGTGCCCAAGTGTTTGATGGCCACCTGCGACGCGGCCGGACCCACAGCGAGAATCTGTTCCGAGACCGCAGCCTGTTCTCTCTTCGGCTGGCCTTTGTCGTCCAGCGCCGGCTGGCCGCTGGCATCCGCCACTGGCCTTTCATAACGGAGGGATTGCAGAAGCGGCACGGCATGGTAGGAGCTGAGGGTCTGGACCGCACCCTGAGACACGAGCACGAGCGCAAGGATGAGCGAGAGCGGCACGAGAATATAGAGGACGCTCCGCACCAGGTCGACCCAGAAGTTTCCGATGGTCGTGTCGCTCCGGCGGGCAAACCCGCGGATCAGGGCAACCAGAATTGCCATGCCGGTGGCGGCCGAGACGAAGTTCTGCACGGTCATTCCCAGCATATTGGTCAGATAGCTCATCGTCGTTTCGCCGCCGTAGGCCTGCCAGTTCGTATTGGTCGTAAAGCTCGCGGCCGTATTGAAGGCCAGGTCCGGCGGGACAGCGCCGAAGCCCTGGGGATTGAGCGGCAACAGGCCCTGCAACCGCTGCAACGCGTAGAGGGCCAGGAGACCTGCTGCATTGAACATTAGCATCGCTCCGGCGTAGGCTCTCCAGTCCATTTCCTCTCCTGCCCGGACTCCACAGATCCGATAGATCCACCGTTCAATGGAACCAAGGACGCGATCCAGGCCCATCACCTGACCTTCATAGACCCGCGCCATATACCAGCCCAGCGGCTTGACGAGGGCCAGCAAGGCCAAGAAATAAAGCCCGATTTGGAGCCCGCCGTTGAGCGTCATCCAAACCACTCCGGCTTGAGCAGCGCGATCATCAGGTAGACCAGCAGCCCGACCGCCAGCACACCGCCCATGACATATAACCCGTTCACAGCCAGTCCACCTCACCTCTGCTGGGTGCCGGAACCACGCCGACGAAGCGGCCGCCCGCGCGGCGTGGCGGCCTGCATCGCCGCGACACAGTGACCTACAATGTTTTCACAAACCTGATGAGCCAGCCGGACATGAGGAAAAAGACCACCACCACGCTCAAGTAAACGATGTCCATAGGGCATCTGCCTCGCGTGACATTATTGGGTGACGAGCCGAACCCAGATCATGAAGAAGAAGCACAACATCACGAACGAGATGACTTCCATACGGCCTCCGTTTCAGACTGGGTGTACGGTAACACCCGCCGCGTAAAAACGGCGTTAAAATCATCCTGTGACTATCAAAAGGGTATAAAAGGTGTCGTCCGGAGCAGTGTCTCCGTCCTCGTCACGGGACGTTTCGGACTCTTAGGTGGGCGATCCATAAGCAGAGGCGGCAGGAAGGTCTCACATCTTGTTTTCATGACTAGGCTAGGCGCCACGAGTATCGTATGATAGGCAAAGGGCCTCGCGACGCGACTGTCGCGAGGAGACCACCCTGAACTCGACAAGGACCGCGATGACGACCGCATGGACTAGGATGACCGGTTGGATGCAATCGTGCACCCATGGCCGCCGGATCCTCCTATGGAGCGGACTGGCCCTGGTCGGTCTGCTCGGACTGTATGTCGGCTACCTGTGGGCGGTCGTCGCCTTACCGAAAGGCGAGGAGCGCCCTCCCGTGTTGCTCTTCGCCAGCCCGTTCCTTCTTAAGCCGGGTCTTTCTGTCGAAGGGAGCCGCCTCGAGGAACGGCTCGCTCGTCTCGGCTATCACCCGGTCGGGGGCGAGCCATCCGGACCCGGCGAGTATCGCATCACGGAGGAGGCGGTCGATCTTTATGTACATGACGACCCGGACCGGTTCGTGCGCGGCACGCCCGTCCGGCTCGCGCTCGAAAACGGCCGGATCAGCCAGGTCCTGTCCATTCCACTGGGCGAGCCGATTCCCCCCGTCCCCCTGGAGCCGCCGCTGCTCGGAGGCCTGCGCGGCGCCTCGCGCCAGGTCAAGCAGTGGGTGCCGCTCACCGCCATGCCGCGGGCACTGATCGACGCGGTGCTCGCGACCGAAGACCGTCGGTACTACCAGCACCTCGGCATTGATCCCCAGGCCATCGCCCGGGCCCTGTGGGCGAACCTCCGAAGCGGCGAGGTGGTGCAGGGTGGCAGCACGATCACCCAGCAACTGGCCAAGAATCTGTTCTATACCCGCGAGCGGACGGCCCTTCGCAAGATCAAGGAAGCCCTCGCCGCGCTCATGCTGGAGCTGAAATATGGAAAGGATGAGATCCTCGAGAGCTACCTGAACGAGATCTACCTCGGCCAGGTCGAGTCGGTCTCGATCTACGGCGTCGGCGAGGCGGCGCGCTGGTACTTCGGCAAGTCGGTGCAGGACCTCACCCTCGCAGAGGCCGCTCTGCTCGCGGGCATGATCAAGGCGCCGAACGGGTACTCGCCCATCAAGAATCCGACGATGGCGAAGGAGCGGCGGGACCTGGTCCTGACCCGGCTGCGGGAAGAGGACAAATTGTCCGCGCCCGAGCACGAGGCCGCGGCGCGGCAACCGATTCACGTGGTGCCGACGCCGGTGACCGTCACCGATGCACCGTACTTCGTGGACTTCCTCATCAGCCAGGCTTCGGACTCCGCCGGCGAGCCGTTTCCGCCCGGCGTGAAGATCGTCACCACCCTCGATCACGTGATGCAGCGCCTCGCGGAAGAGGCTCTGGAGCGCGGGCTCGCGCAACTCGAAGCCGCGCATCCGTTCCTGAAACAGGCGCATGTGCCGCTGCAGGGCGCCCTGGTCGCCCTCGACCCAAAGACCGGCGCCATCCTCGCCATGGTGGGCGGCCGCAACTACCGGTTCAGCCAGTTTAACCGTGCCGTGCAGGCCAGGCGCCAACCGGGCTCGCTGTTCAAGCCGCTCGTGTACCTCGTGGCGTTCGAAGCCGGCTCCGTGGGTGGCAGCCCGCTGACCTCCGCGAGCCTCATCGCAGACGAACCGCTCAGCCTGCCCGCCGCCCACGCGGAGTGGACCCCGCACAATTACGATCGCCAGTTTCGCGGCCCCGTGACGGTGAGAACCGCGCTGGAGCAATCGCTCAATGTGCCGGCCGTCCGCGTCGCCCACGCCGTCGGCGTGCTACCGATTATCCAGTTGGCCAGGCGGCTTGGCATCCACAGTCCGCTCGAACCGAATCTCTCCCTCGCGTTGGGGACGTCGGAGGTCTCGCTACTGGAGATCACCAGCGCCTTCGGCGCGCTCGCGCAGCAGGGATGGTTCGTGTCCCCGACCCCGATCCAGACGGTGACCGCCAGCGACGGCCAGAGCCTTTGGCCTGGTGTCCCCGAGCGTCGTCAGGCCGTCTCCCCCGCTGCGGCCTACATCATGACGTCCCTGCTGAAAGGCGTCGTCGAGCGCGGCACCGCGGTCATGGCCAAACGAGCGGGGATTACCGTACCCGTGGCGGGAAAGACCAGCACCACCGATTCCACCCACGATGCGT
Organism: Nitrospirota bacterium; assembly: GCA_020027965.1. Taxonomy (GTDB): domain Bacteria; phylum Nitrospirota; class Nitrospiria; order Nitrospirales; family Nitrospiraceae; genus JAHRHE01. The sequence continues at coordinate 10,756 of JAHRHE010000011.1, read as the reverse complement.
GGTTCGTCGGGTACACCCCGGATCTGGCCATCGGAGTCTGGGTCGGCTTTGACGACGCAAGCGAGCTCCGGCTCACGGGGGCCCAGGCGGCGCTGCCCATTTGGGCCGACTTCGTCCGCCAGATCCTCCCGCCCGACTCGCCGGACTTCCCCGTTCCCGGCGGAATCGTGACTCGCAAACTCGATCCAAAGACCGGCCAGTTGGCGACCTCGAGGTGTCCCGAGAGCATCGAAGAGGTCTTCATCGAGGGCACGGAGCCGACGGAATACTGCGCGCTCCACGGCGAAGGGTTCTGGGACCGGATCAAGCGCGCCTTCCGATTCTAGGCTTCCGCGCGAGACCGAGGGTCATCATGCATGAGAGTGCATGAGTGCTCAGAGATCAAAGTCAGACTCCATCCCTTCTACAAATGGGGTGCTCGAGCAAGTGGAAAACCTAAACGACCCTTCTTACCCCACCCAGCCGAGGATGTCGGACTCGCGGACGAGAACGAGTTCCTTACCGTCCAGATCGACGTTGGTCGTTCCGTATTTCTCGTAGAGGACCTGATCGCCCGGTTTGAGGACCGTGGGCTTGAAGACCTTTTCCTCTTTCTCTTTGGGTTTACTTCCCCACTTCTTTTCCGGTGTTTCCAAGCGCCCCTTCCCCACGGCCAGGACCTTTCCTTCTACAGGTTTCTCCTTGGCCGTGTCGGGGATGACCAACCCCCCGGCGGTCTTTTCCTTGGCCTCCGACGGTTCGATCAGTACCCAATCCTGCAACGGTTGAATCCCCATAGGTGATTCCTCCTCCTTTGGTGCTGATTATAGAAATCTTCGCTCTATTTTTCGGGGTCTTCGCACATTCAAGTGGGTCCTGCTGTGGTCCGATCCTGCGTGAAAGCCTTGGAGGAGGTTATTCGAAAGGTTGAAGGGTGGGACCACGCCGCGGTCGGCGCTTCCCACAATAAGTCAATAGTAATGCCTGACACCAAACTCACCAAACTTTCGGCGAATACATGACGCACATCGTCTTTGCTGATGTGCCGCTGAAACATGCGCTGGATGGCATGGACGCGAAAGACCAGCGGGTTAGCGCTCATGCCCTCATTCTCGCGACTGCGCCCAAGTCGTCTCTCCCTCTGTTCGTTGTGCTATTGCCACCCTCTGCCGGAGTCTAGCGAATTTCCACAAGGAAAGCTATGAAGTAGGTCACAGAGGGGCTGGCGGAGGGGAGCTAATGGCTTATGGCGTATGGCAAATGGCTGATGCCAGATGGAAGGGAGCGGGAGGCGGCGGGCTGGGGTCGTGGAAGTTGCGGACGTTGACGGTGCCGAAGATCGGCCGGTTCCCGGACAGGTGGGTTCCCTCGCTCAGCGCCAGCCACGAGCACGCTCACTTGGGGGATGTCGCAGGGGGATTTTTCTCGCGAATGGCTTTCGCGCGTGATTCCAATTGCGCTGCTTCCTCGATGCGATTCGTTTTCCGTAGCAGGATGGAAAAGTGTTCTAACGTGACTGCCACAATGGGGTCGGTTGGCCCTACCGCCATCTCCTTGATCGCTAGGGCACGCTGGAACAGTGGTTCTGCCTCAGCGTACTTTCCCTCGGCCGCATACAGGCCGGCCAAGTTGTGGAGGGTGTAGGACACGGCCAGGTGGTCGGGGCCTAGGGCCTTCTCGCGGACTGCCAGCGATCGTCGGAGCAAGGGCTCAGCCTTCACTCCCTCTCCGAGGGTACGATACAGTGCCGCCAGGTGTTCAAGGTAGATGGCCACGGTCGGATGATCGGGGTTGAGGTTCTCTTCCGACATTTCTAACGCCTTTTGTGCCAAAGGCAGCGCTTCGGCATGTTTCCCGGCTTTCTGAAGTCCGATCATTCTTCGGCTTATGTCCATGATCTCGTCAGGTGCCTGTTGACCAGAGGCAGGCCCAACACCCAGGACCACGATGACAAGGCCCGCATAGAGAAGACCAGCACTGACCGTGAGCTTCATACTCATGGATCGCTCTTTTTCCCTGCTTGCACTCTCCTCAAGCTTACCAGAAGTCACATGAATGTCCTGACTAAAAGCTATGAGGTAGGTCACAGGGGGGCTGGTGGGGAGGAGCTAATACCATATGGCGTATGGTTGATGACGGGGAGCAGAGAGCGTATGGCAAATGGCTGAGAGAGAAGAGCTAATAGCTTATGGCGAATGGCATATGGAAGAGCGAGGGGGGCAGCGGGCTGGGTTTGGGCGTAGCTCACCTTGGTGCTTTGTTAAGAACCACCTGAAAACCTGGTTTTCAAAGCTAGTTCCGAAACTCCATGTCGCAAAAGCACACCGATTCTGTCACTGCGTACCGGCCTATGGAAGGCTTATATCCGGCAGGGTCAACACCCGCGCTGGACTTCTGCGCGTAGTGGGTCAGTTTCAAATTGTCGCGTCGGTTTCCTTTCTGGCAGCATTGTAAACCTCCCCTGCGGCGCCCGCATTCATGATGGCGATGCCGAGTCCGACGATCAGGTCAGGCCCGGCTGACCGTGTATAGCCTGTGGCCAGCCCGGCCAGAATGATGGCTGCGTTGGCCAGCACGTCATTCCGCGCCGATAGGAAGGCGGCAAGGCCGAGGCTCCCGCCGTGATGGCGAAAGCGGACCAGAATCAGGGCACACACGAAATTGACAAGCAGGGCACCCGCCCCTGTGAGCGAGAGAGGAAGTGGCGCCGGCGGCATCGGAGCCGCGAACTTCTGCCAAGCCATCCAGAATGTAGCGAGGCCGGGAATCAGGATGATGCCAGCGAGCATCTTGCCGATCAGGGCACGGCGCGGCGTGCTCCATGCCAGCGCCATAAGGATCAGGACATTGATAGAGGCATCTTCAAGAAAGTCGATCGAGTCCGCGAATAGTGCGACCGACCCGATCATAAGCGCGACGCCAAATTCGACGCCAAAATAGGCGAGGTTAAGCAGGGCCACGACTCGAACGGCATTACGCAATTCGTCCTTCATTCTGCCGCCATGCCACATTCCCATTGTTCCAGAACCGGAACAATTATCGATGGCCTTTCCATGATCGTGAAAGCCGCCCGGAGTCAAACTGACCCACTACCCTACGGCCACACCCTGTTGACTTTCAGAACTCGGGGGGGCTAGAATTTTTCTTATGCGAGCCGTTGCCATTGCCCTCATCTTGCTGTTGTCAGTCATGACGTTCAACGCCTATGCGTGTCTCGTTCCCTTCGACTCCTCTCCTCTTTCAATGATGGGAAATTGCCCTTCATCACAGGACAAACAGGTTCCGCAGTTTTGCGATATTTTTAAGACAATGAGTGTGGAATCGACCGTGAGTATCCCCGATGGTCAGCATTCTAAATTAGTACTGGCATTTGATTTCCATGGGCTCGATCAGATTGCGACACAAGCTTCCCAAATCTATACCGCTTGGTATCACTATCATCACCAACCTCGGCAGCATCCGCAATATCTTTTGCTCAAACTCTCCGTCCTTCGTATCTGATTTTCCTTCTCGGTCAACTGAGCATTCCAATCAATTCTGCAGCTGAGTGCTGCGCGTACTCGTGCTTCTGCAAGAAACCGTGAGAAAGGGGGAAACAACAGTGAAGATCTCAAAGAGTGTTCTCATGACTGTCCTCGTGATGCCAATGTTGGCGAGCTGCGGGAGTTTTACCCAATATGCGAAGGAAGATTGCTCAACGCTAACTGGTAAAGACGCCATGCGATGCATGGATTACCGCCAGCGGCAAGCCAATGCTGAGATGAGCCGCGAAGTGACCGATCTGCTGAAAGCCTATCGGCAGTGTGTTCAGAAGCATGAATCTGATAGTGGAAAGATCAAAGAGAGCTGCGCGATGTATCGGGACGTCCTTCAGAATATTCAATTAGGCCAAATGTCCTGTTCGTAGAGTTCACGAAATAATGTCAGGCAAAAGGAGGTGAGGAGCGATGTGTCCATGGGTTGAAATATTAGGCTTCTGCCCATTTGAAGCTGCCTCAAATGTGTGGCAATGGGTACATGGGCTATTTAGCTGACTAGTTGGGCGGCTTAGCCTTTAGGGTTAAGCCGCCCGTATTTCAAACTTTGCCACCACAGCCCATTGCTTGATCGGCTGCGGATCGGCGAAGTGTTGGGCTCGGGAACATTACTCGGATAGGAGATAGTCCAGCCGCTCGATCCGTACCACAGGCATGACCATTCCTTTCCCAGGTTCGTCATGGGCAAAGTCGTAGATGATTGACTCTTCGGGAATAAGCCGCCCCGTCATGGCAACAATGATCTCAATCTTCGTGCGTGCTACCGCATCTTTCTGTAGAGCGTTGCGTGTCTGGGACGAAACCACTGCGACCAGCTCTGATGGTAGGCTGTCAGGTTTGAACCGTACAAGGCCCCATCTGGTCGGAGTCATCCGAGGCCCGATGGCAACCCGGAATCCTCCGAGGCGTGGATCGTAGTCGGACAGCTGTCCATCCCAGAAGAATGTCACTAGCCCTGGAGCTTCTATTCGACCCTGCCGCAGTGTATCTCGCTCACGATTCAAGGTAAACAGCCGCTCGTCATGGCTCCCATGGCCATAGACTGCGGCCCAATCCGGCGGCGCGTCATCAACTAACTTCAAGAAGGTTTCAATTGAGTGGGCATCTGTGAGAAATCGAGTATCATGAGGAAGAGATCGTTGAAGTTCATTCAAGCCCGATGTCAAGAGCGGACGAATTCCTTCGGCTTCCTGTCCCAAAACAACAGATGAGCTTATGACAAGGAGGAAGAAGCTCTTGAGTCCAGCGATTATCCACATGGATAGGCCTAAGCTGGTGCACAGCCAGCAGGTGGCACAAATTTAGCACAGTCGTAGGGCATCAGCACAGAAGCCTAAGAGAGAAAAATTGGCGGTTTGAGTCAACTCACATACAGACGGATCGGCCGAAAAGCCGCAGATCATCTACAGGGCCATGAACAGAGAATTTTGTTGGGTTTCGTTGTCAGCTTGTATGGATTAAAATAGTTTATGACGACAACCCCTGCAAGCCTTACGGTCCTCCAACAAGCTCAAAATAGAGCCCAGTTTCTCGCAAGGGGTCGAAGGCTCCAATATTTGACCATTGCTTGGAATTCCGCCGAGTTCGTCATTGCGCTTGTGGCTGGATTCCTGGCGGGCAGCATTGCTCTCATTGGCTTCGGCTTTGATTCCGCTATTGAGGTCACAAGCAGCCTAGCTGCTCTGTGGCGATTAAGCCATGATCGGGATGAAGAAACACGGGAACAGGCAGAACGACGAGCCCTGAGGCTTATCGGTGTCTGCTTCCTCTTGCTGGCCTGCTACATACTCTATGAATCGATTCATGACTTGATCGAGCGTATCCCTCCTCAGCACAGTATCATTGGCATCGTGTTGGCTGGGCTGTCGCTGATTGTGATGCCCTGGCTTGCCCACCTCAAGCGGAAGGTGGCAACTAGTCTGGAGAGTGGGGCGCTCGAAGCAGAAACTCGTCAGACTGAGATTTGTGCGTACCTCTCGGCGATACTGTTGCTCGGGCTTAGTTTGAACGCGTGGTTAGACTGGTGGTGGGCTGACCCTTTGGCTGGGCTCGGCATGGTCCCTTTCATCGCTTGGGAGGGATGGGAAGCCATCCGGGGTCGCACATGTTGCGCTAGGGAGCCCATCAGTCCTTAGGTCATTCCTGGAACTGTTGTTCATGCGACGAGTGGTCACAAAGAAATACTTTTGAATGAATCAAGATAAGACGGGAGGTTACAGCCATGGGAGAAGTAAACGCGACAATCTTTGTGGAAAACAGAGGGCCCGAAAAAGGATACGGTTATAGTCAATGGACAATTGATTTTGGAAAGGGGAAGGAGCCTGTCGTTGAGAATGTCACTATACTCTGTGCAGAAAGCAGTCAACGTTATATGAGCGAAGAGGAAGCCGTGAATGAAGCGAAGAACAGAATCAAGGTAAAGATTGAAAAGGAGTGCTTAAACATTCCGGACGACAAAATAAAGTGGCGTGTCGAGCAGTCAGATTGATCAAAAAGAGTGGCTTTTGACCCTTCGAATCTGCAAAACTTTTCCTCGTTTTTGTCCCACCTTTTAACTTAAGATCGGACCATGGTTTTTGAACATCACCATCAACACACTCGTGTTGCGTCATAGCGATCCACATCGGCACGAAGAGATGCATCTATATAAGCCTGACGACCATGATCATACTCATGGTGCGCTCGATCCAGCTCTACTGACGACAGAGCAAGGAATTTTGGCGGTCAAGTGGTCAATGCTCGGACTCCTGCTGACCGCTCTGGTCCAAGTGGCCATCCTTGTTTTTACATCCAGTGTCGCCCTTTTGGCCGATACGATTCATAACTTTGGCGATGCGGCAACCGCAATCCCTTTATGGGTCGCCTTTCTGATGGCTAGGAAGAAACCTAGCAAGAGATTCAATTATGGATATGGACGAGTTGAGGACCTTGCCGGAATGGTCATTGTCTTTATCATGCTGGTAAGCGGAGTGCTGGCAGGCTATGAATCTTTCAACGCACTAGTTCAGCCTCATGAGATTAAGCACCTTGGAGCGGTGGCTGCCGCGTCTCTGATTGGCTTTGCCGGGAATGAACTAGTCGCGATCTTTCGGATTCGTACGGGAAAACAGATCGGGAGCGCTGCCCTTGTCGCGGATGGCTACCACGCCCGGATCGATGGCTTAACAAGTTTAGGCGTCCTCGTGGGAATCATCGGCGTATGGTTTGGATATCCGCAAGCCGATCCGGTCGTTGGTCTGGTGATCACGATCGTGATCTTCAAGATAGTTTGGGATTCAGGAAAATCCCTCTTTACTCGCCTGCTGGATGGAGTTGATCCCGAAGTGATCGATGAGGTCAGACACGCGGCCCACCATGTAGCAGAGGTCTTAGAGGTGACCGAAGTGAGGGTACGGTGGCTGGGCCATCGGCTGTTGGCGGATGTCAATATCGCGATAAAGTCTGATCTTCCGGTCGAACAAGGCCATCAGATTGCCCGTGAGGTTCGGCATCAACTGCTGCACCACCTGCCGTACCTAGCCAATGCCACCATTCACGTTGATCCTGTCAGTGCTTCAGGTGAACGTCATCACCGGATTGTCGAGCATGAGCATGACGAGTTACCCAGCCACTCACACTAGAGATGTATTGCTTAAAGCCAGGGCTTCTATGAGGCTGTTCCTTCGCTTGGCACTGCTCACCTTCCTGATTGGCCCTGCTCTGCTCGGCTTTAGCTTGCTCCCATCCCCCGGTTTGCTTCATCCAGGGAGCCATGATGGCTTTTAGGCCACCGAGATTGAGAATCAGATTATGGCGAAATAGCTTCAGGTTCTAAAAACAATGCTTCAGGCATGCCGAATTCGATGAAACTCCTATGGCTTCTACTCATATCCGTGCCGTTTCTAGTCTCATTATCTGGTGCGTTCGTCGTTCTCCTAATTTTGATTGAAAAGGGACCAGACGCTGGAATGGTAGGTGGCTTTGTTTTATTTACTGCTATTGCAGCTTATTTGTTCCGACTCATCGTTAAATCATTTGAGCCTGACGGTGGGATAGTTTCGGTCCACTCAGGCACTGACAGAGTGAATTTGTCATGGAGCGGAGGAGAACCGGGGTTGTTTACTTACATAACATTCCTGCTCCTCGGACCACTTGCTTTCCTGCTCTTTAACAAGGGCAAACTCCCCAACTTCCCAGGTCCTGAACAAGATCTGGCAGCAAGAAAGAAGATCACAGGGCTGTTTCTTCTTTCTACTTATTTGGTGATTGGTATTGGAGCGGTCATATTATTGGGGTCGGCAGATCTGAGCATTTGGCTAATCGTTGGTGGTTTCCTCTTGCTACTCCTAATCTCGTGGTTAGCCACAATCATCGGCATTTTTGCGAGGATGCTCAACAGTCACAATGTCAGAACCAGGTCCTGATCTTTACGAGCGTGGTTTGAATTCAAACACAGTTCATCAACGGCTGAATTGGAGTCGCGGGGCGAACGGAAGCTAAGAGCTTTGCCACGTCGGTGGGGGGAAGCTGAGGAGACTGGCCTTTGCGAGTGTGCGAAAGTGGTGAGCCGCCTGGGACTCGAACTGAGCCCGGACTATTCAGGGACGCCTACTGCGACAGTCGATTCTCTTGTCCGGCGGAGCTGTTCTCGCTCGATCTCCTCGACGTACCGCAGGGTACGCCTGTGTCGCCCTCGCTTCCGAGCAGCCCCGGCGGACTTCGGCCTCACCTGTCTCGCGACGGCCTCCCTGAATAATCCGGGCTATGGCCCTCGCCTTAGTAACGCGACACGCGGTTTAGAAATCCGGTCAGTTCCATAAGTGCGGGGAGTTGACCAGAGAAAAGTGAGAGGAGTAGGCTGATCCTCAAGAGAGGCCCCTTTGTTACCAATTAAACATCCTGGAAGGAGGTTGCCATGAAACAGGTTTTTCTCTCTGTTGGGCTCGTCCTCGGGCTCCTCATTCTTGAAGTGGGGTGCGACTACGGTAAGTCCGGCGGTGGGACGCCGACAGCAGATTCAGCGCTCATGTCCCCTGCCAGTTCGGCCGGACGGATGGGCAACGATGAAGGCGTCGGACACTATAAGCAAGGCCACTGGGATGTGTCTGAAGGCCACTTTCGCAAGGCCATTAAGGCCGATCCCAACCTGGCTGAGGCCCACTACAATCTTGGTCTGACGCTCGACAAGATGGGCAAGCATGAAGAGGCGACGACTGAATTCAAGAAGGCGGCCGAGCTGGCCCCAACAACCCCGGCGATTAAGGATTCGGAGATCCTGAAGAAACACATTGCTATGTAGGAAGTAGGCCGGGTCATCAGTAGGCGGGGTCAGACTTTGCTATCTTGACAATCCCGGACCTGCACCGCGGCGTGGCCGCTTCACTCGCTGATCGCGGCATGGCCGGAGACGCAGGCACTCGAAGGGAAGGTGGTGATGGTGAGCCGCCTGGGACTCGAACCCAGGGCCCTCGCCTTAAAAGGGCGATGCTCTACCGTCTGAGCTAGCGGCTCACTCCCGTGTGGTCAGTGGTCGGTGGTCAGTGGTTAGTGGTAAATTCAGACCATCCGTGGTCCTGCTGCGCATGATTTTACCATTGACCGCTGACCATCGGCCAATGCCTTATCGGGGCCGTCATTTTCTCCGGCGGCGGGTCGGGCGCATCGGGTTCCGGAGCATGATCGTCTCGTCGCGTCGGGAGCCGGTGGAAATGATATCGATCCGGCAGTCGGCCAGCTCCTGGATCCGGTCCAGATAGCGTTTCGCCCGGGCCGGCAAGGATTTGTAGGCGGTGATCCCCGTCGTCGCGGTGGACCAGCCGGGCATCACCTGGTAGACCGGTTCGCACTCCTGGAGCACCGCGAGGTCCGACGGCATATCCTTGTAGAGTTTCCCGCCGAGACGATAGCCCGTGCAGAGTTTCACCTCCTGGCACCCATCCAGCACGTCCAGCTTGGTCACCGCCAGGGACGTCAGCCCGTTCACGCGGGTGGCGTACCGCACCAGCACCCCATCGAACCACCCGCAGCGCCGAGGCCGACCCGTCGTCGCCCCGAACTCCTTGCCCCGTTCCTGCAACCAGCCCCCCGTCGCATCCGTGAGTTCGGTCGGGAATGGCCCACTCCCGACCCGGGTGCTGTAGGCCTTGGCCACCCCCAGGACCGCGTCGATCCTGGTGGGTCCCACACCGGTCCCCGTGCAGGCGCCACCCGCGGTGCCGCTGGACGAGGTCACATAGGGATACGTGCCGAAGTCCACGTCCAAGTGGGTGCCTTGCGCCCCCTCGAACAGCACGTTCCGCCCTCGCTCGATCGCGTCGTTGAGGAGGATGGTCACGTCCGCGATCGAGCCCTTCAGGCGTTCGGCGTATGCCATGTACTGCTGAAAGACTTTCTCGACCTCAAAGCCCGAGACCTGATACAGACGCTCCAGAAACGTGTTCATCTCGGCCAGATTCTCTTCCAACTTGCGCCGGAACAACGGCGGATTGAGCAGATCGCCCACCCGGATGCCGATCCGGGCCATCTTATCGGCGTACGTGGGACCGATGCCCCGTCCGGTGGTCCCGATCCGTCGCGACCCCTTGGACTGTTCTGCCGCCTTCTCGATCGCCTTGTGATAGGGCATGATGACGTGCGCCCGCTGGCTGATGACCAAATTCTTGCCGATCTTGACACCCTTGGCCTGGAGACGATCCATCTCTTCGATGAGGGCGCCGGGATCCACCACCGCGCCGTTGCCGATGATGCAGAGTTTGCCGCGGTACAGAATTCCTGAGGGGATCAAATGAAAGACAAACGTATCTCGGGTATTGACGACGGTATGGCCGGCGTTGGAGCCACCCTGGTACCGCACCACGACATCCGCATCGCGGGCCAGGATGTCCACGATCTTGCCCTTGCCTTCATCCCCCCACTGTGTCCCGACCACCACCAGATTGGCCATAATCCCACAAATCCACTTGAGAACTACTCAGATGCTTGGGAGCGGCGCCCGGGGTGCCTCCAACTGCGCGTGTCCGGCGACGCCCTTTACCGCTATCCCACAAGCCCGGTGGCCCGGCTGACCCCAATTGCGCGCGTCATTTTCACCTGCCCACCCCGGGCGCGCCAAGACGCGCCCTTACCCGAGCGAGCACACCTCATTTACTGCTCCATTCTCTTAGGGCAGGTGGCCTAGCAGCCTCAGACTGCGCGCGTCCAGCGAGCACACATCCACCACTTTCCGAAGCGATAAATCTTGTGTGCGCGATGCGCGAGCACGT
>JAHRHE010000184.1 GCA_020027965.1 Nitrospirota bacterium | reverse complement strand
CCACGAGGCAAAGAAATTCATCACGACCCCCTTCTCCCGCAGATCGGCAAGCCGCAACGTGCCGCCCCCGAAGCGCGGGGCGGCGAACTCCGGCGCGCGAGCCCCTTCGCGGGGCGCTTCAGCGGTCGGCGGCGCGTCGAGGGGCTGGAACAACGGCGCCGATGCTCCAGGAGGCGGTGGTGAGGGAGTCCGGACTGCCGTAATGTAGATCAGGAGGAAAGTCAGGACGGCAACTCCGCCGGCAGTGACAAAGAGCATGCGACGGTGGAGCTGCGCCATCGTTAGAGGAACCAGTACAGCAAGGTGTCGTTGATTCCGGCGAGGAGAAAGATGGCCCCGGCGGCCCGCCCGATCCAGGGATTCAACCTGCCCAGTCGATCGGCCATCCACGATTCCGAACTGAATCCGAGCACAGAACTCATCAGGATGAGCGGCGCCGTTGTGCCCAGCGCGAACGCGGCGGGATACAAGATGCCGACACTGCTCGCGATCGACATCGGGATGACATATCCGAAGAAGAGCAGCCCCAAGGTCGGACAGAACGCAAACGAGAAGGCGATGCCGAGCAAAAACGCGCCGAGCGGGCCACCCGCGACCCGCTGACGCAGGCGCAGGCTGAATGCATGCCCGAGAGCCAGCCGCGGCCGCCACACGCCGAGCATGGCCAGGCCGACGAGCAGCATCAACGGACCAAGCGCTTTCCGTATCACAACGGCGATCGGAATCGCCGCAGACTGAAGTTCCTCTTTCAACATAACGGCCAGTACACCGGCCAGCCCGAACACCAGGATCTTGCCCGCGATGTATGCCCCCGCCGTCCATGCAATCCGTCTCCCGGGCTGGTCTGCGGACAACCCGAGGTAAGCGATCGCCGAAGCATTCGTGCTGAGCTGGCACGGACTGGTCGCACCGAGGACCCCCAGAAGCGACGCACCCAGGAGCGACGCGCCAGGCGCCAGCGCGATCTCACGTAGCGGGGCGCCCAAGCCAAGGAACAGACTGTTGAGGACCTGGTACCAGGCCTGCGCGAACTCGCTCATCGTGTCACGATCTTGCCAGCCGATACCCACCGTTCGCGGGTCCGGCCGCCGTCGCCTGAACGGTAAAGGTCGCCGCTGAACGTCGCAAGGAACACCACCTGCGGATCCTTAGGGTCCAGCGCCAGATTACCGACGGCGTCTCGATCCCCAAGAAAGAAGCCGACCGGCGTCCAGCGTTTGCCGCCGTCCATGCTTCGGATCAGACCAAGCCCTGATCTGGCTGCATACGCGTAGGCGATCTCGCTGTTGGTGGGATGAAACTCGACGGCCGTGATGGGGACGTTGAGCACGTCGGCACTGAGATGAGCCCGCCAGGTCATCCCCCCGTCCTCACTGACCAGGAGGCCTCGATCTGTGCCGGCGAAGACAACGTTTCCCTTGCTAGGATGTACTGTTAAGTAGAAGACACGCCCGGGACCCCGCTCGCCGAGATACTCCCACGACCTGCCGCCGTCGCGACTGCGGTACAGTCCAATGCGGCCTGAGACGTTCCACGCGTAGAGCTTCTGAGGGTCGGCGCGGCTGATCGTCATCGCATGAAAGTCTGCCGCCCCGGTCAGCGCCAGCCGCTGCCAGCTCTGGCCCCCGTCGCGGCTGATCTCCACGCCGAGTGGATTCGGCCGGCGATCTGCTTGACCGGGATGGCCGCTGGTGAGCAAGACGTTCGCCTGCGAGGGATGTACATTGAAACCCATCATGTCGAAGGTCTGCCGCCCGACGCGCGCCCACCGGCCAGCTGTGACGCGGATCAGGCTGCCATGCGAGCCGATCCATAACGTCGTGGAGTCGAAGGGGTCGACCGCGAGACCGTGGATGTGCGGGATCTCGCCCACTTCGGTCGGAGCCGGCTCTGCGGCGGCGCGGGGCCTCGTGAAGTAGATTCCGGCCCACACGGCTGTAATCATGAGCAGCGCCAGGCTGGCGATCCACCACTTGAGAGATGGCCTCGCACCAGATCTGTTGCGCTTTGAGGCCTTGCGGTCTGCCACGTGACGCTCCTTTCCTTTACCGCCTCACCGGAGGCGGTAGCTTGTGTCACTACATAGTGTAGTGTTCTCGGCCGAAATCCTCAAGAGGCGCACAAACAGTGGGTTTACACAGAACAGCGGATTAGAAAGAACGCCTGCGCCAGGATTGCCGCGGCGCCGTGGGCGAGCAGGGCCGGTGCCGCCATGACGGCCGCAGCCGCACCGCTCTGTACGATGCCCGCGCGCGAAATGGCCGGGAGAGAAGGACGTTGCTCCAAGAGGTAGACCAGACGCAGGCTGGTCATCCCGGTTAACGCACTCATGGCAGGACGGCCCGCCTGAGCACTGAGCACTTTCAGCATGGCTGACGAGAGGCTGGCTGTTCCAAGCTGGCGGGCGACCGCATATTCATCTGCAGCCAGCTCCACGGCGGCGTGATGCCGCTGAATCAGCAGTCTAATGAGAGGCACAAAGAAGAACGCGGTTGCCAGCGCCCTGCCCGCAAGTAGTTGGAGCGGGTCATACTGCTGCAGGTGATGCTGCTCATGCAGCAGGACCGCTTCAAGCTCATCATTCTCAAGAGTTTCGAGCAAGGCTGTGGAGATATGAATCGTTGGTCTGAGGAAACCAGCCGTCATGGCAAAGGGACGGTCATTACGGATGATCCTCACCCGGGAAACAAGTTTGAGGCGCTCGAGGAGCGCCTGCTGCCGGGGCGAGAGGGAGTGCGCGCGACCATTGAGGGAACGGAGCACACGCCGTGTTCTGTGCCACTGCTCCAGGGCCAGGCTAATCCACAGGAACAGTGGTGCAGCTCCGGCGACGAGAGACGCGATCAGCAAAACCTGGAGCGCCGGCGGGAGCGCGGTCCAGATCCTCGCGCAAGCGTGTCCCACGATCGCCGCCAGATCCCTCACACCACCAGTGCCGTAGGCCCACAACACTGTACTGCCGCCAACCACTGTGGCGGAGACAGATACTGCACCGAACAACGCACTGTTGGCCTGCTTGCGGAATTTCAAGGTGAGGGCCACGCGCACACCTTCTGGCGTTGGGAGCAGTTCGTACGCAGTCTAGTGTATGTCGTGGGGCGTCCGAACTCAACGGCCTGTGGCCTCTGCTGGTGCACGGCCTACGTTCTCAATGCGGGCTCGCTGCCCTCTGTCGATCCGGAATCTGTCGACGAAGGAGGTTGCTCAGAGGACTTCTTCATGTCGGGATGGGAGGCCATCCCGCTAGATCCAGACTGCGCGCCTCGCATGCCGAAAAACATTGCGGCCGGGCAGGCCAACGCCGCCGCTAACAGGATGAGCGTGGTCAGCGGCATGCCGGCCGCCAGTAGCGCCGTCGCAGCCGCCAGCACACCCGCACCCCACAGCCACTTGCGATTGATCCTCACCGCTGCCACCCCCTGAACGTCTCAGAAGAACCGCCACAAGTCGAGGCCGAAGCGGCTGAAGAGCCGCTGAGCCCAGATGCTGACATAGAACATCTTGTTGGTGTAGAGCAGCGTTCCGATCGCGATGAGCGCGATCCCGCTGAGTGCTTCAATCGGCCGGGCATACCGGCGCATCCAGCGCAGCGCATGGATGGCTCGAGAGAAGGCCAGCCCCGATAGCACAAACGGCACGCCGAGCCCGAGCGCATAGACTAACAGGAGCAGCGCGCCCACCTTCACGGTTGCGACCGATCCGGCGTAGAGCAGCACCGACGCCAGGATTGGCCCGATGCACGGGGTCCAGGCGAAGGCAAACGCTCCGCCTAGCGAAATGGACCGCAGGGCACCGCCCTGGCGCGTGACCAGCGGCACCCGGCGCTCCCTGGTAAGCCACCCGACGCGCACGATCCCGGTCAACGTCAGTCCCATGACGATAATGAACAGACCCGAGACCTTGTTGAGGAAAAACCGGTACTGCACAAGCACGGCGCCCAGCGCCGACGCGGAGGCCCCCAGGGCCACGAAGACCGCAGCAAAGCCCAGCACGAACAGTACGGACTGGCCCAGTACCCGCCGGGTTCGTCCGGGGGTAGCCTGGCCCAGTTCTTCGGCAGACATGCCGGACACGTACGAGAGATATCCGGGGATCAACGGCATGACACACGGAGAGAGAAACGACACGACTCCGGCCACGAACGGCAGGATCCAGCTGATCTGCGGCGGGTCGGGAGTCATCGCAATCTCATCGCCGGGTTCCCCGCCGTTCGCGAATCATCCGCTCGAGAGCTGCGAGCTTTTCCGGGTCCGCATCCTGCAGCACGGCGACGAACTGGGCGACGGCGATCTCGCCAAATTCCTCGACGAGTGCCTTAGCGACGTCGTGTGACACGCGCGCCAGCAGGGTCTCGCGGTCCATTCGCGGAGCGTACCGGTAGCGTCCGCGTCCGTCCTCCCGCCGCAAGAGCCCCTTGGCCACCAGACGGTTCATGATGGTCATGATGCTGTTGAAGGTGATGGATCGCCGGCGCTTCAGCTCCTCCCACACTTCGCGGATGGAGGCTTCGCCACGCCGCCAGAGCACTTCCATCACGTCGGCCTCAAGGTCGCCT
>JAHRHE010000183.1 GCA_020027965.1 Nitrospirota bacterium | reverse complement strand
CGCATCCCCCATGAAGGAGTTCGCGTCATTGGGGTCGAACGTCGTGACCAGAGCGTTGGCCGCGCCCGGGCCGGTGGCCAGGTTGATCGCGAACACCTTCCCGGTCTGGCCGCTGGTCGCGTCATAACCGGTGGGACCCGAGCCCAGCACGGCGAACCACTTCGCGTTGGTGTTGCTGGTCTTGGCATCGGCCGCCGGGTTCGCCCGCACCACCGCCGGATAAGCCGTGGTCAGCCCCAGGGTTTCATCCGTGAAACTCCAGAGGAGCTTGGGGTCCACCTCCGGATTGGTGATGTCCAGCACAAAGTAGGCGCTGTAGAACACGCGCGTCTGTACCCCGCTGCCGAAATCCGCCGTCACGCTCATGGGCGTCGCCCCCGTGGCGGACACACAGGTCGCGGCCGCCGGGGACACGGCGCCCCGGCAGCTCCCGCCCATCCGCATCCCGCCGATCAGGATCGTGCCCCAGCCGTCCGGATGATCGGCATCGGCCGCGAAGATGCGGGCGTCCGTGATCTTCGGCTTCAGGTCCACATAGTACGTGTGGGCATAGTCATATCGCGTCAGCCACTGGAGCTGCGGCAGGAGCTGATAGGGGATGAAGCCCCAGAGCTCATCCCCCAGGAGCGGCCCGCTGGAGTTATCCGTGGGCGTCCGCGTGAACCAGCCATGCTCGATGATGGCGCCCGTGCTGGTGTCATCCCCGCGATGATAGTAGCCGGCATTGAACGCGTGGAGCATCCCATCGTTGGCTCCCGCATAGATCACCTGCCGGCGATTCTTGTACTGCGTGAAGAAAGTCGTATAGCTGGCGTCCCCGTACAGGACGTCGAACCGCTCCCTGGGCGGCCCCACCAGGGTCGGGGTGGAGGTCATGATGTCCCCCAGTTTCCAGACCTTCTGCGTCCCGCTGACCGACAATCGCCGGTCGCGGAGTGGAGCTTGCTCGGCGCAGACCGAGATGTCGCAGCCACGGATAAAATTAATGATGGCCGTCGCGGTAAAGGGCGCCGAGCCGGCCCGGAGGTAGGGCCCGAGGGTCGTGGCATTGGCGGTAGTAAAGGCGATCTGCTCCCCGACATCCACTATGCCATCATTGTCGGAATCCGTCCAAGTCAGGATCTTACGGGTGGCCGCATCCTTCAGCGCCAGTTGCTTGCCCGCCTCCCAGAGGTGTTTGACCTGGTCTCGCGGCACGTCGGCCAGGGATGGGGTGGAGCTGTCCGCCTTGCCGTCCCCATTCGCGTCCGCATACCGATCGAACTTGACCGCTTTAGAGGCGGTGTCATATCGCGTTCTAATGATGCTGTCGGCGGTCAGGACCAGCTTGCCGTCGCCGTTACTGTCCTCCCGTTGGTTGCCGAAGGCGTCCAGGAAGAAGCCGGCCAGGAAGCCGGGAAACTTCACCTCGTTCGAGGTCGTGGGATTGACGAGGCTGGTAAAGTAATAGGCCCCGTAGCTCGCGCCCTCTCCATTCGCCGAGCCGGCGATTACCGAGACTGAGGTCCCGGACGCCGACTTCTGGAGGATGCTGGCAAGGGTCGACGTGAGCTTGTCTCGAAGGTCGTCCACGTTGGAGGACTCAAAATACGCATCGGGCAGCCCGTCCGGCGTCGCCGCGCCGGTGTAGTTGTTGACCTTATCCCATTCAGACGGCAAGTCGGGTATGTTATTACCGTTGGAATCCTCGAAGGCCCCGAGCTTCGCCGTGTTCATCAGAATTTCCCGGCTCCTGACCTCCCCAAACGCATAGAACGCATAGACCGTCACGTTCTGCATGCCGGGCAAGGGGTGCCCATTGGCCTCCAGCGTGGCCAGCACGGTGCCACCGGCATTCTTCACCTGGAGCGACGTGTCGCGCAGGTCATTGATATGGCCCCAATAGGCCACATCGTCCAGATAGTGGGCACCGGCTACCTTGCCTGAGTCAGTCTTGTGCTGCGATAGGTAGTGGGCATAAGTCAGGTCGGCCCCGAACCCGTCCGTCCCGGTGCTGCACGTGGACAGCGGGCTGGGCGGCACGACGGTATTGGCCCCGGTGCAGTGGGTGCCATGGTGGCCATGCCCGAAGTCCTGGAGTGAGGCGGGAACATTATACTCGTAGTCCGGCGCCCCGTCTGTAAAGACGATGATGTAGGTCTTACAACAGGTGACCTGGGTCGAGGGACTGGCCCAGGCTGGGGTGTGATTGCTTCCGTAAAAGAAGGGGTCCCGCCCGCAGGCGTTGGTAATATACCCGGCCGGGCACGTCTCGCTGCCGGTCAGGACAGTCTGCTCGCCTGTGCTGATGCCGCCGATGCCGGCCGTTCCAAAGTTCACACCATTCGACCCTGCCGTCGAATAGGCGATAGAATAGACGTATCGGTCCGTGAGGAAGGCCTGCTTGACCTGGGCGACGTAGCGCATCGCCTCGTAGAGGGACTCCGCGAGCGGTGTCCCGTACATGTTCATGGTTTCCTCGGCCGAGTCGATCATCGCCGCCTTGTTGGTGTTGAAGGTCTCGATGGTGTTGTCGGCCCTGTTGACCGATTGGCGTGAGCCGATCGGGGTGAGGACCTTGGCCCCTGTCGTATAGGGATCCGCGCAGGCGAAGCCCGCGCCGGGGACGCAGTTGAACACCATCAGCCCGAGCCGGGCTCGATCACCCACCTCCTGGATCACGCCGGTGGGTTCGGTGTTGTAGGCGACGCGGGTCTTGAACATCGTCGCGACGTTATTCTCCTTGAACCCGTCGCTGCCGTCGTCACAGGTGGCCATCCCGTCGGGCTTGTTCGTATCATTATCGATGCAGAACGACCCCTTCAGCGCCGTGTTCTGTCCCACGATGTGAAAGTAGAAGGTGCCCGGGTTTCCCTCCGGGGTCTGCCGCACGGATTGCGGGACCCGGCCCGTGGCGTCGGCCGATGAGACGCCGGGCGTGGTCTCAATCTGGGTTGCGGCGGTCGGGTGCCAGATCATCTCCTGCTGCATCAGGGTCACCAGCGAGGGAGTCCCGGTCGGCGGGCAGTTGCCGTCGGCGTTCCGCACGACCACGCAGACCCCGCCGATCATCGCCTTCTTCACCGCGTCCAGCCGCCGGAAGGTGACCCAGTTCAGAAAATTCCCATCCCACTGGGTGGAAGAACAGGCTGTACCGAGAACGGCTGGTGATTTGGTCGCGGCCGGCTCAAAGCGGGTGTCCGTGGTGTCATAGGTATAGCAGGTCAGGGAGTCGAACATGCCCGAATACGCCGTGGAGGACGAAAAGGCAAGACACGACGGGTCGCAGGCTGCCCGATTCCGCAGGCTGGCCGAGTTGTCCATGAGCAGCAGGATGTTCGGCTTCACGGTCAGGCCCGCGTTCGGGGGCATGGCCGTGTAGTCCGCCATGATCTGGCCGCTGGCCGCGAGCGGCCACAGCAGCAGCCCGATCAAGACCGCCGCCCTGATAGCCCGGTCGCTCGTCTTGCGTGTCACGGTCGGCTCCTTTGCTTTCTTGACAACCAGCGCGTTGGGCCGCGGGCACCCACCGCGCTGGTCGGTCGGTCATGTCTCTTGCGTCAGTACTTCTGATCCGCCCAGGAGATGTAGCGGCTCCAGAAGGACAGCACCGGCCTCGAGCAGTTCTGGCTGATCGCGCCGCTGCTGGACTGCACGACAGCGGTCACCCGCCCGGCGCAGCCTGACCCGCTGCTCGTCCCGTCCGCGCCGCTCCCGGAGGCGCCGATGTGGATGCCCACCTGAGAGGCCGCTCCGACACTGCCGAGCGAAATCGACCGGGACACGTTGGTGTTCCCGCCGCCCCCGTCGTAGGTCCCCACCACCGATTCCTTGTAGGCGCTTCCGGTCAGGTAGAACAGGGCGTAGAGGTAGCTGTCCCCTTCTCCGCTGCAGACATCCAGGATGGGGACGAAGGAGGGGAAGAACACCACCCCGCCGATAAGCGTGGGGCCGACCAGCACCCGTTCGCGCGAGGCCGGCAGCGTGGTGTACCAGCCGTCCTTGCCCATCACGTAGCCTTGCAGCGTGGTCGCAGTGGTCCCCAGCAACGTAGTGATGCCGCTCACCCCATTCACCTGGTTGCCCGCGCAGATCGTGCACACGGTGGCGCTGGAGACATTCACGAGGTTCGTCATCCCGCAATTCTCCACGCTGCTCTGAGTGCAGCCTCCGCTCAGCACCATGTCCTTGACTCCATAGAACCACTGGGTGTCGGTGCTGACCTTCTCGGCGGCGGTGTAGTAGCGCCCGGTGCCGAAGAACACCCAGAACTTGCCGCCGTCGTCCACGGTCACGGCCGGCGCCGTCGCGACGGGCCCGACCTTCGTGGCGCCCGTACAGGGCGTCGGCCAGCAGGTGAAGGTCGTGAGCAACGAGGTCGGCTTCTGGTTCCACCCCCAGTTCGCCGGGGTCGTATCCCCACCGCTCACGGTGGTCAGCCGGTACATCTTGCCGACCCAGGGGGGGTCCGCGCCGGTGCCCTTCAAGTTCAGGCCTCGATAGGACACATCCGCCCGGTAGTCCAGGTTGGTATCCAGCGCCGTCGCATCCCCCATGAAGGAGTTCGCGTCATTGGGGTCGAACGTCGTGACCAGA
>JAHRHE010000089.1 GCA_020027965.1 Nitrospirota bacterium | reverse complement strand
AGGTCAGCCCGCGGAGTTCCCGCATCTTGCCGACCTTCGAGAAGTCAGCCTCAAAAAACGTCACGACGTGGGCCGAGGTCTGCCGACTCTTGACCATCCTCTCGGCGATGGTCTTCCGCATCGGACTTAAGGGAAGAATCTCTTCGCCCGATGGCCGCACCCCTCTCCCTAGCTTTCCCTCCTCACGGGGGCCTGCGATCGCTCGACCCAGAGGCTCTCGACGGGCGAGGCTCCCCTCGACAGGCTCAGGGCCTGAGCTTGTCGAAGGCGGTCGAGCGAGAGGAAGGTGAGGGGAAGGAGCCGGCACCTGCGGAGTCGAGCCGCTTCGGGCGATGAATTCCAGAACGTCCTTCTTGGTGACCCGACCGCCGGCGCCGGACCCGGTCACCCGGGACAGGTCCACCCCGTGCTCCTTGGCCAGTTGCCGGACCGCGGGTGAATAGTGGTCGGTGCCCTCGGAGGCAGGTTCCATGTGACGGACGACCACACCGCCCACACGGTTCACGACTCCGGCCGGCGCCGCCTGCGCCTCCACACGCGCGAGCAGGGTTCCCACCGGTACCGTCTGCCCCGCCTGCACCAGCACTTCGGTCAGATACCCGCTGGCAGGGGACGGAATCTCCAGGGAGACCTTGTCGGTCTCAACCTCCAGCAGCGACTGGTCCTTCTCGACACGGCCCCCTGGCGCAATGAGCCATTTGATGATGGTCCCCTCCGCAATGCTCTCACCGAGCTGGGGCATAATGATGTCAGTGGCCATAGAGGCTACCGTGACTCGGGGCACCCATTGCATTCTGCTGAGCAATGGGTCCCGGTGACGCGTGACGCGAGCGCAAAATGCGCGAACACGAGCAAGTCAGTCCGTCCAGGACGCGTCACCCGTCACGGGTCACGCGTCACGTCTACAGGATCAATACGACGCCAGCTTCTTCGCGGCTGTCACGACGTCGGTAATCTTGGGGAGGAAGAACTCCTCCAGCGGTGCGCTGAACGGGATCGGCGTGTCCGGCGGAGCGATCCGAATGATCGGCCCGTCGAGGCAGTCGAAGCAGTCTTCAGCCAGCCGCGCCGCGATTTCGGCTCCGATGCCCCCCGTTTTGTTATCCTCGTGCAGCACGATCGCCTTGCTGGTCTTCCGGACAGACTCGTAAATCAGCTCTTGGTCGAGCGGAATGAGCGACCGGAGATCCACGACCTCCAGGTTGATTCCGTCCTTCGCCAGCAGATCGGCGGCCTCCAGGGCCAGGTGCACCATGGCGCCGTACGTGATCACGGAGATGTCGGTGCCGACACGCTTCACGTCGCCCTTGCCGATCGGGACGATGTAATCCTCAGACGGCAGCACGGCCTTCACACGGCGGTACAGGAACTTGTGCTCGAAATAGATCACGGGGTTCGGGTCCCGAATCGCAGCCTTCAGCAGACCCTTGGCGTCATAGGGCGTCGAAGGGGCGACCAGCTTGAGTCCGGGCGAATGGAAGAACCAGCCTTCCGGGCATTCCGAATGGAAGGGCCCACCGTGGACACCGCCGCCGTAGGGAGCCCGGATCACCATCGGCACCGACGCCCGCCAGCGGTAGTAGCTCGTCCCCGCCACCTCGACAATCTGATCGAAGGCGCAGGAAATGAAGTCGGCGAACTGCATTTCTACGACGGGCCGCATGCCCATCATGGCCGCCCCGATGGCGGCGCCCACAAAGCCCGATTCGGCCAGCGGGGTGTCCAGGACCCGCCATTCGCCGTATTTCTTCTGGAAGCCTTCGGTGATCCGGAAGGCCCCGCCGTAGGGGCCGATGTCCTCACCCATTATGAACACCCGCTCATCACGGGTCATCTCTTCGTCGAGCGCTTCCGAGATCGCTTCGAGGTAGGTGACTTCACGTCCCGCTGTGGCGGTCGTCATGACGATACCTCCTCATCATCCGCAAACACGCCCTCCAAGACTTCAGGGCCTTCCGGCAAGGGGCTCTGCTCCCCGAACTCCACCCCGGCCTCCACCTCTCTCTTGACCCGCTCTTCGACTTCATGGAAGGCGGCGTCGTCCGCATACCCGAGCGCTCTGAGCAACTGTTCTGCCTTGAGAATCGGATCTTTCTGTTTCCATTCCTCCAGGAGCTCCCTCGGGACATACTTGGCCGAGTCGTGCTCTGAGTGGCCGTGCATGCGCATCGTCTTGCATTCAATGAACGTGGGCCCGCCACCGGCCCGGGCCCGGCCGATGGCCCGCTTCGCGGCGAGATACACTGCGGCCACGTCGTTGCCGTCCACGATTTCACCCGGGATCGCGTAAGCTTTGGCCCGGTCTACGACGTCTTTGATGGGCATCTGGAGGCTCAACGGCGTCGAATAGGCGTACTGGTTGTTATTGCAGAAGAAGACGACCGGAAGCTTGCGGACTGCCGCGAAGTTCAACGCTTCATGAAAGTCGCCGCGACTGGTTCCTCCGTCACCCGTGTTGGCGACGACCACGCGCGACTCGCCGCGGATCTTGAAGGCGAGTGCCGCGCCGGCTGCGATGGGCAGATTGTCGGCCAGGTGGCTGACGAAGCCGATAATGCCGCGTTTCAGGTCCCCGATGTGGACGTTGCCGTCCTTCCCTCTGGTGGGTCCCGTGCGCTTCCCGAGGTACTGGGCGACGACCTCGCCCGGCGTAATCCCCCGGATCAGGAACGCGCCCATGTCGCGATGGTACGGAGCGATGATATCGTCGCGCTCGATGGCCGAGGCATACCCGACGGGGATGGCCTCCATCCCGTTGCTGGTGTACACTCCACCCACGATCCGGCCCTGCCGGTAGAGCGCCGTGACGCGGTCCTCCAGCGTCCGCGTGAGGCGCAGGTAGTAGTACATCTGGAGCAGGTCCGCCGGTTTGATCTCTTTCGCCACGACCGCCAGATCCATAGGGCCCCCCTCTTCTTCCGCGGCAGAGTCGAGCGTTTAGTCGTGAGACTTCAGTTGTGAGATTTCTAAACTGATGATTGAATACTGAACACTGAGCACCGAACACTCGACGCTCATCGACATCACAGGTCCGGCATCTCCCGCCACGACAGCAGCGGCGTCTTGCTCTTACAGAGCGGGCACATGGCCGGTTCCCACTGTGGCATTTCCAGGTCGGCCGTGTAGTAGAACGGAAGCTTCGTAGTGAGTTCGCCCATCAAGGGGAACTGGCCGCTGTCCCGGCGGGCAAACACCATCATGCCCGCCAGCACGCCGCCGTGATCGGTGACCACCTTGCCGAGCTTGGTCACGCAGTTCCCTCGCGTGGTGACGTCGTTCAGGACGAGAAAGCGTTCGCCGGAGCGGATCGCTCCGGCGGCCACCTCGGTCCCGATCTTACCCGTCTCGGGGTTGAACGGGGTGAGGACCACCCGCAGCCGCATCTTGTCGCGAAGGAGGTCAGCGACATTCTCGGCCAGGTGGTGGGCATCGGAGGCGGTCGCCACAATCCCGACGATCGGGTCTTTCTTGAAGGTCTGCTGGACCCAGTCGGCCATGTCCCGCGAAATCACCCTGAGAATCTCAGGAATCCGTGCGACGGATTCAAATCGGAGATACGTCGCACTGTGGTGACCGGAGACCATCTCCACGTGGGTGTCGAAGAGCACTGCCCGAGATGTCCGAAGGATGCGGTGGATGTCCCAATCCGAGAGCTTCGACTGCGGGGCATCGCGGATGATGCGCTTGAGCATTGAGTCGATGCCCGGGCCCTCATAGAGTGCACGATGTCGCTCGGCCAGCGCCCTCACCGCCCCCTCGTCGGTTACTTGAACGTTCATTGGTACCTCTCTCCTTGATTATTTGACCACCCGAGTCTTTAAGATTCCGATGGGTTGGATCTCCAACTCGACCACGTCCCCCGGATTCAGGTATCGATCCATCTCGAGGCCGCATCCCCCTCCGACGGTGCCGGAGCCGAAGAGGTCACCGGGATAGATGCTCTCACCACGAGACACGTGCGCAATCATCTGCGCGAAGGACCAGTGGATCGTCCCGAAGCGGCCCTCCGACCACACGGCGCCGTTGACCCGGGCGATCATCTTGAGCGCGCTCAGGTCGGGGATTTCATCGGGGGTCACGATGCATGGGCCGATGGCGGTCGCAAAGTCTTTGCCCTTGGCCGGGCCAAGGCGGCAGGCCATCTCCTGAAACTGGATATCCCTCGCGCTGAAGTCGTTCATGATCGTGTACCCGGCGATATACTCCGGAGCGTCCCGCTCGGAGATGTCCCGGCCTTGCCGGCCGATGATGCAAGCCAGTTCCAGCTCGTAGTCCAGCTTGGTGGTCGCCAAGGGCCACGGCAGGTCCTCACCCGGTCCGATGATGGTGCGGTGGTTGCCCTTGTAATAGGCCGGGGCCTTGTACCACTCGGGCGGGATGGGCTGGCCGCGCTTTTTGGAGGTGGCGGCGATATGGTCCTCGAAGGCGATGAAATCTCGCAGGGACGGCGGGTTCGGCAGCGGCGCGATGATTCGCACTCCCTCGGGGAGCGTGGGATGAGAGGGATAGACTGCCATCTGGCCGTCCGGGCCCTTCCAATTTTCGCCTTGACGGATTGCGTAGGCGAAGGCCTGGCGGGCGGCGGCCATCGCGGAGGGGCCTCCCTCCAGGAATTCGAGCATGGTCGAGGGGACGATTGCGTTCGCCAGTCGATAGGGCTGCGATTCCTTCTGCCCCGCGAGCATCGACGCATAGGCCATGTTCAGATCCACGATGGTCTGTCCGTGGAGCGCCCCCGCGCGCTGAAAGATCCCCACCGGCGTCCGGACCTGAAGGCTGACGAGCTTCATCACTTGCTCCAGCTGAGGGCGTACTCCTTCAGCTCCACTGGCTCCAGTTCGGGCTGGACCGTAAATGAGCGGGCGGACTCGACCATGACCGCGACCTCGTCCGTGTCGGTCTTAGTCTTGCTCGCCTCGACGGCTTGAGGATGAGGTCCGTGGTGGATTCCCTGCGGGTGCAACGTCAGGGCGCCCGGCTGGATGCCCGCACGGCTGAAGAAACTCCCCCGATGGTAGAACAGCACCTCATCATAGTCCATGTTCCGGTGGTAGAAGGGGACCCGCATCGCCTCGGGATCGCTCTCCAGCGGTCTAGGGGCGAAGGTGGAAATCAGCAGCCCACCGGCTTGGAAGGTGATATGCACGCTGGGAGGCAGGTGATACCGAGGGCTCGTCACGGGCCGGAAGTCGCGCACGTTCAGCTTGGCGACCCACAGGTCGCCCTTCCAGCCGACCACATCCATGGGGAAGAAGGGATAGACGACCTTGGTGTATGCCCCGTCGCGCTTGATGCGAACTTCCCACTGGCGTTGCTCCTTCGCGTCGTCGGAGGGCGCCAACTCCGGGGCCACCAGGACGCCCGGGTCAAAGAGGGCGTGCTGCCCGAGTGGGCCCCGGTCCGGCAGCTCGACCGGCTCAGGCGTCTCAATAAGAAGGAAGAGCGAGGGCCCAGCCTCGACGACCAGCCGGTAGGTGGTCCCCTTGGGGATCACGATATAGTCGCCGGGCTCGTAGGGTAGCACTCCGTAGTCGGTTTCGAATCGTCCGGTGCCTTGATGGATGAAGTGAATCTCATCCCCGTCGGCGTTGCGGACGAAATAGGGCATGGTGTCGGCTCGGCGAGAGACGAAGACCCGACCATCCGGGCTGCGCAAGATCTCCACCGGTTTGCCGTCGGCCGACCGCTGATCCGGGGAGGGAAGGGCCGCGCAGGCGAAGGCGCGGGGCCGAAGGGGCCCGTCGATTCGCACCCATGCCGTCGGAGGATGACTCCGATACAGGTGCGACGCCGGTCCACGAAATCCACGGCGGCCGTGCTCTTCTTCATACAGCCCCTCCGGCACACTCACGTGTGCCTGCTTCGGGGCCTTGCCTTTTTTCATCAAGTACATGGCGCGGGCCTCCCCATGCTTCCAACGATTGAGGGCGGAAGGATGAGCAGGTCCCAGTTATGCAAGATGAGTTGTCAATTGTGAATTGTAGCTAAAAACTCACAATTCACAACTCAAAACTGCTTGTTCACCATTCCGCATTTTGCCTGATCTTAGGACGCGCGCTTCCGGACTGGCGGTTTCACGGGAGCAGCGGGGTAATCAATGATCGTCTGCTCAACTCCGGCCATCTGGTCCCGCTCGATATCCTTATAGAGCGCCTCGACGGTGCCTCGGACGAACGTCTTGGACTTCTCGGCTCCCTGTTGCCGTTGGGTCAGCTCCAGGAACACGCCGCTCCCAGGGAACAAGGGGTACGTGAACCGTTGTTTGAGGGGGCCGAAGCCGTCCCGTGCGTTCTTCAGCGGGCCGCTGAACTTCACGCCCCGCTGCTCCCATTCCCGACACACGGCGTCGATATCGTCAACCTCGATCGCCAGATGCTGGACCCCTTCACCGTACTTTTCGATGAACTCAGTGATCTGGGATTTCACCACCTTGTCGCGGCCTTGCATGAGGGCAATTTTCGCGTTGCCGCGCTGGACCACGACGGTGTCCATGCTCGACTTGTTCGTCCCGACGTCCCGGGCCGACCAGATGACCTCAAAGCCCAGAACCTTGGTGAACAGGTACTCAGCCGCGGCGAGGTCTTGGACGCAGAGCGTGATATGGTCGATTCCCATCGAGTGGTTCATTGGAGGGTCCTCCTGCTCATGATGAGCGGGCCAGCCATGGTCCGCTGGGTTCTCGAACCTGCCGGTCTTCACGCTGACCAGTATAACAGATTAAGTCTATCAGATCATAGATGTTTCTTATTGTCTGAATAAAGTCATAGGCCATTAATTTTAAATGAGTTTTTAATGTCAATCAGTTTTAAGGCCATTCTTGAGACTACGAATGGAAGATCATGTTGCATTATCAATGCAAAAGCTATATCATTTGAAACATGAGCTGCAGTGGCTCACCGACGGGCGGCCAGATCGTCGGCTGTGTGCACGGAATAGGAGGAGTGAGCCATGTCCTTCTATAAAGAGATGCGCCAGTACGTCCTGGGCCACGGAGCCATCAACAACCCCTACCTCGATGGTTTCATGACCGGAGACCTTACCGACGCAGAGTTAACCGAATTCGCGGTGGAGTTTTACAACTTTGCTCGCTTCTTCCCGAAGATCCTCGTCGCGCAGTTAGTGAACACCGAGGATGAAGCCGTGGCGGATGAGCTCACCACGGTACTCTATTCGGAGCTGGGCGAAGGCCGAACCAGGAACCGACACGAACTCCTGTACCGGGATTTTCTCCGGTCTATTGGAGTGGACATACACGAGGCGATGGCTCGCCCGATGCTCCCCACGACCCGGGCGTACATTCAGGGGATGGAAGAGCTGTACAGCAGCGGCAACCACGCCATGGCCCTCGGCGCGTCGTTCGGCCTGGAGAACATGGCGATCACCATGTGGGACCATCTCATCCCGGGCCTGACGAAATTGCAGCACGACCGTTGTCCCGGCATGGACATGACCTATTTCACGTACCATCGCCAGTTGGAATCCACTCACGAAGCGGCCATGGAGAAGGCCGTGGCCGCCATCGATGGGCCGCCCGGCGCGGGGTCGGGTGGTATGACGCCTCAGGAGCGTCGAGACTTTCATCAGGGCGTCAAAGCCGTCCTGGACTATCTGGAAGGCTTCTGGATGGGCCTCGGTCAGAGGGCCCCGGCCAGCAGCCAGCAACGAATGGCCTAGCGCGATTGGCTGGACGGTCCTAGCTTCGAATCGGTTCGCGGTCAGGGGATCGGGCAAGGAGTCAGATGCAGCGTTCCTGGGTCGGGTCTTATGATCAGGGCGTTCCCTCCACGGTGGAGTATCCTGACTGGACCTTGCCGGACCTGCTGAGCCGGTCCGTCACGCGATTCGCTCACTCCCCGGCGCTGTTCTTCTACGGCAGGCGCATCTCCTTCGCTGAGCTGGATGAGCTCACCACACGATTTGCGCTGGCACTCCGCTCCCTCGGCGTGGGTCCGGGCGACCGGGTTGCGCTCATGCTGCCCAACGTCCCCCAGGCCCTCATCGGCTATTATGGGGCACTCAAGGCGGGGGCGGTCGTCGTCCAGACGAACCCACTGTATGTGGGCCGGGAAATCGAGACGCAGCTCGCAGATTCCGGCAGCGAGACCATCCTCGCCTTGGATCTGTTCTACCCGCGTATCAGCGCGGTCCAGGACCGCACGCCGCTGAAGCGAATCATCCTGACCAGCGTCCGTGACTTTCTGCCCCCCCTGCGACGCCTGCTGTATCCGCTGAAGGCACGGCTGAGCGGGCGCTGGATCCGCGTGGAGAAGCGGCCGCCACTTCACGATTTTCTGGAGCTGCTGAACATCACTCCCAATGGAGACAAGACGACGCTCCCCCGACTCAAACAAACCGATGTGGCGTTACTCCAATATACGGGCGGCACAACCGGCATCCCCAAGGGCGTGATGCTGACCCACCGGAACGTCGTGGCCAATGCATGCCAGTGCCGGGCATGGGTGCCGGATTTCAGGGAAGGCCGGGAGATCTTTCTCGGTGTGATTCCGTTTTTCCATGTCTACGGGCTGAGCACGACCCAACACCTCGCGGTGATGACCGGCTGCCCCCAGATCCTGTTGCCGCGGTTCCTAGTGGGCGAAGCGCTGCAGGCCATTCACCGGCACCGGGTCACGATCTTTTCCGGCATTCCGGCCATGTTCATGATGATCAACGAGTACCCGAAAGTGCAGCGGTATGACCTCCGGTCCCTCCGTGTGTGCTTGAGCGGAGCCAGCCCCTTGCATGCCGAAGTACAGGAACGGTTCGAACGTCTGACCGGCGTGAGGATTTCAGAGGGGTATGGTCTCACGGAGGCCAGCCCGGTGACGCACTGTAACCCTGTGTACCGAGTGAACCCCCGCGGCTCGATGGGGGTGCCTTTTCCTGACACCGACCATCGCATCGTGGATCTTCAGAACGGTGAGCGGGAAGTGGCTGACGGGGAGCTGGGTGAGCTCAGGGTCCGGGGCCCCCAGGTCATGCAAGGGTACTGGCGGAACGAGGCCGAAACGAGGGCAATTTTGCGAGACGGCTGGTTGCACACCGGCGACCTTGTTCGACGGGACAGCGCGGGGTTTGTCTACCTGGTCGACAGAAAAAAGGATATGATCAAGTCGCGTGGAGAAAACGTGTATCCCCGCGAGGTCGAGGAGGTACTCTTCAAGCACCCGGCGGTGAAAGACGCGGTGGTCGTCGGCATTCCCCATCGCCAGTATGGCGAGGCGGTCAAGGGCTTCGTAGTGCTCAAGGATGGCCAGACGCTCACCGAAGGGTCGCTGATCGAGTACTGCCGCCGGTCGCTGGCGGTCTTCAAGGTGCCGACGTCGATCGAGTTCCGGTCAGAATTGCCGCGAACCATGGTGGGCAAAGTGTTGCGGCGCATGTTGCGCGACGAAGAAGAGGTGAAGCAGGTCGGCGCCGAGATGGTGGAGCGCCGCAAAGCGGGATGAGAGGAGAAGGCGGATGAAGGACGTGGTGATTGTGGCCGGCGCACGGACGCCGATCGGGAACTTCGGGGGGACGCTCAAGGACGTCCCGGCGCAGAAACTGGGGGAGTTGGTGGTGCGGGAAGTGCTCGCGCGGGCGCACCTCGATCCGGCTCTCGTGGACGAGGTGATCGTCGGCTGTGTGGGCCAGCCCAGCGACGCCTATAACATCGCCCGGGTGATCGGGCTGATGGCCGGCCTCCCGATGCGGACGCCCGCTTATTCGGTCCAGCGCAACTGCTCCTCCGGGCTGCAGCCGTTCGTGAACGCGTTCCAGAATATCCAGAGTGAGAGCGCGGACGTCCAGGTGGTGGGCGGGGTAGAGAACATGAGCCGCGCGCCATTCTTGAGCCGGGACATGCGCTGGGGGAAGCGCCTGCGCCATGCGGAATTTATCGACAGCCTCTGGGAAGGGTTGACGGACGCCTTTTGCGGCCAGCTCATGGGAAGGACGGCGGAGAATCTGGCCGAAGAGTTCGGCATCAGCCGGGAGGAGCAGGACCGCTTCGCGGTGGAGAGCCATCGTCGCGCGTTCCGGTCCATGAGAGAGGGCCGCTTCAAGGACGAAATGCTGCCCGTGACCATCCCGAAAACCGTCGCCGGCCGTGAGGTTGCGCCCGTGACCTTGAGCCAGGATGAAGGACCCAATGTCGCGTTGACCGAGCAACAGCTGGCCCTCTATCCACCGCTGTTCAAGGAAGGCGGCACGGTTACGGGCGGGAACAGTTGTCCCCTGAACGACGGCGCCGCTGCGGCGATCGTCATGTCCGCCGAGCGTGCGCGTGACCTGGGGCTCCGTCCCCTGGGCCGCATTCGGAGCTACGGATTCGTGGGGGTCGAGCCGACCCGCATGGGCATCGGTCCCGTCGAAGCGCTGCCGTTGGCGCTGAAGCGCGCAGGCCTGGGCCTTGCGGATCTTGGTCTGATCGAGCTGAACGAGGCGTTTGCTGCGCAGTACCTGGCGGTGGAGCGAGCGTTAAAGCTCGACCGGGACCGCGTGAACGTGAACGGTGGCGCCATTGCGCTGGGCCATCCGGTCGGCATGACCGGGACGCGCCTGGTGATCACACTGCTCTATGAAATGCAGCGGCGCGGCGCCACGCTGGGAGCGGTGACTATGTGTGTGGGCGGGGGGCAAGGCGCTGCAATGGTCCTGGAGCGCACTGAATAGCGAGCAGCAAGCAGCAAATAGCGAGTAGCTCTGCGCTTCCGGCTATCAGCCATCGGCTATTCGCTCAGGAGAGAGATGTTTATCTACAAAGTCGGGGTCGTGGGAGCCGGCGCGATGGGCGCGCAGATCGCCCAGGTGGTGACCTTTGCCGGCCTACCGGTCGTGCTCACGGACGTGAGTGACGCGGTGGCTCGGCGTGGGGTCGAGACTGTGCGCGCGATCTACCAGGGCCGGGTAGATAGAGGCAAGATGACGGCGGAGCAGCGTGAGGAGAAGATGCTGCTGGTAACAGCCGCGGGGAGTCTGGCCGCTCTCCGCGATGTCGATCTCGTGATCGAGGCGGCGCCGGAGGATCTGAAGCTGAAACAGGACGTGTTCCGCGCACTGGACGGCGTCTGCTCGCCCGGAGCGATCCTGGCCAGCAATACCTCTGCGCTTTCGATCTCGGCGCTGGGGGTCGCGACGAAGCGGCCCGGAAAAGTCCTTGGCCTGCACTTCTTCAACCCGGCCTACGCGATGCCGCTGGTGGAGGTGATCCCGGGACTCGCCACGGAGCAGCAGACGGTCGATGATGCGGTGGGGTTTGCGGAGAGTCTCCGAAAGGCTCCAATCGTCGTGAAGGAATGCGCTGGTTTTCTGGTCAATCGGCTGCTCATGCCCTATCTGAATGAAGCGGTCCTGTGCCTCCAGGAGGGGGCCTCGTCCCTCAAAGCGATCGATCAAGACATGGTCGCGTTCGGGATGCCCATGGGTCCCTTCACCCTGCTCGATACAATCGGGAATGACATCTCGCTCGAGGTGGCGCGCATTCTTCACCGCAGCTACGGGCCGCGCATGGCCCCAGCCGCGCTGCTTGAGGCGATGGTGAAGGCCGGTCGATTGGGCGTCAAGAGCGGGCGCGGATTCTACGAGTATGGGGGCGCCAAGGATCAGGAGCTGGAGGGTCTCATTCAAAAGGCCGGTCAGGCAGCCGGGCCACGCGGGACGCGGTGGGCACCCTCTCGGCTGCTGATGGCCATGATGAATGAGGGAGTCCTGGCGTTGCAGGAGGGCGTGGCGTCCGCACGCGATATTGATCTGGCGATGGTGGCGGGCACGGGATTCCCCAGCGACAAAGAAGGTCCCCTGCACTATGCCGACCGGATCGGTATTGACCACGTGCTGCAAGAATTGGAGGAGTCCGCGCGGAGTCTTGGCATGCGCTTCTGGCCGGCGCCGATGCTGCGCCGGATGGTGGACGCCGGGTTCACGGGGCGAAGTGCCGGTCGAGGGTTTTTTACGTATTGAAGAGGAGAGCGAATAGCGAACAGCTAGTAGCCAACAGGTGCAAGTGCGGAGCTGCTTGCTATTCGCTGCTAGCTATTAGCTAAGAGGGGGCCATGACGACGACAGCCAACGCACTGGTCTCCCGGGCCGTAGAGGACGGCGTCGCGATTCTCACGCTCAACCATCCCCCTGCCAACACGCTTACGCCGGAGGTCCTGGCAGAGCTGAAGGCCGCCCTCGATGCGCTGGCCACCGAGGCCGCCATCAAAGTGGTCGTGGTCACCGGGACAGGCCGATTCTTTATTGCCGGGGCGGATATTCGGGTCCTGGCCGCGATCCCGTCATCGCGCGAAGGTACCGAGATGGCCTTGCGGGGCCAGGCGATTTTCAACAAGATCGAATCGTTCGAGAAGCCGGTCATCGCTGCCATCAACGGCGCCTGCCTGGGCGGCGGCTTGGAACTCGCGATGTGCTGCCATATCCGGTTGGCCGCGGAGGATGCGCGCCTGGGCCAGCCGGAGATCAATCTTGGGATTATTCCCGGCTTTGGCGGCACCCAGCGGCTCCTCCGGCTCATCGGTCGCTCGAAGGCCACCGAACTGATCCTCACGGGCGATCTCATTTCGGCGAAGGAGGCGAAAGCGCTCGGGCTCGTGTCGCACGTGGTTTCGCCGGAAGACCTCTTGAGGCAGGCGATGGGTCTGGCGCGCAAGATCGCCACGAAAAGTCGGGTGGCGGTGCGGGCGGCCCTGCAGGCCATTGATCAGGGGGCGGAACTGGAATTGCATGAGGCGCTGGCGCTGGAGGCGCGCCTGTTCGGCGGCCTGTGCGATTCCGAGGACAGGAAAGAAGGGACGACCGCGTTTCTCCAAAAGCGGCAACCTCAGTTCAAAGATAGGTGAATGGTCATCAGCCATATACCATTCCTCCATTTGAAGGTTGAAAATGGACTTCACATTCAGTGCCGAACACACGATGCTCCGTGAGACCGCTCGGCGGTTTGTGGATCGGGAACTCAGGCCGATCGCCCAGCAGATCGACAAGGAGCACGAGGTCCCGCGCTCGCTCATCAGCAAGAGCGGCGCCATCGGGCTCCTGGGGGTACCGTTTCCAGAGACGTATGGCGGCTCCGGGCTGGGGGAGACCGGGTACTGTCTGGTGCTCGAAGAGGTCGGGCGCGTCTGCGCGTCCACGGCCGTGACCATTGGAGCGCACGTGGG
>JAHRHE010000088.1 GCA_020027965.1 Nitrospirota bacterium | reverse complement strand
CAGCCGTTCGATGATCGGCGCGGGTGTGGGGAGGTCCGGGTCCCCGATACCCAGGTTGATGATGTCCACCCCGCGGGCGATGGCCTTTCGCTTCATCTCGTCGATCGCGGCAAAGAGATAAGGTGGGAGGCTCTTGATGCGCCCGGCAGGTTCGATCGGGAATCCGGCCATTCAGGCTCTCTCCTTTTGTTCCCTCAGCGTTCAGCTCACCGGTTGATCAACCCCCTTTCCTATCCCTCTCCCCATGAGGGAGAGGGGAAGGTGAGGGGGCATTGTCGGGGATGCTTAGACTACTAGAGAAAGAGGGTCGCAAGCAACGTGAGGGTCAAGAAAGGGTGGAATCGACCCGCACTACAGTATGAATGCTGGAACCCGCATGGCCGTTGACGCCCCAGCCCGTCATTGACAGGCTAGCTGTTCCGGTCTAGGGTAAGAACGAGGAGACAAATCCCGTAATCCCTTCAACCCAGCAAGTGGTGACGCCTCGGAGAATGAATGAATTATCGAACGATCAAATGGACTATCTTTACTGCGCTGTTTCTGACGGCTCCAGCGCTGCTGTTTCTCATCCAGGTCGTCATCTTTCTTCCCGCGATCTTCTTCGTGGCCGGCATCGTATACGTCATCCCTAAAGCATTCAGTCCGGGGCATGTCGGCGAGTCGTTGGCGTTCATGGCTTTCCTCGGCGTCCACGTCCTGATATTCGCCGGACTGTACTACCTTGTATCCACATTATGCGCGAAAGTCATCACATTCATAAAAGAGGGGCTGGCGAGGAACTGTACCGTGGGGGCGTTGTGTCTGGGCCTTGCCGGTGTCACGCAACTGCCGGTTTACGGATCCGGCGGTCACAGCCCGATGCATTGGGTAACGTTACCTCAAGCCTTGACCGACTTGGATAAGAGTTATGGTGCAGGTACGGTGTGGATCGTCTATGGCACCGCCCTGCTTGTATTCTCCGGAGTTCTGCTTCTTCGTCACCTTCGGAGTCACCGCAGTGGACCAGAGCCCACAACGGGATCCGTCAGACCCCCGGGATAGGCCGGCTCCAAGATAAGAAGATACTGCTTTCTCGCACCGGCCAAGCCCGGATTGGACGCGATGTGGCCGGCATGATCTGGCTACGCTGGGACCATACCGTTCGAAATTCTCGGTCACGGGGTCAGGCTGACCTCCGGCGTTGGAGTGGGAGGTCGGACTTCCAGCGGGAAATTGCGCTCGCGCCAGGCTTCAATCCCACCAGCCAGGGGCCGGACTCGCTGGATGCCATTGTTTTTCAGCAGGAGCGCCGTCCGGGCGCTGGTCACCTCATTCGGACACGCGCAGTACAGGACGATGTCCCGGTCGCGTGGAATTTCGTGATGGCGATGCTCGATCTCCTCCGGCAGCATGTGCTGGGCACCTGGGATCACGTGGGGGTTGGCTTCGAGATCCAGCGGATGCCGGAGATCAACGATGGCCAGGTCCTCACCCGAATCCATCTTGCCCTTGAGCTCGTCGACGGTGATGCGCGCCATGCGCAACTCGCGCAGAAAGCGCTGCCGCTGGACATATTTGTAGCCGATGAAGCCCCCCAGCGCTCCCACGAGGATCACGACAAGAAGGGTTCCCGTCCCAGCCAGGAGTCTTGCGATCTGTTCCAATTGGTTACTGAACAGGTAGCCCAGCCCGACGCTGGTTCCCACCCAAAGGAACGCACCGGATCCGTCGTAGAGCAGGAAGCGCGAGGCGCTCATGCCGAACATGCCGGCCAGCGGCGGCGTGACCGTGCTGAGTCCAGGGACGAACTTGGCGATCAGGAGCGAGCGGGCGCCGTGGCGTTGGAACAGGTTTTCCGTCCGGCGAACACAAGAATCGGGCTCGAGGGAAATACGGCAGAGCCAGCTCAGGACTGGTCCGCCTCGATTCCGTCCGAGGTAGAACCAGGCGTAGTCGGCCACCAGCGACGCGATCACGGGCAACCCAGCGGCCGACGCCAGGCTCATCTTCCCGGTCCCGGCCAGGGCTCCCGCCGCAATCAGGACCGGGATACCCGGTACCGGCAATCCGAGTTGTTCGGCGAAAATCACCCAGAAGACGACCTGGCCCCCGTGCCGTATGAGGAATTGCGTGCCCTCATCCACGGACTGACCCCTCCTCCGCAGGAACCCGCACAGCGGTCACTCCTTTGAAGGCCCTCGCCGAGCTCTGGCTTCGTTCATTTCTCAATGGCGAACTCCCCGTCCTTCCACGTCCGCCAGCCGCCCTCCAGCTCCATCACCGGGTAGCCTTTGCCGGCGAACTCGACCGCCGCCGTGGCCGCGAGGTGACACACCTGCGAGTAGCAGTACAGCACGTTGATCGTGTCTTTGCGAAGTCGCGCCTTGACCATCTTGGCATCGTGCCACTGGTCTTTGGAGAGATTGACCGCGCCGGGAATGTGTCCCTCCGCGTAATCTTCCGCCGCGCGCACGTCCACAATGTGGATCGGCTGTCCCTGCCCCACCCACCGTTCCAATTCCACCGGGCCGGTGGTGAAGGCCATCTTGGCCTCAAAATACTTCTTTGCCTTCGCTGCACTGGGAATCTTGAGAGTGGTCGCCATGGTCGTGTCTCCTCTGTCAAGTGTTGGTGGCTCATAAACGAAGGGGCTTGATCGGCGACAGGACGGCCGCCGGGTTGTTCTTCCAGATCGCTTCATCGGCGTCGACGTAGAGTTCGACTTCGTTCCCATCCGGATCGTGAAGGTAGAGGCTCTGGCTGACAGTGTGATCGCTCAGACCATGGATCTTGATGCTCGCCTGCTCCAGTTCTCTCTTGGCTGCGCGGAGGGCCTCCAGGCTGTCGTCGACCTTGATTCCAATGTGGTAGAGTCCGCGCCGTCGCCCTTCCGGCGGCCCCGGCGCGTCCCCCACCTCGATCAGGAGCAGCTCATGATGGGTCCGCCCGGAGGTGAGCGCGGCGGCCTTCCCGTCGAAGATCCGCCCCACTTCCTGGAACCCCAGCAGGTCTCGATAAAAGGCCAGCGATCGTTCCAGGTCCTTCACATAGAATACGACGTGACCCAGGTAATGTGCCTTCATGTTCTGCTCACTCCTCGGCGCGCGTGCCCGCCCCCAC
The DNA here is from genome assembly GCA_020027965.1 of Nitrospirota bacterium. Lineage (GTDB taxonomy): Bacteria > Nitrospirota > Nitrospiria > Nitrospirales > Nitrospiraceae > JAHRHE01. The sequence goes on along the minus strand of JAHRHE010000088.1, from coordinate 17,930 downwards.
GGCTTGCGCCGCCGGTTGGCCTCAGATCGTTGCTGGTCGGGCCGCCTGGAGAGGCATCACTCGCGAAGGTAATGCCGGCCTGTTGAACTTCGCTGTATGGGAGCAACCAGACCAGTGACTCGTCGTGAAGATCCCCCACTTGGATGCGGTTGCCCCACGGGTCACGGAAATCGCAGCGGAAGTGCGGTTCGACTTTGAGGCCATACTTCTTGGTGATCTTCTCACGGACCTCGTTGATCTGCGCCTCGTCACGCACGATGATGCCAAAATGCTTTACGCGATCAGGACGAAGCTCTTGTACTTCGAAGATAGCCAGGAATTGGTGCTCGCCCAGCTTGCACCAGGCCGCTCCTTCGCCACCCTGGAGCATTTTGAGATTGAACACATCCGAATAGAACTCCATGGCCTTCTTGGCGTCGTCAACCTCGATCGCGACATGGTTCGCCCCATAGACCTGTACCGCCATCATCCATTCTCCTTTCACTGATGCTGACCGGAGCACGGGCCTGGTCAGCCGACCAGCGACGAGGGGTCGCCCCACCGTCCCGCAAAGACAAACTGGGTGACGGGCTTCCGGTTGCGCTGCGCCAGCTCGCGCCGGGGCCGCATCCGCGGCACCGTGGCCACCGCGAAAGATTACCCGAGGGAACCGTGCATTTCCCAGATGAGAACCTCCGCCCCGCTCGTCTTGTCGGCCGTCAGGCGCCTCCCTCCCGCTCTCGTGAGGCGGACCGCGTCCCCAGCGGCGAGGAATCCGGCGTCCTCCAGCTCAGCAGTCCCCTTGGCCACGTAGAGATGCACGTGCCGAGCGTCCGGAATCGCGACCGTTTCGCCCGCTTTCAGCCGTCCACCCCAGAGCACGGCTCTGCGTTGCCTGATGGAGATCGCCGCCTCGTGGCCCCGGCCAGAGGCAATGGGGACCAGACCGCCGCGATCCAGGGCCACGTTGACATCAAGCTGTTCATAGCCCGGATCAATGCGCTGCGTGTCGGGGGCGACCCACATCTGGATAAAATGCACTCCCCCATTCTGCCGCGGGTTCATCTCCGAGTGCCAGATTCCCGCGCCAGCGCTCATGCGCTGCGCCAGTCCGGGATAGATGATGCCTGTGTGACCGACCGAGTCCTTATGCTCGAGCTCGCCCTCGAGCACCCAGGTGACGATCTCCATGTCTTGATGCGGATGGGTCATGAACCCCGTGCCGGCTTTAATCATATCATCGTTGCTGACCAGCAGCAGCCCGTGGTGTGTGTTGGTCGGATCGTAATGGTGTGCAAAGCTGAAGCTGTGGTGCGAGTCGAGCCAGTCCGTCTTCGTACGAAATCGCTCACGTCCGCGCCAGATCTCAATCGTGGGTGTGTCCACGGTCCCTCCTCCCCTCGGGCGTCAGTGCGATCTGACGCTTCGGAATATAATAGTTCTAGTTAGGACCAATGTCAAGGGGCCAGCGGCGCACCTTCGCAGCGGTCGGCATGGTCCACGCTTCGGCCCGAATCCGCAGGAATTTTCCCTGGCCCTTCGGTCACCCAGTGCGCTAAAATGATTGTATGAGGCGCCGCATCAAGTGCCCTGAGGACCTTGCTTGGTTGCTGGACCACACGCATGCCTTCCAAGGCGGCCATGTCACGGACCTCCACGTGCACAAGCAGCGCCTGTTCGACGAGTCCACCGGGCGAGAGGTGACTGCCGGGACAACCATCACCGCCGTGATCCGCTATGAGCTCGCGATTCGGGGGAGCGAGGGCCTCTACGCGGTCACGCGAGTGGCCAAGCTCACCATGTTCGGGGTGACCGACTTCTCGATTTTCGAGCAGGAAGGAGCGGACTTCTCCGAGATCGGGGTCACCCATGCCGAAGCTTCGGAGGGGCGATTACGCTTCTGGTTCGATCCGCATGGCGAACTCTACGTCATCTGCGATGAGGCCGCCATTGAAGAAGTTTCCAGGCCGGGCTCGAGCCGGCCACTCCGCAGCGGAATGACCGAGTGGACCTTTCAAGCTCACAGCGAGAGCCTCCCCCCCGTGACGTGGATCTTGCAGCACCTCGACCGGGCGGGATTGCCGTGCGCCTGGCGCGCGATCAAGCACTCTGCGTCAACGCATCCCGCGCTGCGATGGGAAGGGTATCTGCTGCTCGCGTCGGATGACCACTCGTCTCGCAGCAGCGGGGTCAACGTGCAGGCCTACGGCCCCCTCGACCACGGCGGGTTCGGCATCACGCTTCGCGCCTCCGACCCGCATGAGGAGCGAACCGCCCGGCTGCTGGTGGTCCTCGCCGACATCATCGCCCGGAGCTTCGCTGGGACCTGCTGCGCCGGTAATCAGATTATGGAAAGAGATGAATGGCTCGGCGAGCAGAATGTGGGTCGCGGGGCCCGGGGCGAAGAGTAAGGTAGGCGCATTCTCACCTCAGTGTCCTTTCTTCTTTCAGACCCAGTATCACAACAATGACATGCGACGATGGTGACGGCGCGGCGCCGTGGCATGGCGCGTCAAGCGAGAGGGAGGCCGACGACAGCGGGATGCGAGTGTCCGCTGACCGCTCGGCCAATTACGAGGGGGAATGTGAGGAGCCGTTCTTGCGGTTGACGCACTCGACCAGGTGCCAGAACCGCAACGGGTTGACCTTCTCATTCCTGGCGACGAACAGTGAGGTCCCTTCCAAGACAGTGTTCAATGAGAGGTCGGTTCGAAATCCGATGTGCTTGCAGAGAGGAGAGATGACTTTCTCGCAGGCTGCAATGAGCTTGTTGCCATTGCTGAAATGATTCAGCATGACGATCCGTCCGCCAGGCCGGCAGACACGGATCATTTCCGTCACCACGGTGCGATAATCGGGCACGGCCGTCACGACATACGCCGCCATGACCGTATCGAAGCTGTCATCGGGAAACTCCATCTTCCCAGCATCCATGCGTAAGAGCTGGACATTCGCGAGGCGATGGGCGACCATCCGTTCACGCGCTTTCTCGAGCATGCTGGCCGAAAGGTCGATCCCGACGACCATGCAATCCTGAGGGTAGAGGGGAAGCGACAACCCGGTCCCGATACCTACCTCTAGAATCCGCTCGCCGGACTTCACGTTGAGATTACGAACGGCTGACTCTCGCGATTCATGAAAGATTCTCCCAAAAATCTGATCATACACGCGCGCATAATTGGAGTACACCCGTTCGACTTTCTGCAGATCCATACGCCCTCCGATGACTTGCACGACCCCGTCTATGAGGAACCCTGACTACGCCGGAGAAATCTTCTCGACTCGATTCGAGAGGCAGGTTCTGTTCAGGCGGGAGACCCGGATGATGATGCCAGATTGAAGAGCCCCCCCGAACAAAAAAACCGGCCTACTTTACCGAAGTTCGCTGGCCGAGTCAACAGTTTCGACGCTTAGCCACCGGGCGCGTGGAGCTGACCGGTGCAATAGCCCGCCGGTCGGCCACGTCACGGTCTACCGCCGACTAGTCCTGTGTGGTAAGGTAGACGCCATGTTCCTCGCGGGCCTGTTCGCGGCAGTGATGTTTCTGGCATTGGTGGTGGGCGACTGGGCGCACTTCACCAGCTTGACGGCTCCCGCCAGCCGGTACGGGTGCAGAGTCGCACGAATGGAGGACTGGCTGCCCCAGACGCCGCTGGCTCTGGTGATGGGTCGGTTCGAGAGGATGGGAGTCTTCAATTTACCGCACGGGATTGCACGCTGCTTCTACAACGAGCGAAGAATTCTGCTCCGACCTCAGTACCGTCTCTTCTCCATCCGGTTCCGAACCGCCTGGCCCATGAAGGTCTGCATCGATGTCGAACAAGTGGGTGAGGATACGCGCTTGATGTGCATCAAGTGCATCCCCTGGTCCTCGGCGATCCTGACGTTGATGTGGTTCGCGCTCGTCGCGGCGGGCACCGTGGGCTTCGCCATTGCCTTCCTGGCTCAGGGTGGACTGAGCACCCTGGGCAGCATCCTGATGGGGCTGGGCCTTACCGGCCTGGGACTGCTGGTCCTGGCCTTCGGCCTCGTCACGGTCACGCTCGCGTACCGCCTCGAAGACGGTCGTCTCACGCAAGCGTACCAAGAGCTACGCCAGGCGCTTGCGGGCGAGCCGCTCTCCTCACATACATCCAAGGACCGGTAATTACTTGTGGATTGGCTCCTGCGCCGGCCTCTGGGCCTCTCCTTCGGCCTTCCGAAGGAGACTTGAGTACTTCTCCAAGCTTGCGATGAAGCTCGGATGATTCGGTCCCAACACCTTCGCCCGAATCGCCAATGATTGCTGGTAGAGCGGCTTCGCCTGGGCCACGTTCCCCTGGCTGAAGTACAAGAGCGCGAGGCTGGTCTGGCTCGCCGCGACCTCCAACTGATTGAGCCCCGGCGAAGCCTCCCGGATGGCCAAGGCCCGCTTGTACAAGACCTCGGCCTCGGCCGGCTTCCCCACAGCGACGTCCAGATCCGCCAGGTTGCTGAGGCTGGTGGCCACCGCGGGATGGTTGGCTCCGAGCTTCTTCTCGTTGATCAGCAGGGCCCGCATGAACAGCGGCTCGGCCTCCGCATACCGTCCCTGAGCGACATAGGCTCGCCCCAGACCATCGAGCGCGATCGCGACGAAGGGCTCCTCCGGGCCGAGCGTCGCCTCCGTGAGCGCCAAGCATTGCTGGTAGAGTGGAATCGCCTCGTCAGCCTTTCCTTGCGCAAGGTAGACATCGGCCAAGCTGATCAGGCTCGTGGCGACCCGAGGATCTCCGACACCGGGTTTTTTCGGGTCATCGGGGTCCACGATCCGGAGCTTTTCCGCTTCCTCCAACGCAGCCTTGAAGAACTTCTGGGCCTCGGCATAGCGCTCCTGCTGGAAGGCCTTCTGCCCTTCATCCATGTAGGTATTCCAGAGACCGGGTGGGGGCAAGGTGGGCGTGATCGCACCAGGGCGAGCGGGACCGCAGCTCGTTAGCGCGAGGACTGCAACGAGCCACAGTCCGGCCCGCAGGCAACGTGTCACGCAGGTCATGGTGCTCGCCTCCTTCACTGACATCAGGCTCTTGGCTTTGACCGGCTTCCTCGGTGGGATCAACTCGGACCGTCCAGGGGCCGGCGTGGGAGGTGGACCGATCAACCTCTGTCAATCATGTGGATAGCTGGAAGTCGCGTTTTTGTCAACATTTGACGCGAACCCAGCAACGGCTCACTCGAGGCCCATCACGGGAATGGTTCGAGGCTGGGTCCGGATCGAGACGATGGCAGCTCGTGGGGAAAGACAGTGGAGAGATCGTGACGATCAGACCGGCGGGCGGCCACTTCCATCTTCAGATGCCACTGCCCGCACGCGGCGGGCAGTGGCCGGTCGTGGGCGGAGCCTTACGCCTCCTGCTGCAACCAGGAGATCCAGTGGCTCCAGACGCTAAGGGCAGGCCTGGTGCAGAGCTGGCTCAGCGTGCCGGTACTCGACTGGATGAACCCGGTGAGCTGGCCCTGACACCCAGCCCCGCCGCCGCTCCCGAAGCCGGATCCGGAGGACCCGGTCCCCTGGGCTCCGATGTGCACCGCCATCTGGGAGGCCAGGCCGGAGGTGCCCAGCGAGATGGATCGGCTCGAAAGGGTGTCAGCGCCCACGGCTTGCGTGCCGATGATCGGCTCTTTGTAGGCGCTCCCGGTCAGATAGAAGAGGGCATAGAGATACCCCGCGCCCGACGCCGTACAAATATCGTCCGAAGGAACGTAGGTGGGAAAGAACACAGTCCCGCCGATCAGCGTCGGGCTGACCACGGTCCGCTCGCCTGCCACCGGCAGCGTGGTGTACCAGCCGTGCTTGCTCTGGATCAACCCCTGCAGAGTGGTCGTGGCGCTCCCAAGCAGCGTCGTGACGCCGGTGACTCCGGTGACCTGCGCGCCGCTACAGATGGTGCACACCGCGGCGCTCGAGACGTTCACGAGGTCGGGTCGTTCGCAGCTCGTGACAGTGGACTCGATGCAGCCCCCCGTTACCACCGGATCCTTGACACCGAAGAAGTACTGGGCGTCCGTATTGGTCTTGTCGGCCACGCTAAAGAACCGGCCGGTCCCGAAAAACACCCACAAAGCGCGGCTGTCGTCAATCGTGACGGTAGGCGCCGTCGTGATCGGTCCCACCTGAGTCGTGGCGCTGAACGGGAAGCTGGCGAGCAGAACCGTCGGGGCCCGTTCAGTCCCGGAAGCGATCCCCCAACTGGTCAACGTGGGGCTCCCGCCTCCGGTGGCGAGACGGTACAGCTTGCCGGCCCATGCGGGGCTGCTGCCGGTACTCCGGGTGTTCCCGGCGTAGAGCGCATCTCCCCGGAAGTCCAAGTCGACATCCAGCGAGATCGTGTCCCCCATGAAGGCATTGGGATCGGCCGTGGCGAAGCTAGTGACCTGGCTGATTCCCGTGGAGGGGTTGATCGGACCGGCCGCAAGATCCACGGCAAACAGCTTGGCGGTCTGCGCGCTGTTGCCGTCGTACCCCGTCGGGCCGGAACCTACCAGGAGGACCCATTTCGCGTTCGTGTTGTCGATCTTCCCGCTGCTCGCAGGATTCACCCTGACCACGGCGGGATAGCTGGTGGACAACCCCAACCCCGAATCCATAAAGCTCCAGAGCAGCTTGGGGTCTTGCTCCGGGTTGGTGATGTCCAGCACAAAGTACGCAGTGTAGAAGCTGCGCTGCTGCGTCCCGCTCCCGAAATCGGCGGTGACTCTCATCGGAACTGCTCCGCCGCCGGCCGTGCAGGACCCGCAGCTTGCGCCCAGCCGCATTCCACCGATCAGGATCGTGCCCCAGCCGTTCGGATGATCGGTGTCCGGGGTAAAAATCCGTGCATCCGTCACCTTCGGCTTCAGATCCACGTAGTAGACGTGGGTGTAGTCGCTCCGCGTCAACCACTGGAGTTGCGGGAGCAGCTCATAGGGAATGAATCCCCACAACTCCTGACCCAGGAGCGGCCCGCCGCTGTTGTCGGTCGTCGTCCGGGTGAACCAGCCGTGCTCGACGGTGCTGGTCGTGTTGGGGTCATCCCCCCGGTGATAGTACCCGACATTGAAGGCATGCAACATCCCGTCGTTAGCCCCCACGTACGCGACCTGCCGGCGGTTCCGGTACTGCTGGAAGAAGGCTGAGTAGCTCGGATCCCCGTAGATGACGTCGTACCGTTCCTTCGGCGCACCCACGATGGTCGGGGTGGAGTGGATAATATCCCCCAACTTCCAGACCTTCAGCGTCCCGCTACCGGCCGGGACCTGGATCTGCCGGTCTCGCAGGCCCGCCACCTGGTCGCCGCGTATGAAGCTGATCATGTTGCTCGCGGTGAAGGGCGCCGATCCCGCCCTTAGGTATGGCGCCAGCGTCGCCGCGTTTGCGGTCGTGAATGGAAGCTGCTCGCCGACATCCACAATCCCGTCGTTGTCGGCGTCCACCCAGGTCAGGATCTTACGGTCGGCTGAGGCCATCAACGCTAACCGCTGCCCGGCCTCCCAGATGGGTTTGATCTCTTTGAGCGGCACCGTCTCGAAAGGACTCGCGGTGTCCAGAACCCCATCAGCGTTGGTATCCACGGTGGCATCCGCCTTCCCATCGCCATTCACGTCCCGGTACCGATCCACCTTCACATCGTTGGTGACGGAATCGAAGCGCGTCTGGATGATGGAGTCATTCGTATAGACCAGTCGGCCGTCCCCATCGGTGTCCTCCCGGAGATTGCCGAAGGCGTCCAGAAACAGACCCTGAGTGTACCCGAGCCACTTAATCTCGTTGAGCCCCTCAAACGTCATCGGAAAGAAAAACGCCTGGTAGAGAGAGCCCTCCCCGGTGGCGGACGTCGAGAGCACCGAGACCGAGGTCCCGGACGCGCTGCGTTGGAGGATGCTCGTGATCGCGGCCATCAGCCGGTCCCTCAGTCGGTCCGCATCGGTGGACTCGAAGTACGTGTCGGGGATCCCATCGGCCCCTGCCGCTCCTGTCTCATTGTTGACCCGGTCCCACTCTTCAGGCAGATCCGGTATGTTGTTCCCGTTGCGATCCTCGAACCCGCCCGCCTTGGCCGCCGTTTGCAGAATCTCTCGCCCGAGCGGCCGGCCGAAGGCGTAGAAGGAATAGATGATCAGGTTCTGCATGCCGGGCAGATCCTTTCCGGCCTCGCCAAAGCCTGGGAGAGTGGCCTGGCGAAGGTCGGTCGTGTGGGCAAAATAGGCCACATCGTCCAGGTAGTGCGAGCCGCCATTGGCGTAATCCGTCTTGTGGCCGATACAGGTGTCGGCGGGGGTCGCCCCGGTGCAGTGCACGCCGTGCACAGCATGGCCGGCGTCCTGGAAGACCCCCGGGATGTTCACGTCCTGCGTCGGCTCCCCGTCCGTGAAGAGGATGACGAAGCTCCTACAGCAGGGGACGTACTGAGACCTGCCGGCCCACTGGGGCTGTGTGAAATAGTAGGGGTCCCGGTTCGTGGCACTGTACGAATAGTCAGAGTTGGCGTACGCCGGAGGAATCTGCGCATAGTACCGGGTGGCCTCGTACAACGACTCGGCCACCGGCGTCCAGGTTGAGGGGGTCGTGCTCTCAACCGCCGTGATCATGTCCTGGACGCTGGAGCCCACGTCGCTCAGGACCTTGCCGCCATCGCCCGCTCCTTTGAACTCCATGAGGCCGAAGCGGGCCTTGGAGCCGACCTGTTGCATGATCCCGGTGGGGTTGTCGAAGTGATCCACTCGGATCTGCCACTTGGTCTCGATGTAGGTCCCCCCGTCGTTGCAGTCCGAAGCGGTCTGCTGCGCGCCCTCGTCATCCACGCAGAAGGTGCCCTGCAGCCCCCCGACGCTCCCCATCATGTGAAAATAGACATTCCCGGACGACGGTATGATGGACGCCGGCATCCGGCCGGTGGCCTGGGCGACGGGCACGGTCTGAGTCTGATCCAGACAGCAGGTGCTGGCAAAGGTGTATTGCCCGATGAGCTGGCTGCAATTGCCCTGCGCATCCCGGCCGCCGACCGAGCAGGTCCCGCCCATCATCACCCACTTCGCGATATCGATCCGGCGCATGGAGACGTAGTTCAGCAGGTTGCCGTTCCAGGGATAGAACGCCCCGCAGGTCCCTAACACGGCGGGATTCGGCGCGGGGTCCGGCTGGAACTTGTTGGACCCGTACGTATAGCACTCAAACGAGTCGAACACCCCGTAATAGGTCTTGGCCGGATCGAAGGGGCTCTGGTAAGCGACTGTGTTCATGCTGCCGGAATTGTCCAGCACGAGCAGAATATTGGGCGGAACGGCGCTCTCGGAGATGAAGGGTGGGTAGGCGGTATAGTCGGCCATGACCTGCGCGCTGGCACCGTTTGGCCCGAGCAGCGTGCCAGGCAGCAATCCGACCAGCACTCCCGTCAGCAGGAGAGCCACCCGTGCGATGCGATGGTAAACCATGGTGTCCTCGCTCCGGTGTGGCGATGCCGTGTTGCCGGGCTGCGATCCGTCGCGCTTCCTGGTCATGATGTCCTCGATCTCCTCGTCATTTCCCCGGGGGGGTCTGTTCCCCCTGCCCCACTGTGTAAAGCCTAGCTCCGGGGGTCGTAAGGATGCCATTCGAAAACCGGTCTGGAGGCGTAAAACGTTACTAAGGGAGGCTGACTTTACGCAGACTTTACGCACTTATGAGTTCTTGATGGGCGAGTGGTCTGTGGGTTGGGCCGTAACGAGAGACGCCTTCCCCCACTGGGGGTTCCAGCCTCCGCTGCGGTCAGACCTTCAATTGGGTTGGCTCACAGTCGGAGGAAGGGGGCACAGAGGGGAGCAGTACGTGCGAAGGACTTGCAGGATGGGAAGCTGCGCGGGAGACTCAGTGGCTCCTAGAGGCGTTGACCGGACCATGAGGGCCCCAGCCGTTCCTCTGTGGAGGCCGGCTCGAGCGAGAATCGGTAGCCGATGCCCGGATCGGTCAGAATGAAGCGAGGATTGGACGCATTCCGTTCGATCTTTTTTCTCAGCTGGCCGACGAACACCCTCAGATATTGCACCTGATCCCGATAGGCCGGCCCCCAGACCGTCGTCAGCAACATCCGGTGTGTGAGGATTTTCCCGGCATTTTGGACAAGATACTTGAGGAGATCGTACTCGGTCGGTGTCAACTTGACCGGCTCGCCGGCGACCTGAACCACGCGGCGATCAAAATCCACCGAGAGCTCACCGCAGGTGAAGACCGGCTGGGAGCCCTGGGCCCCCGCGGCCCGTCTCAAGGCGGCTCTGATCCTCGCCTGCAACTCGTCCAGTCCGCAGGGCTTGGTCACATAATCATCGGCCCCGAGTTCTAGTGCTTCGACCTTCGAACGCTCCTCACCGATCGCCGACAGCACGATGATCGGGACGGCTGATTGCTCCCGAATTCGGCGGGTCAGCTCGAGCCCGCTCATGCCGGGCATCATCAAGTCGACCAAGACCACATCGGGCGTTCGGTGCACAATGGCTTGCAAGGCCTCCTCACCGGATTCGGCCGCCATGACTTCATAGCCTTTGCCCTGCAGGTTCTCCTGCAGCAGGCGTCGGATCGGTGGCTCGTCATCGATCACAAGGATGCGGGCACCGTGGCTCATAATTGTTCGCTCCGCGATCGGTTTGTTGTGTAGAGGTCAGTGACTGGCACTCCTACTAAGCATAGCACACAGGATCCTGAATGAATCTCGATACTTCGGGAGGGGTACAGAGACGGCCAGCCCGGCAGGCCTCCGGGCGGAGGGCACAGGAGGGGCCGCACCTCACTCGTTAGAAAGCCGTGCGGCGCGGATGTTACCGGCTTTCCTCATCGCGGCATCATCACGACAATCTCGCTAATCTGACCCTGTTTCACCTGGAAGGTGACCATCGTACCTGGGGTGAGATCCGCGAGACTCCTCGGCCGTCCTTCCTCGTCCTTGACAATGACCTGTTGGTGGAGAACATAGGTCTGGCTGTTGATTCGGATTTGGTTTCCCTGCCTGGCCGTAATCTCTCCCTGCATCGCGTTCACGCCGGAGGGGGAGCCGGCCGTTTGCGCCCACCCCTCGTGCAGGGCGCCGACCGAACCTCCCTGCGCCACCAACAATGCAAATACGGCCAGCAGGACGTTTCCCAACCACCCATCGACGACAAACCGTGTCCGCTGCGCTACCGTGTGGTTCGACATCGCTTCACCTCCTCAATTGTACCTCGGCAGGTTCTGTGGTTGCGGGGACAGTCCCGTTGGCATGGCCCGAAAAGGGACGACCCATCCAGCGTCTGATCGGTCATTCCGGGAATAAACTTGAGGGTCACGACGAGCGGAGTCGAGCGATCTCAGGAGATGAAGGCATCCAGGAAGCGATGGTATTCGGCTGGAAGATCAAGGCCCTGCCTTGACCGAGCCATTCCCGCAATAATGCCTCGGTGTTTCCGGTGCAGGCCCGACTCGACAAAGGCCGCGCGGTACTGGGCCCACCGCCGGTCCGGATCGGTCCCGACGCGCTTCCGCTCGTCCGGCGCCATCGCCCTGAGACTGGCCGTGAAATGGGCGATCGCCTTCTCGACGCTCTGGTACGGTGGGGCGAGCTTCAAGCGCCGATAGAACTCCTCCAGGTGACGACGGAATTCGTCGCGGAGAAATGTGACGTCATCCGGCTGGTCGCGCAACCGTCTCATCACACCCTCCCGGCTGTCAGGGCTCCGATCGGCCCCTGACGCGCAGGATACCTGGTGGGAGGCGTCCAAGCAAGCTCAGCATGAGCCGTTGCGTCGAGACGGCGTCGGATGATTGATGATTGCCGACGGTACGTCTCCTTCATGGTATGATGACCCGCATGCTGGCTCCCACGCTGCCACCCCCATCGACCCGCGAGGCACTCAAGCGAACAGCGCTCGAGGCGGCACAGGCTGCCGGGGCCATTCTTCTCGAGCATGCGCGGCGCGGTGTTCGCATCGAGCACAAGGACACCGTGAACCTGGTCACCGATGCCGATCGCCGTGCCGAGCAGGTGATCGTGGATCGAATCAGCAAGGACCATCCCGCGCATCAGATTCTGGCCGAGGAAGGTGGAATGCAGGCCGGGCACGACTCGCCCTTCAAGTGGGTCATTGACCCTCTGGACGGCACCACTAACTTCGCGCACGGGTTCCCGGCTTACTGCGTCTCGATCGGACTGGAATACCAGGGCAGGCCTCTCTTGGGAGTGGTCTTGGACCCGACCCGCGACGAGCTGTTTGTCGCCGAAGCCGGCGCCGGGGCCTTCCTGAACGGGGTTCCGTTGCAGGTGTCCTCAACGCCCCTGCTGAACGGAGCCCTGCTGGTCACTGGCTTCGCCTACGACATTCGAGAAAGCGAGAAGAATAACCTGGACCATTTCGCCAGGTTCGCGCTCCGCGCGCAGGGCATCCGCCGGACCGGAACGGCGGCCCTGGACCTGTGCTACGTTGCGGCCGGCCGATTCGATGGCTTTTGGGAGTTGAAACTGCACCCGTGGGACACCGCGGCCGGCGCGCTCATGGTCGTGGAGGCAGGCGGCAAAGTGACCGACTTCAACGGAGGCGCCTTCTCGATCTATGGGCAGGAAATCGTCGCCAGCAACGGCCGCATGCATGACGAGATGGTGACGGTGCTGCAGTTCACCTGATGCCATTCAGGTTCGGGGACGGCAACGCCTGTCGCGCGGGCAGCGTGTACAGGGTGTCGACAGATGCGGTATGATGGCACCCAGTCGTCTCGAGCAGGAGGCACGCATGGCCACGCAGAGCAGCCCACCGGACAAGCGACCCGACGGCGAGAGGGCCGTCAAGGAGGTCGAGCTGCTCAAAGTGGTGATCACCCGGGAAGGGAAGAAAGTCAGCGCGAGCTGGGCGATTCACCCGCAGATGAAGCACGATCTGCTCCCCGCTGAATGGAAAGAAGTCTCGGACCTGATGGCCAAGGTGACCGGGATCACGGGCACCCGCTTCTCAGAGGTCCTCTCCACGGTTGAGCCTGATCAGCCAGGGTCAGCCTAAAGACAGGCTATCGGCACTAGGTGATGGGCGATTGGTTCCGGGGAGGGATTGCGTTGCCATAGCTTTCGCGCCCATAGCCTCACGCCTCTCGCCCACAAACAATACCCTGAAATCAAACTTATCAAATGGAGTGATCGCATGGATACCTACTACGCTCCCGGAGATCTTGGAAAATTCTCGGACATGGGGAAAGGCAACAAGGAGCTGTGGGATAAATTCATGAGCTATTACGCCGCCGTCTTTGCCGACGGCGCGCTCACAGAGCGCGAAAAGGCCTTGATCGCCCTCGGGGTGGCCCACGGCGTGCAATGCCCCTACTGCATCGACGCCTATACGCAAGCGTGTTTAGAAAAAGGCTCCAACGTTGAAGAGATGACCGAGGCGGTCCACGTCGCCTGCGCCATCCGAGGAGGAGCCTCGCTGGTGCATGGGGTACAGATGAGAAACGTGGCGGCCAAGCTCTCAATGTAGCTTCTGGGCAGGCGATAGGCTATTGGAGATGGGCAATGGAGAAGGTTTAGAAGAGGCTGCTTCCCCTGTTGCCTATTGCCGATAGCCTATAGCCCATTGCCTGCGCTAGGCGCGCAGATAGCCGTTCTGCTTGAACCAACTGAGCGCGTCCCGAATGGCGGACTCGACCGGGTTGCGCGGATAGTCCAGCTCGCGAATCGCCTTGGAACAGTCGTACTGCTGCATGTGCTTGAGCATCTCGACGAAGAAACCGGGGACCGGTGCGGGTCTCCGGAGAATCGTCCGGAAGGCCCACTCACCCAGCTTCGATCCATAACGCGCCAGTGAGAACGGGACCGGCACCATCGGTGCCATGACCCCCGCCACCCGCGCGATCAGCGCGTTGAGCTCCTTCTGAGTCGTGTTCCAGTTTCCGAGGATGTACCGCTCGCCGGTCCGGCCCCGTTCGGCCGCCTTGATCATCCCGACCGCCACGTCCCTCACGTCAATGGCGTTGACCGGCGCCTGGATATAGGCCGGCATCAGTCTCCGCGCGATCATGAGAATCTGGGTCCCGCTGGTGGGCTTGCTGTCGTAGGGTCCGTAGAACGCCGTGGGGTTGACGACCACCGCCGGGAGGCCACCCTTTGCCGCATCCAGGACTGCCTTCTCCATGGCGGCCTTGGACATCAGATACGGGTTGTGTGGGAACAGCGGACGGAACGGGCAGTCTTCGTTCGCGAGCCTCGTTCCCTCCTGAGGAAACCCTATGGTCGTGAGGGTGCTGGTGAACACCAGACGCTGGACCGACGGACGCCGCACGGCCGTCAGGAGATTCCGCGTCTCGGCTAACGCCTGCGCCGTCGCCATGTCGACCGGGATCGTGTACGGCGGGTAATAGCCGGCTGTATGGTAGACGACTTGGACGCCGTCACAGGCCCTTGCGAGCGACGCCGCATCGCCCAGGTCGCCCGTGACACGCTCGATGTCTTGTCCAGCGAGGGTGCGGAGATGACTGGTCGGCCGGACCAGCGCCCGCACCTGATCTCCCTTGGCCAGGAGTGCCCGGACAAGGTTGGACCCAAGTTGCCCCGTAGCGCCGAGGACCAGGACCCTCATACAGACCTGCTTTCACTGTCTCATACGGCAGCGCGGAAATTCTCGAACTCCCGGTCGGCCTTCGCCGCCATGTAGAAATCGCTGTCTGTCAGGCCGTTGATCTTGTGGGTCCAAAGCTCCACCTTGCATTTGCCCCAGGCGAGGTACAGGTCCGGATGATGCCCTTCCGCCTCCGCGACCGCTCCGACCTTATTCACGAACGCCAGGGCCTCGGCGAAATCCTTGAATGTATAGAGCCGCTCCAGGTGGCCGTCCTTGTTCAGTTGCCAGCCCCGCGCCAGTTGCTTCAACATCTCCTCTGCCTTGGCTCGTTCCATGGGAGGAACACCTCCCCGGCACGGAACGCATTTATTGTCCGCAAGTCCCATAAATCCTCCTCACGAAACCTCATTGCGTGAGCGCCACAGGAAGCGCGAGTGTTCGCTCGACTGGAAACTACCCCTCGCTTACCGGCCTTGCTGCGTGAAGAACAGGCCCCGGTTGATATCGCCGATGCTCACCATCCCGACCAATTTACCTTTCTCCACCACCGGGATCCGCCGGAAGTTCTTGAGCCCCATGAAGGAGGCGGCCTCCAGGACAGGAGCGTTTGGAGACACGCTGAGGGGGTTGGTGCTCATCACCTCCTCGACCTTCTTGGCAAGAACAGCCGGATAGCCTTCCTCCATTTCGATGAAATCCCGGCTATGCACATTGTCATGGATATAGTCACCGTAATTCGGGTAGAGCGGCAGCATGACGTCGCGTACAGTCACGACCCCTACCAACCGGTTGTCCTCCCCCACCACGGGAATCGCACCACAGTTGCGATTCAGCATCTTCACCACGACAGAACGCACGGTATCCGTTTCCTTCGCTGTCACCACACCGGTGGACATGACATCGTGGACAAGCACGGCATCCTCCCTGAGCGACCTGGCCACCAGGTCCTAATGAGAGTGACCTGTACTGATGATAAAGCGAAGGGCAGAGGCCCCTAGTCGCTCTCCTCCGGGGCACCACCCGACCGAGCCAGATCTTCCATTCTAATCTTGTCGGGGCTGAATTTGGCGGCGGCGTTGGTCATGCGGTCGAGGGTCTCGTCAAATGCCAGCGGCGCCGCCTCCTTCGGCCTGAAGCGAATGGGGTTAATCCGGGCCACGACAAAGCTTTTGAGATAGGGACTGGTCATCCCCCGGGCCTTCAACGCCTCCACTTTCTGGATCACGAGGTCGTCCAGCTCCAGCACCGCACGGGCCCGTTTCTGCCGGACTTCCACCGCCGAACGCAGGGGCTGCTTGAGAAACTGATCCACGCGCTTCAGGACCGGGTTGTAGGCTCCGCCGCTGAAGCGCGGCCGCTCTTCGTAGCACAGGCCCAGGGTGATGAGGGCCGGCTCCTCGAACTCCAGCGCGTAGGTTTCCTCCGTGGCCTCATCCAGCCGAGCGAGCTCCTTGTACATGCGGATGACCTCCAGGGCCTTCTCTCTGAGGTTGTGGGCCTTCTCGGTGTTCAGCGCCAGGATCTGATAGGCCGCGGAGGCCTCTGGCACCACGATGGCGGTGATGCTCTTCGCGCCCAGCGTGCGCATCGCCGACAGGCGATGGTGCCCGTTCGGTGTCCAGTACTTGGCTGCACGCTTCTGCCCCTCTACCCCGGCTGCTCCTTTACCCCGTTCCTCCGGTGCGCGCACTGCGATGATTGGGTCCAGGAACCGCCCGAGCTTACTGATCACCCCCTCCAGCTTGCGAACGTGGGTGTCCGAGAGATTGCGTTGATAGGGGGTCGGCTCGACCAGCTCGATGGGCAAGGCGGCCATCACGACCCAGCGACTCCCGTAAGGCTCCCGGTACGCGCCCAGGACCTTGCCCCCGTCGCCCTCGATCACCCGGTGCAACTCTGCGACTTCGCCGGGGGGCGCGGCGGCCTGCAGCTCCGACGCCGCGAGTCCCGTCGAGACCCCAGCCGGCTTGCGCCGTCGCCGACCGGTTCCCGCCGCTCTTGGCTTCCTGAGTTTCTTCTCAGCCATAGCCTGGCCGCCTATGGTAGGGAACTGGACAGAAAAAAGAAAGCCCTGCGGCCCCCGGGGTCCCAGCCTGGCGAGGATCCCGCCGATGCGGTACTATGTGCCGTTGAATCCAACTGCCGGAGGGGCTCATGCAGAAAATCTCCGTTGTGCTCGCCGCCGCACTTCCAATTTTATGTTCCGGGTGCCTCGCGTTGGCCGTAGGGGCCACCGGAGGCGCGGCCGGGGCCGTCTACGTGATGGGAAAGCTACAGGAAGAATTGACCCAGCCGGTGTCGACTGTCCGCAAGGCAGCCACCGTAGGGATCAAAGACCTGGAACTCCCTCTCCTGGAGGACAAAGGGGATAAGCTCACCGCGCACCTGGAATCGGAGTTCGCCGATGGGAAGCACGTGTGGATCGATCTGGATTCGGTGGCCGATTCCCGAACTCAGATTACGATTCGGGTGGGGGTTCTGGGCGACGAGGTCCGATCGCGGAAGATTCTCGCTGCTATTAAGGCACATCTGTCATGAGTGCGTGCTGGCCTCCGATCAGCCTGCCTCTTTGTCCCGCGTGGCGCCCAGACGCCAGAGCGCACCCACTGGCAGGGCATGCAGATGGGTTCCGAAGGGGATGGCGGTTGAGCCGGTGTAGAGGACGACGCCGCGCCGGAAGCGCTTGCCAACCACTTCTGCCAAAGTCCGCAGCCCCTTAAAATCCTGCGCGCTGACTGTTGCACTGGCCTTGACTTCAATTCCCACGATGCGCCCCGCCTTCTCCTCCAGCACCAGATCCACCCCCTGACCGGTTTGCGTTCGGAAGTGAGACAGCTGGGCCTGGGTCCCGCTCCAGGCGAGTTGCTTGCACAGCTCTATCGCGACGAAGTGTTCCAGCAACGGGCCAACCATCTCGGGCCTTGCCATCAGCCGTTCCGCGTCCGCGCCGAGCAGATGCGCGATCAACCCCGTGTCCCCGAGCAAGAGCCTTGGGGCTTTGACCAATCGCCTGCCGGCATTCCCGGACCACGCCGGCAACATCTGAACCAGGAACGTCGTCTCCAGCAAGGCCATGTACCGCTTCAGGGTACTGAGCGGGAGGCGGATGCTGCGAGACAACTCTGCGAAGTTCGTGAGGGCCATGACGCGAGCCGACAGCACCGCGAGCAGCCGAGGCAAGGCGGTGAGTCCTTCGATGTCGGCCAGATCGCGGACGTCTCGATGGAGGATGGTGGTGAGGTAGGAGCTGAACCACGCGCTTCGCCGGGACTCCGCCGATCGCAGCAGGACCTCCGGATAGCCGCCGCGTAGCATCCGGCGTATCAGCTCACTCCAATCCGGAAGCCCTTCCGTGAGGGGAGGCAGGGTCGCCGCGAAGACCACGTCCACAAAGCCTTCCATCCGCTCCT
>JAHRHE010000087.1 GCA_020027965.1 Nitrospirota bacterium | reverse complement strand
GTCAATGAGGGCGGTTCCCGGCTTCCGGCAGACACACCCGTCATCCGGGTGATGGGGACAATAGTAGATGGCATCCAGAGTCGCACCGCCTGCCTCCAACAGCGCCCGCAGTCTGGCATGGATCGCCTCCAGGGCTTCGATCGTCAAGAACCCACGCCCGATCCCTGACTGATTGGTCACCACCACCACGCGGGCTCCGGCGCGATTCAGATGCGCCACAGCCTCGACCGCGCCGGGTAGCAATTCCATCCCATCGGTCGTCTTGACATATCCGCTATCCCGGTTCAGTGTGCCGTCGCGATCAAGAAAGACGGTGACCCCTTGCAAAGGGGTCGAAAAGTCCGAAGGTCTGAAAGTCGTCAAGTCCAGACTTTCGGACCTGGGATTTTCCGACTTGGCGACGAAACTCTTCGCGGCTGCCGAGAAGACGTCGTCGACTGTGACCCGAGTCATGCAGCGATGATCGATCGGACATTCCCGCAACAGACAGGGAGCGCATTCGACAGGATGGCGGACGACGGAGTGCTCATTCCCGAATGGCGCCGTGGCACGGGAATCGGTCGGACCGAAAACCGCCACCACTGGCACGCCGAAGGCTGCCGCGATGTGCATAGGGCCGGTATCGTTGGTGATGAACAGACTGCAGCGCTTGATCACGGCCATCAACTCACGGATCGTCGTCCGTCCGGAGAGCACGATCGGTTTGACCTGCATGCGGTTTGCGATCGCTTCACCCAACCCTTCCTCGCCGCGTGCCCCGACAATCACGACCCGCTCCACCCGCTCCCCGCGACCAACCTGCTCGCGCAGCAGCCGGTCCGCGGTTTCCGCGAACCGTTCGGGCAGCCAGCGCTTGGCGCTTCCGTAGGTCGAGCCCGGATTGAGGCCCAGCAAGCGATCGGATTCGGCGATGCCGACCTCCGCGAGCCTCTGAGAGCACTCAGCCTCTTCTCGCTCTGCCAGAAACAAGCGAGGCGCGCGGGCGGGCGCCGTGACGCCGAGCGGTTTGAGTAGCGAGAGGAAATACTGCACCTGGTGTCCGATGGTATTTCGGTCCGGCCTTGCGACCGGGGCCGACAGCAGCCAACCTCTTCCATCCGTGGCGTAGCCGTAGCGAATCGGAATCCCGGCCAGGAAAGCAAGCAGCGCGGCCTCGAAGGCATTTTGGAACAGAATCGCCAGGTCGAACCGCTCGCGCCGCAACGCCTGTGCCAGGCCCCACTTGCCGGACAGCCCCGCATGTCGTCCCCGGTCCTCGTAGATCACAACTCGGTCCACCGCCGGATGACCGTTCAGCAATTCGGCGATGACCGGCTTGACCAGGAGCGCGATCTCGGCGCTGGGGAATACCCCGCGTATGGCGACCAGCGCCGGCTCGCTCATGACGGCGTCGCCGATCCAATTGGGACCGCGCACTAAGATCTGGCGGATGGACTCGTGACCCGTCACCCGTCACCTCCAAAGATGAGCCGCTCCAACCTCTCCTGCCCTTCGATGATGTCCGTCTCGAGGCGAACCGCCCAGAATGGTTCCTCCGGCCGCACGAGCGACGCGATCTTGACGCCATCCTTCTCCGTCGTCACGATCAGTTCCGCGCCGCACCGGGCAGTCCGTGCTCTGACCGCATCCAGGTCCGCCGGACAGTAGTCATGATGGTCGGCGAAGACCACCTCATCCAGAATCTTGAGGCCCTGCCTGACGAGTATCGTCCTCAACGAAGCCGGATTGGCAATCCCGCTGCACGCCAGGGCCGTCCGCCCAGCCAAAGATCTCATCTCCTGCATCGCTCCGGTGCGGACGTGCACGGCAGCCGCCGCCCTGAAGCGAATGCGGATAGCCTGGAGATTATGTCCGACCGCTTCCTTGAGCCTCGACAAAACTTCCTCCACGCCGGGATCGTCGGAACGGGTCAGGAGCAGCCCCGTCGCGCGGGCGGCCGCCGACAGCGGCTCCCGCAGGCGACCGGCCGGGAGCAGGGCCTGGATTCCCGTTCGATCCGAAGCATCCACCAGTACCAGGTCGACATCGCGATACAGCGCCCGATGTTGAAACCCGTCGTCCAGCACGACACAGTCGATCGGAAACCGCTCCAGCAGCCACCGGCCGAGCCGATACCGATCGACCCCAACCGCCACCACTGCGCCTTGGCACCGCCGCGCAATCAGGTGCGGCTCATCACCCGCTTCGGCCGGATCCGCGAGAATCGCCCGACCGTCGGACACCAGCAACTGTGGCGATCGGTTCATCCGGCGGTAGCCTCGGCTCAGCACGGCGACCCGCCGGCCTCGGCCCAGGAGCCACTCCACGATCGCGATGACGACCGGCGTCTTGCCCGTTCCTCCTACTGTGAGATTCCCGACACTGACGACCCGGCAGGGCAACCGACGCTGTGGGAGCCAACCCCGATCGTACAACGCCGCGCGCGCCCACACCACAAGCCCGTACGGGAGGGCGAGGGCTCGCAGCATCCATCGCCATCCTTCCTCATTCGGCATCCGGGAGACGTCAGACCCTTCTGTCTGACAGGAGGTATCGAGCACCTTGCCGATCAGCTCAAGGCTGCGCCCGAGCGCGCCCTGGTTCTCATAGACCACCGCCCGAGCCGACTGTCCCATACGGTGAAGCGCCGGCCGATCCCGGAGCCGCGCGGCTATCTCCGCCGCCAACTCGGCGCCATCGCACACGCGCACCCCTCCACCGGCCCGGATTAACAGGTCGGCCGTCTCCGCGCAGTGGTCCGTGTAAGGCCCGAAGAAGACCGGTGTGCCCCACATCGCCGGCTCCAGGAGGTTATGGCCCCCGATCGGGACCAACGTCCCGCCTACGAACGCGAGCGCCGCATGGCGGTAGATTCCCGCGAGGTCGCCGCGCGTGTCGAGGATCACGACGCGTGCCGTTCCTCTGGGCACGGCGGCGCCTCCGCTCGTCCCGAGCCGGCTCCGTCTGATTGCCGGCAGACCATTTGCCCTCACCACCGCCTCGAGATCACCAGCCCGCTCGATGTGCCGCGGGGCTAAGAGGAGCACGAGCGAGGACCATTCACGACGCAGGAGCGCATAGCACGATAACAGCGCTTCTTCTTCGCCAGCGTGCGTGCTCCCGGCCACGATGAGGTCCTCATGGTCCTCCAGGCCGATGGTGCCCCGCGTGGTGCCACCCGGATCCGGCAGGGGTTGGTCGAACTTGATATTCCCGGTAATGTGCACGGAGGCGGGAGAGGCGCCCAGCGCAATGAACCGTTCCGCATCCCGCTGGGATTGCGTCAAGCAGAGCGTGACGTTCCGGAGCACCTGTCTCATGAAGGGTCTCACGACCCTGTACCCTCGAAAGGAATGGGATGAAAGACGGCCGTTAACAAGGATGGTGGCGACCCCACGCCGGCCGAGGGCTCTCAAGAGATTCGGCCAGAGCTCAGTCTCGACGAAGAGAAAGGCCGCCGGGTTGACGTCCCTCACCGCACGTGAGACCACCCACGGGAAATCCAGTGGGGCGTAGCGGTGTTCGGCGAGGCCGGCAAGTTTCTGCTCGACTGCTTCGCGTCCGGTTTCTGTGACCGTCGACACGATGATTCGGTAGCCGGAGCAGCGAGCCTCTAGCGCCTTCACCAGCGGCGCGACCGCCACCACCTCTCCGAGCGACACAGCGTGCACCCAGAGGACAGGACGGTCCCCACGCCCAGGGCCGCCTCGACGCAACCCCAAGCGTTGGGCGAACCCAAGCCGGCACCGCTTCTTGGCCAGCAGCGTCAGAAAGATGACCGGGGAGGCCAGGATCAATCCGATGTTGTACAGCAGGTACCACATCTTCTTCATGCTCAAGCTAATAGCAATCAGCCAATAGCTGACAGCTCCTGCCTATTCGCTATTTGCTATTCGCTGCTTGCTCGTCCGACTGACGCTCTCGTCAGCTTCAGCCGTGATCCGGTTAAGAGCAGCCTCAAGCTCGAGTCGCTTGGCCTCAAGTTGCTCCGGTGTGGCCTTAGCGGGGACCCAGATCGGCGTTCCCCACTTGAACAGGCCGCGACCACAGGGGTACGGGACCACGAAGCAATCCCAGCTCGCGAAGACTTTTTTTTTGAGCAGCTGAAGGTGAGCGGCACGATCGGTAGGCCGGTGGCTTTCGCCAACTGAATGACCCCGATTTGGACCACCTGCCGTGGCCCTTTAGGCCCGTCCGGAGTCACGACCAGGTCCGCTCCGGACCGTCCCAATCGGATCAGTTGCCGAAGCGCTACTGGTCCGCCACGCGTGGTGGACCCCCGCACCGAATGAGCCCGGAAGCGGCTGAGAATTCGGCTGATCAACTCCCCGTCCCGGTGCCGGCTGATCAACACATGTACTCCTGTTCCCCGGTAAGCCAAGGGCAACATGAGCTGCCGCGCATGCCAGAAGGCGATGATGATGCGCTGGCCATTCCGGTACAGGTCATCCACGACCTCGGCGCCCTCCGTCCGGATACGCAACGCCTTTCCGAGTATGCGGATCAGCCCGGCGCCCAGCGGTGGCAGCAACGTCATCTTCAGCCATGTCAACATCTCGTTACGTCTGACCCCGTTCTGTTTCATGCGTCGTGCGCGTTAAGACCGTGAGCAATGGAAATCTCTTAGCTCTTAGCTCTCAGCCTTCACGCCCCCTTCCTGAAACTGGTTCGCGTACAGCCGCTTGTACAGCCCGCCACGCTCGAGCAAGCTTGCGTGCGTACCGAGCTCGACAATGCGGCCGCGGTCCAGCACCGCAATGCGATCCGCGTTTTGGACCGTCGAAAGGCGATGCGCAATGACCAACGTCGTGCGGTGTTTCATGAGGTTCGCAAGCGCCAACTGAACGATGCGCTCGGACTCAGAGTCCAGGGACGAGGTGGCTTCGTCGAGAATCAGAATGGGAGGATCGCGCAAGATGGCCCGTGCGATCGCCAGCCGCTGGCGTTCGCCGCCCGACAGTTTGAAACCGTTTTCCCCGATCAGCGTCCGATATCCGTCCGGCAGGCGCTGGATAAAGTCGTGGGCATAGGCCAGCTTCGCGGCCTTCTCGACTTCCTCTTCCGTTGATCCCTCACGACCGTAGCCGATGTTGTTCATCACCGTGTCGTCGAAGAGCACGGTGTCCTGCGACACGATGCCGATCTGGTTGCGAAGCGACCGGAGCGTGCACTCGCGGATATCCTGCCCATCGATCAGGGTCGTACCCTCGGTCGGCTCGTAGAAACGGGGAACGAGGCTAGCGAGCGTGGTTTTGCCGCTCCCGCTGCTCCCGACCAGCGCCAGGATCTCGCCGGCTTTGACCGTGAGGTCGATTCCGGTGAGCGCCGGATGATCGCTCTCCTCATAACGAAAGGTGACTCCCCTGAATTCCAGCGAGTGCGTCAGCGGAGCCAGGTCCTGGCGGCCATGGTCACGGTCGTGCTCATCTTCCAGGTCCAACACACCGAAGACCCGTTCAGCAGCCGCGAGCGCCTGCTGAACTGAATTGTTGGCACCAGCAATCCGCCGGATGGGAGTGTAGGCCAGAAACATCGCCGTCAGGAACGAAAAGAAGGCCCCCGGCGTCATCGAGCCATGAATCACGAGGTAACCACCGTACCAGATAATCCCAGCCACACCGAAGACTCCGATTACCTCCATCTGAGAGGAAGCCAGGGAGGAGACCTGAATCGCCTTCATGGTGGTGCGCAGGTAGGCGCTACTGCTGTCCCGGAACCGGAGGGCCTCAGCCTCCTCTCGCCCAAACGCTTTCACGATGCGGACACCGGTCAGCGTTTCCTGCACCAGTGAGGCCATATCTCCCACCTTTTCCTGTCCCCTCGTCGCCAACTTGCGGAGGCGCTGCCCCATCTGGACTGTCGTAACGAGCACTACCGGAACGACGACGATCGACACCGCAGCCAGCCTCCAGTTCTGGTAGAACATCACCCCCAGCATCCAGACGAAGGTCAGGCTCTGTTGGAACAGATCCTTCAGGATACCCGCAAAGGCGCTGGCCATCAGACTCACGTCGTTGAACACGCGCGACATCAGCCGTCCTGAGGTATTAGCATCATGGAACCGGATCGGGAGGCGCATGAGCTGGACGAACAGTTCCTGGCGAATGTCCGTGACGACCCGGTTGCCTACGTAACTCATCAGGTAGCTTTGTCCGTAACTGAAGCCCCCCTTGAGCACCGCCACGCCCAGAAGCGCGATCGGCACTACCATCAGGAGAACCTGATCTTTGTTGATGAAGATCCCATCCAGCACCGGCTGGACTAACCACGCGTAGGCGGCCGTCAGCCCCGCCACCAGGGCGGAGCAGACGAAAGCCGCGCCCAACCGGAACTTGTAGTGCAAGAGATAGCGCAGCACTCGGAGGAACAGCGTCATGCCCGGCACTCCTTAAGGACCGCTTCCGCAGCGCGCCTGGAGGCGCCCGGGGAGCCGAGCGAGTCCCGCACCGCTCGGAAGGCGGCGCGCATTCCGCTGAGGGCCGCCTCGTCGCGGAGCAGCCGGTGGGCTGCTTCGCTCAGCCGCTCGGCTGTAGCTTCCTGCTGGATAAGTTCCGTCACGATCCCGCGCCCCGCCACGATGTTGACCAGCCCGATCCAGTTGACACGGATCAGCAGGCGCGCCAGCCAATACGAGATCCACGACGTTCTGTACGTGATCACCATCGGGGTGCCGATTAGGGCCGCCTGCAGTGTGGCGGTTCCTGACGCGACCAGCAGGAGATCCGAGGCCGCTATGACTTCGCTGGCCTGGTCTCGGAACACACGGATTTTCGTCCCGCAGCCAGCCGACAGTGCGTCGAGGAGGCCTCCTTTGATCGAGGACGCCTGTGCGACCACGAACTGCGCTCCGGCATGCAAGCTGGACAGTCGTTCCGCGGCCCCGAGCATGAGCGGGAAGAGATCCCGCACCTCGCCGGCCCGACTGCCCGGCAACAAGCCGATCACGAGGGCATCCGGATCAAGCCCGAATCGCGCGCGCAGCTCGGCTCTGTCGTAGGACGCCGCGACCGTGTCGAGGAGAGGATGCCCCACAAAGTCGCACGGCACGCCTGCCTGCTGATACAGCGCGGCCTCGAACGGAAGAATCACCAGCATCCGATCCACGACCCGCTTGATTCTCCGGATTCGTCCCGGACGCCAGGCCCAGATCTGCGGGGCGACATAGTAGACGATTCGCTGCCCGGCGCGCTTGGCCACGGTGGCCAAATGGAGGTTCAGCCCCGGGTGGTCGATGAACACGACGGCGTCAAATCGGCTCTGGTGGAGCAGACGCTTGATTATCGCATAATTACGCCAGGCTGCACGAAGCTGCTTCCAGCCCACCATCCCCATCACATCCAGCCGCTCGATTCCCGGGATCAACTCCACTCCGGCAGCCCTCATCTTGGAACCGCCGACACCGAGCATCTGCACATCCGGCCTCAGCAGCCGGAGTGCCGCAGCCAAGTTGGCGCCGTGCAGGTCGCCGGAGGCTTCACCGGTCACGATCAGAATCCGGGGCATGTGCTCCATGCAAGGTTAAGGTTCAGGTTAAGGTTGAGGTTAAGACTCACTAAACCTTAGCCTCAGCCTTAACCTTAGCCTTGACCTATCCCGTGTGTCGTTGCACAAAGGCGGAGATCGCCTCCAGGACCTGATGGGCCAACTCCAGCGCCGCAGTCCCATCTTCCCCGGACACGGGCGGAGCAGTGCCGGTCCTCACGGCATGGACGAAGGCTTCGAGCTGCAGCTTGAGCGGTTCGTCATCTCCACCGTGGACCTGCTCCACTTCGATCGTGGGGCGTTGACCGGTACCGGCGACCCGCCGGCAGATGACTCCCTGACGAGTCTGATAATCCACAGAAACATAGGCGTCCCGCTGAAACACCCGCAGCCTCCGCATGCGGGTGGTGGAGACCCGGCTCGCGGTCAGGTTCGCGACGCATCCGCTCTCGAAGGCAATGCGAGCGTTGGCGATATCGATGGTCGAGGACAACACGGGCACGCCGGCGGCGCGAACTTCCTCGACCGGCCCCGGCTTAAAGGACAGGACCATATCAAGGTCGTGGATCATCAGATCGAGCACCACATCCACGTCGGTCCCACGCTCGCCGAACGGGCTCAGACGATGGCACTCGATAAAACCTGGCCTGCCGATGTGCCGGCGCACCGCGCTGATCACCGGATTGAAGCGCTCCACGTGCCCGACTTGCAGGACCAACCGGCGGCTTCGGGCCAGCTCCACCAGTTCTCTGGCCTGCGCAGGCCTGACCGCGATCGGCTTTTCGACCAGCACGTGGACACCGGCCTCCAAGCCGGCCTTTACGATTGCGTGATGAACGGAGGTGGGCACCGCGACGCTGACCGCTTCGACCCGTGGCCACAGCTTGTCGGAATCCGTATCAGCGGACACCCCATATCGTTCCGCGATCAGGCGCGCCCGGGCCGGATCGATATCCGCAACGCCGACCAGCTCCGTGCTCGGAAAAGCGGCGTAAAGGCGAGCATGGTGCTGCCCCAGATGCCCGACCCCGATGACACCCACGCGCAAGCGTCGCATCGACTTCGTTATCCGTTAACCGTGAACTGTCACACGTGGGACGAGAATGAAGAACACCGCGTTCCGCCTCTTTTCGTTCCACGAATCATCCTCCCGGTCCAGGAGGATGCTGCGACCGGCTTCCACGGCCAGGACCGAGGCCTTGACCGACGCCATGGTCTCGATCGTGGCCGGACCCACGGCCGGCAGATCAAACCGGAGGTCCTGCTGCGGTTTGCTCCGCTTCACGACCACCGCACCGCTTCCCGCCAGCGTCCCCCCCCTGCGAATCGCCTCGTCCGTCCCTTCCACCGCTTCGACGGCCACGACGACCCGATCCTTGATGATTACGCACTGACCGATATCCAGCCGGCCGATCTCTCGCGCCACTTCCCACCCGTACCGGACATCCTCCCATTCCTTTTTGGTCGGCCCGCGTTTCGTGAGCAGGCCGTCCTCAACCAGGATCCCGCGTAGCCCGAAGGTGGATTCACGGATGTGAATCCCTTCACGCTCGAGCTCAGCCGCAATTCCGCGCAAGATGTCGTCGTCCTTCCATCGGCGCAGGCGACTCGCCAACGCCAGGGCTCTCAAATCCGGCCGCACGGTCGTGAAAACGTGCGTCTTCTTGATCCCGCCGAGCATCACGGCCTGGCGTACCCCGTCTCCCTTCAGCGCCTTGATCAGCTTGTTGAATTGCCCGATCCTGATCCAGTGAATGTGCTCGACGTGCTGTTCCAGTTCAGGCGCCGTTTCACCGATATGCGCCACGGCCGAGACGGTGTAGCCCAGACGCCTCGCGTTCTCCGCAAAGATAATCGGAAATCGCCCGCTCCCCGCAATCAGCCCGATGGGCCCACCGTTGAGCATCGGAATGGGGCTCTGATGATCCGCCTCAGGCACGCCGTCTATTCCTCATGCTCCAGGTCCAAGTCCAAGGCGGCAGACCGGCAGATCCCGCGCTTGGTACCTTCGATGAAGGTGAGCAGCTCCTGGACATCGGCACTCTCCTTGAACTCGTCTTTGGCCAGTTTGACCGCTTCGGCCATCCGATGCCCTCCCCGGAACAACTGCTCGTACGCATGCTTCAGCACCCCGAGTCGTTCTTTGGAGAATCCGTGGCGCTTCAGGCCGATGTAGTTGATCCCGTAGAGCCGTGCGCGGTACCCTCCCGCGGCGCGCAGGAAGGTCGGCACGTCCTGCCCCAGCGCGGAACAGCCACCGATCATGGCGTACGCGCCCACCCGAACATACTGATGGATGCCGACCAACCCACCGATGATCGCGTGGTTGCCGATCGTGATATGGCCGGCCAAGGTGGCCGCATTCGCCATGATCACCTGATCGCCGATTTGACAGTCGTGGGCCACGTGCACATAGGCCATCAGGAACGTGTGATGGCCTATCCTGGTTGTGCCTTCGCCGAGCGCCGTCCCGCGGTTGACGGTCACATATTCGCGTAGGATGTTGTCGTGACCGATCACCACGCGGGTGGGCTCGCCCTTATACTGGAGGTGCTGAGGCGGAGCCCCGATGGAGGCATAAGGATAGATCTGGCAGCGCTCACCGATTTCAGTCCAGCCGTCCACGCAGACATGGGACACCAAACGGGTGCCCCGTCCGATCCTCACGTGTTCGCCCACGACAGAGTATGGCCCGATCTCTACATCAGGCCCTAATTCCGCCTTCGGATGCACTACCGCCGTCGGATGAATGTGCACGCTTGAACCTCCAAGCTGGCTAGCAAGTCGCCAAGAGCGAGTACGAGTTGCCACTGCTAGCCGAACACCCTGGGCTATTCGCTATCCGCTGTCCGCCGCTCGCTGCCCTCGCCCTTCTCTTCCGTCACCATCGCCGTCATTTCGGCCTCGCACACCAAGTCGGACTCCACGTAGGCATGGCCCTGCATCTTCCAGAAGGGATGCCGTTGCCGGAGTACCTCAACCTCAACGCGCAGTTGGTCCCCCGGCACGACTGGTTTTCGAAATTTGGCTTTATCGACCCCCGTCAGATACACGACCGGTCGCCCGGTAGGTGGCAGAGATTTGATGGCTAGCACGCCACCGACCTGCGCCATCGCTTCGAGAATCAGCACCCCCGGCATGACCGGCCGGTCCGGAAAGTGGCCCTGGAAGAACGGTTCGTTCATGGTGACGTTCTTGACTCCGACGATGCGCCGGCCCGCGTCGAGTTCCCGAATGCGGTCGACAAGCAGGAATGGATACCGGTGGGGTAGCGTGGCTCGGATTTCGTCGATCTCCATCACAGACATCGCTCCGACCTCCTCTCTGCCTTTCGGTACCCACGCTACTTGTGGAGCCGATCAAATTCCTTCAGCACTTCATCCGTCAGATCAACGGCGTCATTGTGGTAGAGGACGATCCGAACCGAGCTTCCGGTTCCTTTGTTGAGCACCGCGGCATAGCCTGCTTTCGCCGCCACCGTGGTGGCGACACGCTCGATTTTCTTCTGGTAGTCCTGCGCCAGCTCCCGCTGCTTTTTGTGAATGTCGCGGTTGAACTCCTGGATTCGACGCTGGTAATGCTCCAGTTTGTCGCGGAAGCGTTCCTGCTTTTCCCTTCTGGCCGCCTCGTTCTGTCCGCTCGTCCCGTCCTGCAGCTCCCTTTCGAGGCGTTTGAGCTCCTGATCATCTTCCCGAATAATCCGCTGCCGGCTCGCGGAGAATTCCCTCAAGGATTCCAGCGCACGTTTGCCGCTCTTGGATCGCTCCAGCACGGCCTGTGAATCGATGATCGCGACCGTGAACGTGTCGGCCGCTCGCACCCCGGTGGCCAGACTCAAGGCCACCACGGCGACCAATAGACCGGCGAGGAGCTCCCCCCGAACCCTACTGCCGACCTCCTGCTGATCTTGCTTATCATACCTCATCTGTCGTTCTGTAGTCTGCCGCTACGGCCCCGTCTTGTTGAATTCCTCGATCACCTTCGCGGTCACATCCAATGCCGGGTCGTTGTAGAGGGTCGGCCCGCCTCGGCTCCGATCAATCACGACCTGGAGCCCCAACTGCTGCGCCACCCTCGCCGCCACTTTCTCCATCTTCTCCCTGAACCCATCGGAAACCTCCTTCTGCTTCTCCTGGACCTCCCGGTTCAGCTCACCGACCTTCTGCTGAAACTCCATCATGCGGCGACGTAACTGCCCTTCGCGTTCCTTCTTGGCATTGGCGCTGAGCACACTGGACTGCTTGACGAAGTCCTCTTCCATCTGCTTGAGCTCTTTTTCCTCCAATTCGATCAGGGCCTGGCGATTCTTCATAAACGTACTGATGGACTCCATCACTTTCTTTCCGGCCTCAGTCTCGCTGAGGACCCGTTGCGGGTCCACGACGCCGACACGGACGCCGGACGACAGAGCCGGAGCAGAGTTACATCCAACCGGCACGAGCAAAAGGCTCAGCATCATGAACCACACCCAATTCCCGCGCATCTCCCTCTCGGGAGAACTCTGGTGTTGCCTGACCGTCCTCATGGTTCCGCCCATCCTTCCCCCGGAATCCGCCATCCGTCTTCACCTCCGAGCTGAGCGCCCCTTTTAGAATATCGATCCAACCGAAAACTCGAAGACCGTTTTCGACTCACCCGTCCTCGGATCCAGATTGAGGCCGTAGGCTGCGCGCAGGGGGCCAAACGGAGAGAGCCAGCGGGCTTCCAACCCGGTTGCCTTGCGGAGATCGAGCTTCGCTCCCACGTTGTAGCCCTCGCCGTAATCGAAAAACAGCACCCCGTTCAGTTTCGCCTCCGTCGAGATTGGGAAAACGAAATCGGCGTTAAAAATGAGCTGCCGCTCGGCGCCCTCCAGCGAGCCGCTCGACGTCACCGGACCTGCACGGCCGAACTTGAATCCACGCATCGTGTTGATGCCCCCGACCATGTAGAGCTCCGTGAGCGGGACCGACTTGCCCCCCAGGCCCTCCGCGATGCCGAAACGACCGCGGAGCGAAATCCGCGTATCGAACGGCAGCGGCGTATATTTGAGCACATCGATGCTCACCTTGTAAAAATTATTCGTTCCCCCAAGGATCGGCGTGCCGTAGTCAAGATTGAATACGGTGCGCCAGCCGGTCCTGGGATCCAGGTAGTAGTCGCGGCTATCCCGGGAGAGCGAGGACCGGAACCCGGTCGTGGACTGGGTGCCGATCTGATCGAGAATAAATTGCGGCGCGTTGGCCTCCGGGTTCTTGAATTTAAACTGCTCGCCGAACAGAGAAAGGTTGCCGGACGTGTATTCGGAGAACCAGCGACCGAGGCTCGCGCTCGCGCCGGACTTGTCCTCCTCGTAGGTGACATAGTTCGTGGTGGAGCTGAACACGTCCACCTGCAGCGACGTCAGCGAATCCTCCAGGTACGGATTGCGGAAGGTAATCAGCCCGAGTGTGCGGCGCTGTCCCAACTGGCCGCGGATCCGGCCCAGATACCCGCGCCCGCCCAGATTGCCTTCTGTGATGTCCGCGATCGCGACGAACTGGTCCAACGTGCTGAACCCGCCGCCGATGCTGAACTGGCCGGTGGGCTTTTCCTTGACCTTGACCTCGAGATCGATCTTGTCCGACTCCACTTGCTTGGGTAGCATCTCGACCGTCTCGAAGAAATTCAGGTTGGTAAGGCGCTGGTAGCTTCGCTTCATGGACACGGTGTCCGTCACTTCCTGTTCATTGACCCGAAGCTCTCGGCGGATGACGTTGTCCCGGGTCTTGTCGTTGCCGGTGATGCGGATCTGTCTGATCCGGATCAGGTCCCCCTCCTTGATATGGAAGATGATCTTCGCGGTCTTCGTCTGGGCATCGGGCGTCACCGAAGGACTCACGTCCGCAAACGCGTAGCCCTTCGACCCGTACAACTCGTTCAGTCTCGTCATCTCATCCCGAATCTTCGCACGCTGAAAGATCTCCCCGACGGTGATCCTTGAACCCTCTCGAAGCTCCGCTTGCTCGAAGACCGTGTTGCCCCGATAGCCAACCTCGGCGACCGTGTAAGGCTCACCCTCCATGATCGGAAAGGTCACGGTGAACCATTTCTTGTCCTCGCTGAGTTCTACGATCGGCTGCCCGATCTGGATATTCAGATAGCCTCTGTTCAGGTACACTTCACGGATGCGCTCCATGTCGTTCCCCAACTCCTCGCGCTTGAGGATGCCGGCATCGGAAAACAGCGAAGGGATCTTCCCGCGCAAGATGCCGTAGAGCGGGATCCACTCGCGGGTCGCGAGCACCTTGAACATCTCCTGCTTCGTCACGGATTTCATCCCGTCGAACACGACCGTCTTGATCTTGGCCCGGTCGCCTTCCTTGATGAAAAACGTCAAGCGTTTCCGGTCCTCCTCCAATGCCTGGATGATCGGAATCACCTGCGCATTGTAGTAGCCGTCTTCCTGGTAAGCCAGCCGGATCCGCTCCGCGCTCTCTTTGGCCTGCTGCTGATCCAGGAAGGACTGGCTGCGGATGGTGACCTTTTCCTTCAATTTATCGTCGCTGAGGTTCTCATTGCCGTCGAACACGATCTCGGTAATGAACGGTTTCTCTCGAACCACGAACACGACCGCGACCCCGCCGCTGACCGGGTCGGTCTCGATCTGCACGTCCTCGAAAAACCCCATCTCATAGATCAACTTGATCTGGGCCCGGATGGCCTCTGCAGTCAGCGGCTCGCCGACCTTAAGGGTCAACCGGCCGATGATCGCCGGCTTCTCGATTCGCTTGTTGCCCCGGACCTCAATGGACTTGACCTTCTGCACACCGCCTTGCGCGAAGAGGGCGTCCGGTACGGACATAAGCAGCGCGACTGCCGCCACGAGGAGGAAAACAGCCGGCCGCGCTCCCACCCGACTGGTCACCCGAGCCTTTCCGCCTGGACCCACTGACCAATGCTTGGAGAAGCCGGCCCCGCGGTTCGGCGCCTGTTGGGGAGTCCCGGTGCCACGGAACAACGGAGACGCAGCCGGAAGCCAGGCCGGTGACCCAAGCGTCCAGGAGACGGAATCCTCGGCGGCCGTCGGAGCCCTTCTGAGACCGAGGAGACTACCCAGGTCTCACGGCGGCTACAACCCAGGAACCGGGCGATGCTTTCACGCCCTCCCGGCAAGCCCCTGAGAGGAACGAGTCGGCTGCGACTGGGATCTTGAGGGCCTGCAATCATGGCGTCAGGCACACCAGGGGCCGACGATGCACAGCCCGGAGCCGATCGCGACCTCACGCGACCCCACCGCGCTGTGCCTGTCGCGCGAGACCGACAGATAAGGTCTCGAAAAACTTGTGAATTATAAGTGGCATCTCCTCGAATGTAAAGAGCCTTTCTCCATGCTCGGTCTTCGAGGTCGCCCTGGGTCCGGCCGAAGACGGAACGGGTGGCTTTCTTGACTTTGAGCCACCCATCACATAGTATTTGGCATTCAAACCATGCCGCCTCCTCAGAAGATCCGGAAAGCCATTATCCCAGCCGCCGGCCTCGGCACCCGTTTCCTCCCCGCCACCAAGGCCTCACCAAAGGAAATGCTGCCCTTGGTGGACAAACCCCTGATTCAGTACGCAGTGGAGGAAGCCGTCGCCTCGGGGATCGAGGACATCATCATCGTCACCGGCCGAGGCAAACGCGCGATCGAAGATCATTTCGACCGTTCGTTTGAGCTTGAGGAGAACCTCAAGGGCAACGGAAAAGCCCAACTCTTGAAAGAGATCCGGCACATTTCCGAACTGGCGAAGTTTTGCTACGTTCGGCAATCCGAGGCGCTGGGGCTGGGGCATGCGGTGCTGTGCGCCCGTCACCTGATCGGGTCCGAGCCCTTCGCCGTGATCCTGGGCGATGAGATCATCGACGGGCGTGTACCAGCTCTGGCCCAGCTCACCCAGGTGTATGACGAAGGCAACGGCGCAGTGCTGGGGATCCAGAAAGTTCCACAGAGCGAAGTGAACCGATACGGCATCATCGCCACCAGACGCGTGGCAGGCGGACTCCACAGGGTCCTGGATCTAGTCGAGAAGCCGACTCCCGGCAACGCACCGTCCAGGTTCGCCGTCATCGGCCGATACGTGTTGTCGCCTGAGATCTTCGAGATGCTGGAGCGCACCCCGCCCGGGAAAAACCGGGAGATCCAACTCACCGACGCCTTGCGCCTGTTGGGGGAGCGTGCACCGATCTACGCGCAGGAGATACAGGGGCAGCGTCATGACGCTGGTGATAAGCTGGGCTTCCTGAAAGCCACCGTTGAGTTTGCGCTGAAGAATCCAACGCTCGGTCCACAGTTCAGCCGGTACCTGAAGCAGCTCCGCGGGCGCGCTGGTCTTCTCTGCGCCTGAAGGCCTCCCCTGACTTCTTGCGCCAGGTCTCTCCCGAGGCTCCGGCCTTCGGGTTCAATTGCATCACGGAGCCGCAGCGGCAATCGGCAGGACAGGGGGCTTCGGGGACGATAGGTGGGTGGATAGAGGCAGCGCCAAGGCAGCCTAAAGGAATCTCATCACATGCCTGCAGAAACTACTGAACAGGACGTCCAGCAACTCGAAATCCCCGAGCAGCTTCCGCTGCTCCCGGTGAGGGATATCGTCGTCTTCCCTTACATGGTCCTGCCCCTCTTTGTGGGCCGGGACATGTCCATCAAGGCGATTGAAGCGGCGCTGGCCGGCAACCGGATGATCTTTCTAGCGACCCAGAGAGCGCTTGACGTCGAGAACCCTAAGCCGGACGACATTCATGCCGTCGGGACGGTCGGGATCATCATGCGGATGCTCAAGCTGCCCGACGAGCGCATCAAGATCCTCGTGCAAGGGCTCTCGAAGGGCAAGGTCCTGGAATACATCCAGACCGAGCCCTACTACTCGGTGCGGATCGCCAAGCTGACCGAGGCCAAGTCGTCCGCTCCGTCACTGGAGGCGGAGGCCGTTATGCGAACGGTCAAGGAACAGCTTGAGCGGATCGTCAGCCTGGGCAAGATTCTGATGCCGGACGTGATGGTCGTGATCGAGAACCTGGAGGATCCTGGCCGCCTGGCGGACATGGTAGTCTCCAACCTGGGTCTCAAAGTCGAGGTCACGCAGGACGTTCTGGAGGTGGAAGACCCGGTCGCGAGACTCAAGCGAGTCAGCGAGATCCTGGCCAAAGAGGTTGAAGTCCTCTCCATGCAGCAGAAGATCCAGGCTCAAGCGAAAGGAGAGATGGACAAGACCCAGCGCGAGTATTTCCTCCGCGAGCAGCTCAAAGCCATCCAGAAAGAGCTCGGCGAGCTGGACGAACGGGGCGAGGAAATCGCGGAGTTCCGCAAGCGCATCAAGGAGGCCAAGATACCGGAGAAGGTGCTCAAGGAGACCGAGAAGCAGCTTAAGCGGTTGGAGAAGATGCATCCGGACACGGCCGAGGCGGCCACGGTGCGCACCTACCTGGAATGGATGGTGGAGCTGCCGTGGAGCAAGAAATCGAAAGACAACCTGGACATCAAGGCTGCCGCGAAGGTCTTGGATGAAGACCACTACGATCTCGAGAAGGTCAAGGAGCGGATCCTTGAATACCTCGCCGTGCGCAAGCTCAAAGACAAGATGAAAGGACCGATCCTGTGCTTCGTGGGCCCGCCCGGCGTCGGGAAAACGTCGCTGGGAAAATCCATCGCACGGGCGCTGGGGCGTGAGTTCGTGCGGATCAGCCTCGGCGGCGTGCGTGATGAAGCCGAGATCCGAGGTCATCGCCGCACCTATGTCGGCGCCCTGCCCGGACGCATCATTCAGGGCATTAAACAGGCCGGCACGAACAATCCGGTTTTCATGATGGATGAAGTGGACAAGGTCGGGATGGACTTCCGGGGGGACCCATCGGCCGCCCTGTTGGAAGTGCTCGACCCCGAGCAGAACAACTCCTTCAGCGACCACTATCTCGGCGTGCCCTTTGACCTCAGTGAGGTGATGTTCATCACCACCGCCAATCTCATCGACCCCATCCTTTCAGCCTTACGAGATCGCATGGAGGTCATCGAAATTCCGGGGTATACGGAGGAGGAAAAAGTCGGGATTGCCCAGCGCTACCTCATCCCCCGGCAACTCAAAGAGCACGGCATTACGGAGGAGCACATCCGCATCACCGAGGCGGCCCTGCGCCAGATCGTGTCGCACTACACCCGGGAAGCAGGTGTCAGGAATCTCGAACGTGAAATCGCCAACGTCATGCGCAAGGTGGCCAAGAAAGTCGCCGAAGGCAAGGGAGGGTGTCACACCATCATGCCGGCGAACCTGCACAAGTCGCTCGGCGTGCCCAAGTTCCTGCCAGAAGCTGAGCAGGAAAAGGATGAGGTCGGGATGGCCACCGGACTGGCCTGGACGGAGACCGGGGGAGATGTCCTCTACGTCGAAGTCACTGTCATGAAGGGGAAGGGCCAGCTCACGCTGACCGGACACCTGGGTGATGTCATGAAAGAATCGGCTCAGGCCGCGCTCAGTTACGTGCGCTCGCGGGAAAAGCTGCTCGGTATCAGCCCGGACATCTTCTCCAAGATCGATCTTCATATTCATGTGCCGGCGGGCGCCATTCCCAAAGACGGGCCCTCGGCCGGCATCACCATGGCGACCGCCCTCGCCTCGAGTTTGTCGAACATTCCGGTCCGCCGCGATGTGGCGATGACCGGGGAGATCACGCTTCGCGGGCGGGTGCTTGCCATCGGCGGGCTCAAAGAGAAAATCTTGGCGGCCAAACGGGCCAAACTCTCGAGCGTGATTCTGCCAAAGCGGAACAAGAAGGACCTCGAAGAGATTCCCAAACATCTCCTGCGCGGCCTGCAATTTGTCTTCGCCGACACGATGGACGAAGTCATCAGGGCCAGCCTGCGACGTTTTTCCGCCGCGCGCCGTCGCTCAAAGGCGCCCGCCCGCCGACATCGGGCGGCGCGACGGCGGCGCGCCCGGCCGCCTCAGCCAGGCCACGATGGCCGCGCCGTGCGGTCGCCGCGTCCCCGGCCTCTCGCACCGACTGCCACGGTTTTACCCCGGAGCCCCGTCACGCGTTGACATGGTACCTCGATCCTCACCGCTCGTCGCATCGCGGCTTGACGAGTTCCGGCTCATCCGTGACCTTCACCGCCGCTTTGGACGCACGGGGCCTGCCGTCGTGTGCGGTATCGGGGATGACGCGGCGATCATCAGACCCTCTCCGGGACGTCATCTCATCCTGACTACGGATCTGCTTGCGGAAGGCATCCACTTCAACCTCGGGACCGCCACGCTCGAGGATGTAGGCTATAAAGCCGCCGTCGCCAATCTCAGCGACATCGCAGCGATGGGCGGAATCCCCCACTACGTCCTGGTGGCCGTCGCCCTTCCGGCCTCCCGCAGGCCGGCTGAGGTCGAACAGTTTTACCAGGGGTTAATGGGGGCCTGTCGTTCACACGGCGTACAACTCGTGGGAGGCGATACCTCAGCATCTCTGCGCAGCGTGTTCATCAGCCTGACCATGACCGGAAGCGTGGAGCCCCGACGCGCGCTCACACGGAACGGGGCTCGGGTCGGCGACTTGGTGTACGTGACCGGGACGCTGGGCGATTCCTTGGCCGGGCTCACGCTTTTCGCGACCGGCCGGACGCCGCGCTCCGCAGGGAGCGCCGGGCGAAAGCGTTTCCTTCTCCACGGCGATCGCTACCGGCGTGCTCTCATGCTCCGGCACTTGCGCCCCACGCCGCGCATCGGGGAGGGACGGCTCCTGTCGACACAGCGCCTGGCCACGGCGGCCATCGATGTATCGGACGGGCTCTCAGGTGACCTGGCGCACGTGTGTGAGCAAAGCGGCGTGGGAGCCGAAATCGAGGCGTCCGCCTTGCCCCTCTCCCCAGCCTGCCGGGCCTACGCGGCCGCAGCCGGGCTGGACCCGGTTGGGATCGCATTGAGGGGCGGAGAGGATTATGAGCTGCTGTTCACGGTGCCTCCGCACAAGCGAGCGACACTTGAGCGGCGGGCCCGAGAAGCAGGATACCGGTTTTCCCGAATCGGGACCATCCGGCCGAAACGGATCGGGCTTCGTCTGAAGGGGATAGACGGGGTGTCGCGAAGGCTGGAAATCCTGAGCTACCGCCACTTTCAGGCTGGCCAGACGACCCAGCGCGAGGCAGCATGGTCTCGTTAGCCCAAGTTCGTGCGTACCTGGGTCAGGTGCTTCACCTGCGCGAGTCACCACACCGGACTGCGCTGGCCTTCGCCTTGGGCGCTTTCATCGCATTCTCCCCCACCTACGGGATGCACACGCTGAGCGTGATCTTCTGTACCTGGGCCTTTCGGCTGAACTTTATTGCGGTGATGACAGGCTCCCTGATCAATAATCCCTGGACCGTTGTGCCTATCCTGGGCGCGACCTTCTGGACTGGGTTCTGGCTGCTGGGGACCCCGCAGGTGGCTTCATTGACCTGGCATGACCTTGGTCTGGAATCGCTCTATCGGCAAATCCTCCCCTATGCGCTCCCCTTTCTCGTCGGGGGGATCGTCCTGAGCTTTTTCAGCGCGCTCGTCAGCTACCCGGCGGTCTACTGGTTCATCTTGCAATACCGTACCCGCGCCGCGCGGCAGCAAGTCGGCGAGGGGCGGTTGCCACCCGGAACCAGCCTGCGCTAAGATGGAGCCTGGAGCCCGCCTGCGATCTGGAACACATGAGACCCGAGCTTCCTGTGTTGGCAGCCCCCTACGACGGATCGGCACTCATCGCCGACCCAATTCATGAGTACATCACTTTCACCGTCCCCTACACGAAGCCAGACGCGACCGAACAAACCGAAAAAGATCTGATCGACTCCCCCTGGGTCCAGCGGCTACGCTACATTTACCAACTGCAAAGCGCGCGGTGGGTGTATCCCTCGGCGGAGCACAGCCGGTTCCAACATTCCCTGGGCGTGATGCACGTGGCCGGGCGATTTGCACGACACCTGTACCCGTCGCTCGCCAAGGTGGTACCCGACCTCCCTTCGTTCAACTATATCGAAGAGTTGCTCCGCGTGACCGCCCTGGTGCACGACATCGGCCATGGTCCCTTCTGTCACTTCTTTGACGAGAACTTCCTGGAGACCTTCGGCCTCACCCACGAGCGCATCGGCCAGGTCATCATCCGGGAGCACCTTGGCCCGATCATCCGAAAAATCCGCCGGAGCCCCCACGGACCCTTCGACCCCGGGGAGCAGCTTGATCCCGCTCACATCGCATTCCTGATCCTGAAAGACCCGGACAAGGACAGCACGGCCTATCCCAAGTGGCTTGCGTTTCTGCAGCCGGTGATCGGAGGAATCTACACCGCCGACAACTTGGACTACGTGCTGCGGGATTCCTACATGTGCGGCGTCGCGGTGGGTCCTGTCGATCTCACGCGGCTCATTCACTACACCCTGATCACCCCCAGCGGTCTGACCATTCACCGGACCGGTCTTCCCGCGCTGCAGATGTTCCTGAACACCAGGTTATACCTGTATTCCAACGTGTACTACCATCGCACGACACGGGCAATAGACATCCATCTGCGGGACATTTTTCACGAGACCATGGGCTACGTGTTCCCCCATAACCCGCTCGATCGCATGGACGCCTATCTGCACCTGACCGATTGGTCATTGATGGAAACGGTCCGTTACTGGCCCAGGGAACGGAGCAGGAAGAAGCGTGCCCTCGGACTGGAGTGGGCTCGCATCCTGGGCCGGGACGTCAAATGGAAGATGGCCTTCAACACCTTCTTGCCGACACGGGGGGACGAACGTGGGCGCACCTTTATGGACCGGCGAACGATCGAGGATCGCATCAGGCAGGCCCTGCCGGCGTCCCTCAAACGATTAGAATTCCGGGTGGACATGGCCAACCAGGACCCGCGGCCCATCAACTTGCTGAACATGGGCGAGTTCCAGATCTATGTGTACGATCCGGCCACCCACACGGTCTCGAAGGAAGCGCTGAAGGAGTTCTTCGACTACCTCCCCGCTCGGATCGTGCAGTTCCGGATCTTCGCCAAGGACCACAGCACCGACGCCGTGCTGGCCAGGGTGGCCGAGAAGGTCCTCGCCTCAGACGGGCACAGCATCAAGACCACCGTCTGAAGGAAGAGGAGGACGGGTGGTGGCCAGGCAACGGGTCTGGGCTTGCAGGTCGCGCACACAAGAAGGAGGCGGTGGGGTGGTTGGAGTGGGCCCCTGCTCGCAGAGCGCACACACAGCCTCGCGGAGCGCACACGGAAACGGGCGTGAGGTAGCCTAGCAGCGGGGCACCCGTTGCTCTGGGAATGCAACGGGTCTAGGCTCGCGCATCGCGCACACAAGAAGGAGGCGGCGCTGTGGCCGGGTGCCCTGCCGTGCTCGCGGAGCGCGCACTCAGGATTGTTCGTAGCGGCCCTGGAGGATAGAGTGCTCGCTCGACGCGCGCAGTCTGAGGCCACCCGGCCGCTCGCCGCCGGAGAACGCCAGGGGTGGAGTGTGCCGGGTACCCATTGCTCCTCTTGTTGCAATGGGTGATGACGCGCGCAGTCTGAGGTTGCTAGGGCACCTGCCCTAAGAAAATGCAGTAGTAGAGGT
>JAHRHE010000010.1 GCA_020027965.1 Nitrospirota bacterium | reverse complement strand
TCCGACCTTTCCCACGGCCCCGTGCACGGCTTTTGACTGCGCGCTGGAAGGGCCGCAAGACGCCTTCGTGACGAAGCTGAATGCCAGTGGCACGGCGCTGGCCTATTCCACCTATCTGGGGGGTGACGGTGCGGACGTCGGCAACGCGATCGTGGTGGACGCCACCGGGAATGCCTTTGTAACGGGCTCGACCGGGTCGACCAACTTTCCCACAACCCCGGGGGTCTTTCAGATCAGCTCCACTCCGTTAGGGGACGTTTTTGTCACGAAAGTGAACCCCACCGGCACGGCACCGCTGGTCTACTCTACTTACCTAGGAGGCAATGGTACTGATGTCGGCAACGCCCTCGCGATCGATACTTCGTCAAATGCGTATGTGACGGGCAACACCACGTCGACTGACTTTCCAACGACCACCGATGCCCTTCCAACTCCTTCAGGGGGCCTTGGCCTTGGCGATATTTTTGTCACGAAGGTGAATCCGACCGGCACGGCACCACTCGTCTACTCCACTTTCCTGGGAGGCAACGGCACCGACGTGGGCAACAGCCTCGCCCTCGACACCTCGGCCAATGCCTACGTGACGGGCAGCACGGGCTCCACCAATTTTCCGACCACGCCGGCGGTCGTCCAGTCGTCCCAGAATAGCGCGATAGATGCCTTTGTTTCCAAGATCGCTCCGATGTCATCCAGCGGCGGGGGCGGAGGGAGCAGCGGTGGCAGCGGTGGCGTCTGCTTCATCGCCACGGCTGCCTACGGGTCGCCGTTGGCAAAGGAAGTGCGGGTGCTCCGGGAGTTCCGTGACCGATACCTCATCACGAATGGTCCGGGGCGGGTCTTCGTGGCGGCGTACTATCGGCTCAGTCCGCCGGTGGCCCGCGCGATTGCAGGCCGTGAGCCACTGCGAGCCGCTACGCGGTTCGCCTTGCGACCGGTGGTTTCGGCGGCCTCTCTCGCCAATACCTCACCGTTTGTCGCGCTGGTGTGCTTCGGAGGCGGTCTATTGGCGGGTTCGGTCACTCTGTTCTTTGTCCTGAGGGCCCGGCGGCGGGATTACGGCTTAAGAGAAAGGACACACACATGAGATCACCGTCCAGTTCACGACACCGATGGGATCGCGTGGGCTGCGCGCTCCTCCTCGCGGGTCTAACTCTGACATCGACCGCCCTCGACGTGTATGGCGCCGGCCAGCCTATTCGAGGTCAGGATCCTGCCCCGGCCTCAAAG
Organism: Nitrospirota bacterium; assembly: GCA_020027965.1. Lineage (GTDB taxonomy): Bacteria > Nitrospirota > Nitrospiria > Nitrospirales > Nitrospiraceae > JAHRHE01. The sequence continues at coordinate 39,774 of JAHRHE010000010.1, read as the reverse complement.
GATGTCGCTGCGGAGATGACTCTTTCGGCGCCGACCCGATACGCCATCATCCTGCATGAGCCGGGTCAGATGCGGACGCTGCACACCCGCAACGACGTCCTGTTCGATCCGCGGGATCTCATGCGATCGTTCACCGTACTGCAAGTTGAGGTCCGGACGGTGACCATGCGCGAGAAGCGCACGGGCCGAACCCTCATCTGGCAATCCGGTACCTCTTTCGAAGGCCTCCGAGGCCTCACGTTGGCCGGAACCGTGATGCTGAAGCAGTTGCGGTATCGGTACCGAACCGTCGAGCGCGTGACTCAACTGGAGCCGGTGCTCGTCGCCCTGGACGGTCCCGTGGCGGTCCTGGAGAAGGAAGTCCTTCGTCAGGCCGGCGGCCCCAATCAAGCGACCTCAACCCCTGAGGGTTCCCGTCCCCTTCCCGGGATCGCGATGACTCCGAGCCCGACGCTGTCCGCCCTGCTCCACGCAAAGGAGATCGACGCCAATACCTATGAGATGGACGGAGCCGCGCTGCGTCCCGCCCTTGAGAATCTGGGCCAGGTCCTGTCGGACCTGAAGCTGATGATTTCGCCCACAGTCTCCGCGCAGTCCGGCGTCGGGTTTAACGTGTCGTCCGCGGTCGCCGATGGGATGCTCAATGAAAGCGGGTTCATCGTCACGAATAGCCGGGCAGCTCAATTCTTCGGGATCCAGGTGGGGGATACGGTCCTCCGCATCAATAACAACCCGGTGACCAGCCCGCTGAATGCCTGGTGGGCGTATCAGGAGGTCGTCGCCAGGAACCCGACACAGTCAGACGTGCGCGTGGACATCCGGCGGGAAGGATCCTTGGTGACCAAGACCTTTCGCATCAAATAGGTTAAGGGGAGCACGGCGATGGCTGACCTGAGTTCGTTCGATGTGGTCTCGCGGGTGGACATGCAGGAGTTGAAGAATGCCCTGGACCAGACGATGAAGGAAATCCGGCAACGCTTCGACTTCAAGGACTCCAAGACGGACCTGACTCTGAAGGAGAAGGAAAAAGAGCTGGTCGTTATTTCCGATGATGACTACAAGCTCAAAGCGGTGCTGGAGATCCTGAAAGCCAAGTGCGTCAAACGCGGTGTGTCATTGAAGGCGCTCACGTACGGGAAGGTCGAAGAGGCACTGGGGGGAACCGTCCGACAGGTCATCACGGTCCAGAGCGGGATCCCTGACGACAAGGCCAAGGCGATCGTCAAGGAGATTCGGGACGCCAAGCTCAAAGCGCAGGCGCAGATCCAGGGTGACCAACTCCGAGTCCAGAGCAAGAGCAAGGATGAGCTGCAAGCCGTGATCACGTTCCTCAGGCAGAAGGATTTTGGAATCGATCTGCAGTTCGTCAACTACCGCTAGCACGCCTCGTGAAGCGTGACGCGTGACGCGTGAAGCGAAGGACCGGGTCTTAGAAGCCAAGCTGCCTGCTCATTTTGAGGCCGCGGCAGCCTGGTCGTTCTTTCGTCTGACTGCCCTCCTCTACCTTCTTCTCCTAGGATCTGGGTGCGGGCGCAGCGACGCGATCGTGGTGATTGCGCTCCATCCCGCCAAGCCCGACATTCTGTACGTCGCCACGAACGATTACATCTATAAGACACGGGATGGAGGGCGCACCTGGGAGAACCTCTCGAAGGGGATGAGCCACTCGCGCGTGATTTCGATGGCCATCGATCCGTCCTATCCGGCCACCGTCTACGCCGGCACGAAAGGGGACGCTGTCTTCAAGAGCTACGACGGTGGGCATCGGTGGGTGTCTCAACGGGCGGGGCTGGAGGATATCACGATCACGTCGGTGGTGACTCAGTTCGTCTTCAATCCAGTGGATAGCAGCCGGCTGTTTGTGGCGACCACGATGGGGATCTTCGAAACGCAGAACGGCGGCGAAACCTGGCAGAAGCGGATGGAGGGAATGAAGGAGGTCTTGATGGTCGTCACGCTCGCGCAGGACCCGACGCGATCCCACATCCTGTATGCCGGCACGAGCGGGGGCGTGTATAAATCGGTCGATCGTGCGACCCGGTGGGACAAGGTCAACAATGGTCTTGTCCCCCCGGAGGTGCTGAAATCCTCCCGGGCGCTGGGGGTCACGGTGATCCTGGTGGATGCCCGCGCCCCCGACACGGTCTACGCGGCCACTTTGAGCGGTATCTACAAGTCCACCAATGGCGCTCAGTCCTGGGTCCGGATTGCGGAGGCCCTCCCGGATCAGATGATCAGCGCGATGGTACTCGATCGCGCGCGACCAGGCGTCATCTACGTGGCGAGCCGCGAAGGGGTGCACCGGAGCGAAGACGGCGGCGGGACCTGGCGGGCGATCAACAACGGGTTGGCGAGCCTCAATATCCGCTCGCTCGTCCAGAGTCCACTGGATGCGAAGAGCCTGTTTGTGGGTACCAACGGCAGCGGGCTCTATCGCAGCACGGATGGAGGAGAAACCTGGGTCGCGATGCCTCCGGTGGTCGCGACCAACTAGTCGCGCAGGCTCGTGGCACGGGGCGATGGGCAATAGGCAATAGGGAGGAGGCGTCAAGGCAGTCTTCAGCGGCGGTTGGAACTGGAGTCGCCGATGGCGGGGCCGACCCGCGGTTGGGTCGAGGAGCCGGACGGGTTTTCCTGCGTTCCGACATCGAACCCGAAGCTGTTGGGCAGGGACGTATCCTGCGTATCGGGACCCACGCGCGTGGGAATAGAGGTGTCCTGCGTGTCGAGGCCCCTTCGCGGGCGAAGGTCAACTTGCTGATTGGTGTTTGGGGAGACCACGCCACCGATCGCGGTGCCGGTCGCTCCGGGAATCGTGGTGTCTTGGGACTGGGTGCCGACGCGATTGGGGATGGTGGTGTCATGGATCTCCGTGCCCGTCCGCGCTGATTCGGGCGGAGCGGTCGGCCGAAAGTCCCGTTTCAGACCCTCTTCTTGTTCCTGGATCCTGCGCTGTTCTTTCCCAGCCTGTTCGTACTCCAGGTCCTGCATGTTGAGGTTGCGCCTTGACTCGCCCAAGCCTTGTAACCGCTGGTGCAATTTTCGGAGATCATCCCTCGCCTGAGCCACCGGGCGGATAATCTCCTGGACGGTTCGCCCTCTCTGGCTCGTGCCCATATTGATGAAACCGGTTTCCTGCACGGCCCGAAGGATTTTCGAAGCCTGGTCCTCCAACTCCTGGACCTCATGAATCGAGTTTGGATCGTCTACGCAGCAGCTCAGAAACTGCCGGTAGCGCTGGAGGAAGGCCGAGGCCTCGTTCTGGATGTCCTCAGCCTTGATCTGGCGTTCTTCCTTCGTCGGGGTCCTTCCAGTCTGGTCGGCTTCCTTTTTCTCAACGAACGGGACGCAGCCGGGTTGAGGGACGGTCTTGTACTGCTGGTCCGGGTTTTTGTTCGGACACCAGTAGAGGGGAGCGGCCGGATTCGGCTCCGCCGCGTCGCTGGGCGGAGCACTCCACAGAAAGGCCAAGGCCAGCGTGAGTCCTAGCCAGGCTGTGAGGGTGAGTGCGGACTTGAGACCCATAACGTCATTCTGCTGGCCCCGCCTCGAAAAGTCAAATGCGGCACCAAATCCTGCGCTCTTGAAAGCGTCCCGGGAATAGGATAGGCTGAAAATTCGCGAGCTTCGTACCCTCTCGCCGCGCTCACTGGGGTTCGGCCATTATGCCTGTTGCGTACATCGAGGACATCGCTCGCCACGTCGGCGAGGAAGTCACGATCCGCGGGTGGCTCCGCCACCGGCGGTCGAGCGGGAAGATCCATTTTCTGGTCGTCCGTGACGGGACCGGTGATCTCCAGGCCGTGGTCAGCAAGGGCACGGTGGGCGAGGAGCAGTTTGCGCAATCGGCCGCCTTGACCCAGGAGTCGTCCTTGATTCTGACCGGGAAAGTCAGGCAGGAAGCGCGCGCGCCGGGCGGCTTCGAGCTGGATGTCACGCGGGTTGAGCCAGTGCAGCTCGCCGAGCCGTTCCCGATCCAGCCGAAGGAGCACGGGGTGGGGTTCCTGATGGAGCACCGCCACCTGTGGCTCCGGTCCAGCCGCCAGCATGCCATCTTACGCATCCGCCACGAGATCATCCGGGCCTGCCGCAGCTTCTTCGATGACCGCGGCTTCGTGCTCGTGGATACTCCCATCTTTACTCCCAATGCCTGCGAGGGGACCACCACCCTGTTTCAGACCCAGTATTTCGATGAGACGGCCTTTCTGACCCAGAGCGGACAGCTGTACAGTGAAGCCACGGCGGCCGCCTTCGGAAAGGTCTATTGCTTCGGGCCGACCTTTCGTGCCGAGAAATCCAAGACACGGCGGCACCTCATGGAATTCTGGATGGTGGAGCCGGAGGTCGCCTTCGCCGAACTGCCCGACATGATAGACCTGGCCGAAGGGTTCCTCAGCTTCATTGTCGGGCATGTGCTCAAGACAAGCCGGAACGACCTGGCCGTCCTGGAGCGCGACCTCTCCAAGCTCGAGCGGGTCGTGCCGCCCTTTCCACGCATCACCTATGAGGAGGCGATCGCCCTGCTCCAGAAGAAGGGGAACCCCATCCAGCGAGGCGATGATTTTGGCGGGGATGAAGAAACGCTGCTCTCAAGCGAATTCGACCGGCCGGTCATCGTGCATCGGTATCCCGCGGCGATCAAAGCCTTTTATATGCAGACTGATCCGTCCCGGCCGGACCTGGCCCTGTGCATGGATGTGCTGGCGCCTGAGGGCTACGGAGAAATTATCGGGGGCGGTCAGCGGATGCACGACCACGAGCAATTGCTCGCGCGGATCCGGGAGCATAAACTGCCCGAAGAAGCGTTCCGGTGGTATCTCGATCTCCGACGGTACGGGTCCGTCCCCCACGCCGGGTTCGGAATGGGAATCGAGCGGGCGGTGGCCTGGATCTGCGGCCTGGATCACGTGCGGGAAACGATTGCCTTCCCCAGGATGCTCTACAAACTCTATCCGTAGCAGGATGTTGAACAAGGCCACCGGCCAGCAGCCCGAGAGTTTTTCCATAGCCCCCTAGAGGGGTAGGCGTGCGCGATGTCCCTGTGTGGCGGGGTCGCGATCATAGTGCGACAGCATCGAGCGTCCCATCGCTCCCCGTTCCTCACGATCTCACCTCACAGGTCTGAGCAGCAGGCCGTCTCTCTTGGCAGGCCGAAACTGACTCCTGCTCCGGCGGTCCATGGCTTCACTTCGGCAAAAAAGCAAGGAGGTAGGGCCAGGCCTTCCTGAAAAGGCTGGTTCCTCTCAAAATCTCGTATCCTATCGAGAACAAAAGATTTTAGTTGACAATCCCTGGGTGAAATGTATACTTTTGCCATTAAGTGGGAAAAAGTGGAATCTAGTGGGAATAGTGAAATCAATAACTTGTATATCCACAAGCCGGTGCTCCTCGATGAGGTGTGCCGATGGTTATCGTGCCGTCCGGGAGGCCGGTACCTCGACTGCACGGTCGGGGGAGGTGGACATGCCTGGCGAATCCTGGATCTCTCCAGGCCGGACGGGATTCTGATCGGGGTTGATCGCGACGAAGCCGCGCTAGGGGTCGCCCGTGAGCGCCTCAAGGAGTTTGGTGCACGGGCCACGCTCCTTTACGGTCATTTCAGTGAGCTTGTGCACCATCTGCACACGGTTGGTGTCTCGGAGGTTGACGGCGTGCTGTTCGATCTGGGCGTGTCCTCGGCGCAGCTCGGCTGCCCGACACGGGGATTCAGCTTCTCAGCCGACGGCCCGCTGGATATGCGTATGGATCAGCGATCCGGTCAAACAGCCGCGGAGCTTGTGAACCAGCTTGCCGAGCCGGAACTGGCGGACATGCTGTACCGGTATGGGGAAGAACGCTATGCCCGTCGGATCGCACGGGCCGTGGTCCGGGCCAGGGTGCGTGGCTCGTTACGCACCACCTTTGAACTGGTGGGGGTGATTCGGGACGCGGTTCCTTCTTCGTACCGGCATGGACGGCTGCACTGTGCCACGAGGACCTTTCAGGCCCTAAGGATCGCGGTCAATGGCGAGCTGGATTCGCTGGCAGATTCGCTTCGGGATGCCACGCGGGTGCTGGCGCCGGGGGGGCGGCTCTGCGTCATCTCCTTTCACTCCCTGGAGGACAGAATTGCGAAACAAACACTTCGTGCGTTGTCCCACGGACCGGGCGCGTGCCTGTCGGCGCTCACGAAGAAGCCGGTGCGCCCCTCTGAGGAGGAGCTCCGCACGAATCCACGCGCCCGCAGCGCCAAGCTGCGCGTGGCCGAGCGGATGCCGGAAGGGAGGCTCCCATGAAAATCCTCGCTGCCATGGCGGTGATGTCCCTCCTGCTGCTGTATGTCGGCGAACGGGTGGACGTCGTACGGGTGGGGTACCACGTTGAACGGCTCAAGTTGAAGAAGGTCGCGTTTCAGCGTGAGCATGACGAACTGCGTGTCACGGTGTCGAAGTTGACGTCGCCGGAGCGGATCGAGCGGGCCGCGACCGACCGGCTCGGGATGGTCCCGGCGCGCCAGGGTCAGGTGATCCTCGTCAGGCTGGAGCCCGATGCGCCCTCTGATCGGAAGCCCGGTCGACCGGAAGTCAGGTTGGCCAGCCATGGTCCCCGCGAGCCGGGGTTGAGGACTCCATGACCGTCGTGGACCCCTTGCGCGTCCGGCGGATCGTCGCAGCCTTGCTCTTGCTGGCAGGGTTTGTCATCGTCCTGTTCCGACTGTTCAACCTGCAGGTCCTGCAGGCAGGGGAACTGACGCTCAAGGCCGAACGACAACATGAGAAGGCCATCACGCTCCAGGGAGGGCGCGGGACGATCTATGATCGCCGCGGAAAAGTGCTGGCAATCAATCTCGAGGTGCCGTCGGTCTTCGGCGTCCCCACCTCGCTCGAAGATCCCACGCCGGTCGCCCGTGAGCTCGGCCGGGTCTTGCACGTTCGGCCCGACGAGATCGAGAAGAAACTTAAACAGGAACGAAGCTTCGTCTGGATCGCGCGGAAGGTGGACCCGGAACAGGGGCGGCGTCTGCAGCGGAGACCGCTCGAGGGCATCGGCCTGGTCCTGGAAGGGCGTCGGTACTATCCCAAGGGAACCTTGCTCTCGCACGTGATCGGATTCGCCGGGATGGATGGGGACGGCTTGGAAGGCATCGAGCATCGGTACGATTCCTATCTGCGCGGAGAGAAGCAGATGGTGGTGCTGCAGCGCGATGCCCTGGGCCGGAGCGTCTTTCCGAAAGGCTTCACGGAACAAGGCCCGTCGTCCGGGCACAGCGTGACGCTGACGATCGACGAGACCATCCAGTATATTGCGGAGAAAGAGCTCGAGGAAGCGGTCGCGGCCTCCCGCGCCAAGGGCGGGACGATCATTGTCATGGAGCCTCGCACCGGCGCGGTCCTGGCGATGGCCTTGGTTCCCACCTTCGACCCGAATTCCCTTGGCTCCCTGTATGCCGACCGGTGGCGCAATCGGGCGGTCACGGATGTCTATGAGCCCGGATCCACCCTCAAAGTACTCGTCGCCGCCGCCGCGCTGGAGGACAAGGTGATGGAGCCGCAGACCATTCTCTTCGGCGAACGCGGCAGCATGACCGTCGCGAATACCGTGGTCCATGACCACGACCCCTCCGGATGGATGACCTTCGCTCAGGTGCTCGAACGTTCCAGTAACATCGGAGCAGTGAAGACCGCCCTCGCCCTGGGTCCCGACCGACTGTCTCGCGTCCTCCGAGCCTTCGGATTCGGGGAGCGGAGCGAGATCGACCTGCCAGGTGAGGCCGCCGGGCTCGTCAGGGATTCCCGCAGCTGGGGGCGGCGGTCGCTGGCCTCGATCGCGATGGGGCAGGAGATCGGGGTAACTGCCGTCCAGCTCGCGACCGCGCTGTCGGCCGTAGCCAACGGCGGATGGCTGATGAAGCCCCATGTGGTAGCCGAGATCCGCGACGGGAAGGGGAAGGCGGTGTACCAGGCGTCCCCGCAGGTGCGGCGCCAGCCGATCTCAGAGGGAACGGCGCAGAAGCTGACCCGGATCCTGGAAGGCGCGGTGAGTCGCGGAACGGGGAAGAGTGCGGCGGTCTCCGGCTACCGGGTCGCCGGCAAGACAGGGACGGCGCAGAAGGTGGACCCGAGAACCGGGACCTATTCGACGACACTGTTCATTGGATCGTTTGTCGGCTTTGTCCCGGCCGAGGACCCCCGGCTGTGCATCCTGGTCGTGATCGATGAGCCACAGACAGAGGCGTGGGGAGGGGTCGTGGCCGCCCCGGTGTTCCGGCGGGTGGCCGAACAAGTGCTCCCCTACCTTGGGGTGACTTCCCAGGCACCGGTGCGCGTGGCCTTGGCAGAAGGCGAATCGATCGGGGTTCGCCGCGCGGGTCGGGCGGGCCCATGACCTTGGCCCAGCTCATTGCTCCGCTGGAGGCGCCGGAGGTGAACGGGAACCTGGACGTCGGAGTCTCCGATGTGACCGATGATTCCCGCCGCGTGAAACCGGGCAGCGTATTCGTGGCCGTCAAAGGCTACCAGGTCGACGGGCATGCGTATGTGCGGCAGGCCCTGGCCGCGGGGGCCTCCGCATTGGTGATCCAGGAGCCGTGGCCGAAGGGACCAGCGGCGGTTCCCGTGATCCGCGTGCGGGATTCGCGGCGGGCATTGGGCTTGCTCGCCAGCCGGCTCCACCACGACCCCTCCGCCCGTCTCAGGTTGATCGGAATCACGGGGACGAATGGGAAGACCACCGTCACCTATTTGTGCAAGGGCGTCCTGGAAGCAGGTGGGCGGCGGGCTGGGCTCATCGGCACGGTGGCGTACCAGATCGGCTCGCGGCAGCTCGCCGCGGCCCATACGACTCCCGGAGCTGTCGAGCTTCAGGCATTGCTGGCCAGAATGGTTGAGGATGGGCTCGACTACGCCGTGGTGGAGGCATCATCGCACGCCCTTGCCCTGGACCGCACGGCTGGCTGCGAATTCGATGTGGCGGTGTTCACGAACCTGACGCAGGACCACCTGGATTTCCATGCCGACATGGAAGACTACTTCCTGGCCAAACTGCGCCTGTTCGCCGGCCTGGCAGACCCCGGCGTCAAAACCGGGCCCAAGCGCGCCATTGTCAATCTGGATGACGCCAGGGGGGCTCGCGTCTGCAGCGCCACCACCGTCCCGGTGTGGACCTATTCCGTGAAGCATCGATCCGACATCCAGGCTCAGGATGTCCGCCTCTCGATCTCGGGAACGACGTTCACGGCGGTGACGCCGGCCGGCGGGTTTCAAGTCGAAAGCCGGCTGGTGGGGGAACACAACGTCTATAACATCCTGGCGGCAATCGGGGTGGGGCTGCAGGAAGGGCTGTCCCCGGACACGATCCGACAGGGCCTCCTCGCGGTGACTACGATACCGGGACGGTTTGAGCGGGTGGAGGCCGGGCAGGACTTCAGCGTGATTGTGGACTATGCCCACACCGAAGACGCGCTCGCGCGCCTGCTCGCGGCTGCACGCGCCCTGAAAACCGGCCGAATCATCACTGTCTTCGGATGTGGCGGCGATCGCGATCGGGGCAAGCGGCCCAAGATGGGGCGCGTGGCCGCGGAGCAGAGCGATGTGGTGATTCTGACTTCAGACAACCCGCGCACCGAGGACCCGATGGCGATTCTCCGGGAGGTGGAGGCCGGGGTTCGCGCGGGGCTCGATCCGGCCCGGGTGCGGTATCAGGTGATCGCCGATCGGAGACAGGCGATCGAAGCGGCGATCCGGGAGGCGAAGCGCGGGGATATGGTGCTCCTGGCCGGGAAGGGCCATGAAGATTATCAGATCCTCGGCAGCACCCGGATCCATTTCGACGACCGCGAAATAGCGCTGGAGATACTCCAGCGCGTAGCCCATAGCCAGTAGCGAGGAACGAGCAGCGAGCAGCAAGAGAAGGCCGTGGATCTCTCCCGGCTTTCGGCTACTCGCTTCCAGCTATGTGCTGGTTGCTGCATTAATTTATGTCGCTCTTTACCGTCGAGGAGGTCTTGGAGATCACCAACGCCCACGTGGTGTCCGGTCGATCGGTGAATGGGCGGCGGATCGGAATCCGGCGTCTGTGTACGGATTCGCGCCGGGTCCGCGCCGGCGACCTCTTCGTGGCCTTGAAGGGTGAGCACTTCGACGGCCACCAGTTTGTGGAGGCGGCCTTTCGATCCGGGGCGGTCGGCGCGGTCGTGCAGGACCGATTCCGGCCGACACCTCTTGAGAAGCGAACAGGCCGCCGTCCCGGTCTGGCCGCGTCCATCCTCTTGGGAGTGCCCGATCCTCTTCTGGCATATCAGCAGATGGCGGCTCACCACCGGCGCCGGTTCGACATTCCGATCGTGGCGGTGACGGGCAGTAACGGCAAGACCACGACCAAGGATATGGTGGCGGAGGTGCTAGCGCAGCGTTGGCGCGTGCTGGAGAGCGAGGGAAACCTGAACAACCGCATCGGAGTTCCCCAGACCTTGCTCCGATTGACCTCGCGTCATGAGGCGGCGGTCGTGGAAATGGGCGTGGACCAGAAGGGCCAGACCACCCGCCTCGGCGAGATCGCCGCGCCCACCATCGGTCTGATTACCAATATCGGTCCCGACCACCTCGAGTTTTTCGGAAGCCTGGAGGCCTCCGCCCAGGCGAAGGGGGAGCTGCTGGATCTGCTTCCGCCGGATGGGGCGGCCGTCCTCAATGCGGATGATGCCTACTACGAGTACCTGGCCTCTCGGGCACGGTGCCGGGTGCTTTCCTTCGGATTGTCACCGCGCGCACAGGTCCGGGCCACCGAGGTCCTCACGGACTCGAGCCGTGGGACGGCGTTCCGGCTGAGCCTTCCGGGCCGAGCGCGTGGCGAGCGCGCCTTTCTGCGGGTGCACGGCATCCACAATGTGTCCAACGCCTTGGCGGCCGCGGCGGTCGGCCACCTCCTCGGGGTGAGTGCGGTCGGGATCGTCCGTGGATTGGCGCGCTTCCGGCCGGCGGCCATGCGGTCGCAGGTGTTCACTTGGAGCGGGGTCAGGGTCATCAACGATTGCTACAACGCCAATCCCGCCTCGATGAAGGCCGCCATTGACCTGTTGGCCGAACTCGGGATGGGCCGACGAACCATCGCCGTGCTGGGCGATATGCTGGAACTCGGGCCCGAGGCGGTCGCCCTTCATCGGGACGTGGGTGCCTACCTTGCGGGCCGCGGCGTGTCGCAGTTGATTGCCTGCGGGGTGTTGGGTCGTGAGCTGGCAGCCGGGGCTCGCGCCGCCGGCATGGCGGCTGGAAGCGTGCGCGAAGCGCCCGACGCGGTCGCGGCAGGCGTCCAGCTCCACACCGCCGTTCAGGCTGGCGACGTGGTCCTGGTGAAAGCGTCCCGTGGAATGAAGATGGAACGGGTCATAGAGCCGCTCACAACAGGACGACGAAAAAGTGTGTAGTTCTCGGTTTCTGGTTATGAGTTCAACCCTAAAGCCGCAAATTCGAATTTCGAAATTCGAAATTCGAAATTAAGGTAGCCCATGCTCTATCTCTGGCTGTATCCCCTCCATACGGAGTTCTCCTTCCTGAACGTGTTTCGGTACCTGAGCTTCCGCATCATCTATGCGGCGGTCACGGCGTTTCTGATCGCGTTCGTGCTCGCCCCGCTGGTCATCCGGAAGCTGCAGGAGATCCGGCTGGGACAACGTGTTCGGGAGGATGGCCCACAGCGGCATCAGGCCAAGACCGGTACCCCGACCATGGGCGGGATCCTGATCCTGTTCGCAGTCGTCCTGTCCACGGTGCTGTGGGCCAATGTGGCGAATCGGTACGTGTGGCTCGTGATCTTCGCCACGGTCGGGTTCGGTCTGGTGGGGTTTGTGGATGACTACATCAAGTTTATCAAGGGCCATTCAAAGGGCCTTTCCGTCCTCCAGAAGATGCTCGCCCAGGCCGTCCTGGCTTTGGGGATCGGCCTGTTCTTTTATTTTTCACCGGGCTATTCGACGCACTTGAACGTGCCGTTCTTCAAACATATCACGCCCGATCTCGGACTCTTCTACATTCCCTTTGCGATCCTGGTGATCGTCGGGAGCTCGAACGCGGTGAACCTGACGGATGGCCTCGATGGGCTGGCGGTGGGGCCGGTGATGATCGCGGCCCTTGCCTATACCATCGTGGCCTACGTGGTCGGGAACAAGATCATGTCGGAATATCTGCTCATCCCCTATATCGAAGGAGCAGGCGAATTAGCGGTGTTCACCGCGGCCATCTTCGGGTCCAGCCTGGGATTCCTCTGGTTCAACACCTACCCAGCCTCGGTGTTCATGGGGGATGTCGGCTCCCTGCCCCTGGGCGCCGCGTTGGGCACGGTCGCCGTGGTCAGCAAACACGAGTTGCTGCTGCTCCTGGTGGGTGGAGTGTTCGTGATCGAGGCGATCTCCGTCATCTTCCAGGTCGCCTCCTTCAAATCGAGGGGGAAGCGGATTTTCCTGATGGCGCCGATCCACCACCATTTCGAGCTCAAAGGGTGGGAGGAACCGAAGGTGGTCGTCCGGCTCTGGATCCTTGCCATCCTGCTGGCGCTGTTGAGTTTAAGCACCCTGAAGATACGCTAGTGTCAGGAAGCTGAAAATGGCTCCCAACTTTGTTCTCGGTCGCTCTGCCCCCTCAACGTACTTGTACAGTACGCCTCGGGGCCCTCGCTTCCTGCGGCCTCGTTGGAAAGCCATTTTGAGCGTCCTGAAGGGGTGCGAGCATTGAGTTATGTCATCGTCAGGGGTGGAGCTCAGGGACAAGAAGGTGACAGTCGTCGGACTGGCCAGAAGTGGAGTCGCGGCGATGCGCTTGCTTCAGGCGGTCGGGGCGCGGGTCACGGTGGCGGACGCCAAGGAAGAGGCCGGGCTTGCGGACACGCTGTCGCGTGTGGATCGGCGGCATGTGACGGTCGCGGTGGGGGCAGGGTACGACTCGGCGTTGGAGGGAGCCGACCTGGTGGTGATCAGTCCCGGTGTGCCTTCGGGTCTGGATGCGCTGAACCGGGTGCGCCGACGAGGCATCCCGGTGATCGGGGAGCTGGAGCTCGCGTCCTGGTTTCTGAGGGCGCCCGTGATCGCGATTACCGGGACGAACGGGAAAAGCACTACGGTGACGCTGGTCGGGCTGCTGCTGGAGCAGAGCGGCAAACGGGTTTTCGTGGGAGGGAATCTCGGCACCGCGCTTTCCGAAGCGGCCCTGATGACGTACCAGGCTGGGGGAGGACCGGGAGGACCCGCCTCCTTACGCTATGACTATATTGTCTCGGAGGTCTCCAGCTTTCAGCTCGAGACCATCCAGCGATTTCGCCCCTGGGTCGCAGCGGTGCTGAACATCACACCGGACCATCTGGATCGGTACCCCTCGGTAGAGTCGTACGCGGCGGCCAAGGCCAGGATCTTCGAGAATCAGACCGCGCGAGATGTGGCGCTGTTGAACCTGGACGACGAGCGGGTGGGAGCACTGCGTTCCGGATTGCGCGCAAGGGTGCTGGGCTTCAGCCGCACCCGAACCCTCGAACAAGAAGCGCTTGAGGGAGTGTACCTGGATCAGGATCGCATCGTGGCGACCATCGACGGACACCGGACCGCCATCTGCCGCCGGGAGGAGATTCGAGCGCCGGGCAATCACAACCTGGCGAACGCGATGGCCGCGCTGGCAGTCGGGGTTCTCTGCGGGTGTCCCAGCGAGGTTATGAGCCGGGTCCTCCGGAGCTTCCCAGGTCTTGAGCACGCGCTGGAGATCGTGCGGGATCGGCAGGGAGTCCGGTTCGTGAACGACTCCAAAGGCACCAATGTCGACGCCACGATCAAGGCCCTGGAAAGTCTCGACGGGCCGGTCCTCCTGATCGCCGGCGGACGCGACAAGGGCGGCCAGTTCAGTCGACTGCGTGAGCCCGTGCGGAAGCGGGTGAAACGGCTGATCCTCATCGGCGAAGCGGCGTCGCGCATTCGGGAAGCGCTGGGCGATTTCGATCGGATCAGCCAGGCCGCGACCCTTCGCGAGGCGGTAGACCTGGCGGTCCGGAACGCCGAGACTGGTGATGTGGTGCTCCTGTCGCCCGCTTGTGCCAGTTTCGACATGTTTGCCGACTACCAGGACCGGGGCCGGCAGTTCAAGGCACTGGTGCAGGCGCTGCCATAAGAATGAGGGCCCGAGGCACGGGGCGGATGAGGAGCGGATGAATGTCACGCAGCGGGAGCGACGCGGGAACCTTGGGACTTCCGTGGCCGACCTCGGCCAGTCCGGCACACCAGCGGATGGGACCCGACGCCAGTGTGCTGCTGGTCGCCATGGTCCTCGCCCTGCTCGGGCTCGTGATGGTGTTCAGTGCGAGCGCGGTGGTCGCCGGGAATCGTTTCCACGACCCGTTGTACTTTCTCAAACGCCAGCTCGCGTGGCTGGCATTCGGGTTTCTGCTGCTGCACGTCGCCTCGCGTCTCGATTACACCGTCTGGCGAAGGATGGCGCTGCCGATGGTGGCCTGTTCGGCCATGCTGCTGATCCTGGTGCTGGTTCCGTCGATCGGCGTCGCGGTCAAGGGCGCGCGGCGCTGGCTTCGGGTCGGCCCGCTGTCCGTGCAGCCGGCCGAGTTCGTCAAACTTGTGGTGGTTGTGTACCTGGCGGCCTACTTGGCCAAGAAAGAGGAGCGGGTGACGGAGTGGATCGCGGGCTTGCTCCCGCCGCTGATCGTGAGTGGACTGCTCGGAGGCCTGGTCTTGTGGCAACCGGATCTGGGGACGGCGGTCGTGATCGGGCTGGTCACGATGGGCCTGCTGTTCCTGGGCGGGGCTCGGCTCAGGCACCTCACTGGATTGGTTCTGTCCGGCTTGGCGCTGCTGTTCGCCCTGGTACGGACCTCACCCTACCGCTGGCAACGCCTGATGACGTTCGTGGATCCCTGGAAGGATCCCACAGATGCCGGCTTTCAGATGACGCAGTCCTTTCTGGCGTTCGGCAGCGGTGGCTTGTTCGGGATCGGGCTGGGGGAGAGCAAGCAGAAGCTGTTCTTCCTGCCGGAGGGGCATACGGATTTCATGCTGGCGCTGGTCGGCGAGGAACTCGGGTTGCTGGGGACTGCGTTCGTCATGGTGTTGTTCATGATCCTGGTGTTCAAGGGATTCCAGATCGCCGGACGCGCGCGGGAGCCGTTCGGACGGTATTTGGCCCTCGGCATTACACTCTTGCTCGGGCTCCAGGTGTTAATCAACGCCGGTGTTGTCACCGGCCTGCTGCCGACCAAAGGATTGACCTTGCCGCTGATGAGCTACGGCGGGTCATCACTCCTCGTGAGCCTCGTGGGGATCGGCATACTATTGAGCATCTCGCGCGACCGACAAGGCGGGCGGCGGGCCGGTGGGTTCGCCAGTTGGGTGGCCGCACGATGACGGTCGTGATCGCCGCCGGAGGCACGGGGGGGCACCTGTATCCGGCAGTGGCCCTGGCGCGAGAGTTCCTGCATCGGGAGCCGGACACGTCCATCGTGTTCGTCGGCACCCAGCGCGGGCTCGAGGGGACAGTGCTTTCGCAAGAAGGCTTCGTGCTCGAGCGGGTCGCGGCACGTCCGGTGATGGGGCGCGGACTGGCAAGGGCCGCGGGCGCGCTGCTGCACCTCCCGGTGGCGTGCTGGCAGTCAGTCAAGGTTCTGCGAGGACGGCGCGCGGACCTCGTGATCGGGGTCGGCGGGTATACCAGCCCGCCTGTGCTGATGGCGGCGTGGCTACTGGGTATTCCCCGGGTGATCCTGGAGCCGAATGCGGTCCCGGGCATGGCCAACCAGGCGCTCGGGCCACTGGCGAATCTGGTGTTCGTCGCCTTCGCTTCGGCCGGATCCCACTTTGGGTCATCGAAAGTCCGACTGGCCGGGACGCCGGTTCGGCGGGCATTTTTCGAGCCGACGGCGGCCCAGGCCGGAGGGGCGGCTCCGCCGACCTTGTCCAAGAGAGGGCAAGCGGGTCAAAGACTGACCCTGCTGGTGTTCGGCGGGAGTCAGGGCGCGCGAGCCATCAACAATGCGATGGTGGAGGCGTTGCCTCATCTTCAAGGAAAAGTCGGGGACAACGGGCTCGCCGTCATCCATCAGACCGGTGAAGCAGATTATGCACGCGTCAAGGCGGCTTACGACAAGGCCGGGATCGGGCACGACCGGGCGGAGGTCGTTCCTTTCCTGTTCGATATGCCGAGAGCCTTGCGGTCGGCGGATCTGGTGGTGGCACGCGCCGGGGCAGTGACCATTGCGGAACTCACGGCTTGCGGAAAGCCGGCCATCCTGATTCCGCTACCGTCCGCGATCTACGGCCACCAGGAGCGGAACGCGCAGGTCCTGGCCTCAGCGGGCGCCGCGGTGCTGCTGCTGCAGGATCAACTGACCGGCCCTCGGCTGGCCGGGGAGATTACCGCGCTCCTGCGCGATGCTTCCCGCTTGGCTGCCATGGGGACGCGGAGCCGGGCGATCGGGCGAACCGATTCCGCCGAGGTGATCGTGGGCGAGTGCCTCGCTCTCGCCAGGCGAGAGGCGTAATTCGTATCTCGTCGTTCGTGAAGGGTATCTTGTCAGACTCTTCACGAGATACGAGATGGGAGATTGGAGCGATGCCGCACGAGATACGCTTCACGCTTTACGAATGACGGTTTGCGATGTTTAGAAAGATTCAGCATATCCATCTCGTCGGCATCGGTGGAGCCGGGATGAGCGGCATCGCTGAAGTCCTGCTCACGCTCGGCTACAAGGTCACCGGCTCCGACCAACATCGCTCAGAGACGGTCCGGCGCCTGGAGGAGCTGGGCGGACGCATCTTCATCGGACATCACGAGTCCAACGTGGGCGATGCGCAGGTGGTGGTAGTCTCATCGGCTGTGCCGGCATCCAATCCGGAAGTAGTGGCGGCTCACGCCAAGGTTATCCCGGTCATCCCCCGCGCGGAAATGCTGGCCGAGTTGATGCGTCTGAAGTACGGGGTCGCCATTGCGGGGGCCCACGGCAAGACCACGACCACCTCCATGGTGGCGGCGGTCCTGGCGGAGGGGGGGCTTGATCCGACCATCGTGATCGGCGGCAAGGTCAATGCCCTCGGAAGCCACGCCCGTCTCGGGCGCGGCGATTTGTTGGTGGCGGAAGCCGATGAGAGCGACGGGTCATTTCTGCGGCTGTCCCCGGCCATCGTCGCGGTGACGAACATCGACCGCGAGCACCTGGATCACTACGGGACGATGGAACGACTGCAGGAAAGTTTTCTGGAGTTCATCAACCGCATCCCCTTCTACGGGTTGGCCGTGCTGTGTGCTGATGACGAGTACATCCGGAAGATGCTCGGACAGGTCATCAAACGCTACCAGACATATGGACTGCAGGAACAAGCCGGATCTCCGCCACCCGACTTCCGAGCCGGCGAGATCGCCCTCAGGAAGTGGGAAAGCGAATTTCGGGCCTACTTTCGAGGGAAGAACCTGGGCCCCTTCCGTCTCTCCACGCCCGGCGTCCACAACGTCTCCAACGCGCTGGCCGCGATCGCGGTCGGTCTGGAACTGGAGGTGCCCGTCGATTTGATCCGGAAAGGTCTCGCGGCGTTCACGGGCGTGGAGCGTCGATTCCACCTCCGCGGGGAGAAGGGCGGGATCATGGTCGTCGACGACTACGGGCATCATCCGACAGAGATTCGCGCCACGCTCCTGGCGGCGAAGCAGGGATGGAACAGGCGGCTGGTAGTGCTGTTCCAACCTCATCGCTACACGCGCACACGCGACCTCGCGGATGACTTCGCCCGCGCTTTCGATCAGGCCGACGCCTTGTTCGTGACCGAGATTTATCCGGCCGGCGAGGCGGAGATTCCCGGGGTGTCGGGGGAGAAGCTGTGTGACGCGATTCGGGCGGCCGGCCACCCGGCGGTGACGTGGGTGGACCGGAAGGAGGCCCTAGCGGAGCGGGTCCTGCCCTCGCTGAGGAGCGGAGATCTGGTCATCACGCTGGGAGCCGGCGATATCTGGAAGGCCGGGCTCGACTTATTGGATCGGTTGTAAGCGCGACATCAGGCCTGGGAGGCAGGATGCGAAACGGCCGCGGCGAGACACGACGGGTCGGGGCGCGCGAGTTGCGCGAGGTGGTGTCGGGGATCCAGGGAGAGGTCCAGTTCGACGCACCCCTGAGCGACTTCACGTCGTTCCGGATCGGGGGACCGGCCGACGCGCTCGTCATCCCGGCGGACGTCGCGGATCTCTCCAGACTGGTTCGTCAGGCGCGGACCGCCAAAATCCCGATCTTTGTGATCGGGGGCACCAACCTCCTGGTACGCGATGGAGGCATCCGTGGCATCGTGGTCAGTCTCGCCAAGCTAACAGCCATCCGGGACGAACCGCATGGGGTGATCTATGCCGAGGGCGGAGTTGGGATGCCCACGCTCATGCGGCATGCGATCAGCCGGTCATTGGGCGGGCTCGAGTGGGCCGCGGGCATCCCGGGCACCGTGGCCGGGTGTGTGGTCATGAACGCCGGCACGCGCCTGGGTGAAATGAAGGACTCTGTCAAGGCAGTTCGTGTGGTGGAACCGACGGGAGCCATTCAAGACTGCCAGGCCTCGGACATCCCGTTCAGCTACCGTCGGGCACTCCTGCCGCGCGGCATTGTCGTGGGGGTCTGGCTTCAGCTCAAGCCGGCGTCCCGGGAGAAGCTCCAGCACGTGGTGAAAGACTATCTGCGGTATCGGAAGGAGACCCAACCCTTGACCCTTCCCAGTGCGGGGTGCGTGTTCAAGAATCCGGCGGCGGGGGCGGCCGGGCAACTCATCGAAGCCGTAGGTCTCAAGGGCGCGCAAATCGGTGACGCCCAGGTGTCGGACAAGCACGCCAACTTCATCGTGAACCGGGGGCACGCCCGGGCAGCCGATGTGATCGCGCTGATCAAGAAAGTCGGACGGACCGTGGAAGAACAGACCGGGGTCACGCTGGAGCTGGAGCTGAAGATCGTGGGACAACCATAAAGGACGTGAAGCGTCCCTCGTGAAGCGTATCTCGTAAGGAATCGACGAGATACGAGCGACGAGATACGAGCGACGAGATACGAGCGACGGGTATGCCACTCACGAGCGCGCGCATTGGAGTTCTGATGGGCGGCCGGTCGGCCGAGCGGGAGATCTCCTTACGAACCGGCCAGGCGGTGCACCGCGCGCTGCTGCGTCGTGGATACGAGGCGGTGACGATTGATGCGGATGCCTCGGTCGCGGAGCATCTGCGGGCGAAAAAGGTGGAGCTGGTCTTTGTGGCTCTCCACGGTCCCGGTGGTGAAGATGGCACGATCCAGGGTCTCCTTGAAGTGATGGGCCTGCCCTACACCGGGTCGGGCGTGAGGGCCAGTGCCGTCGCGATGCACAAGGCGATGGCCAAGACGCTGCTGAACTGCCACGGGATTCCGGTGCCGCCGGGCACGGTCGTCACGGCGGGACGGTCGCGGACCGGGGGGCTTGCGGTCCCCCCAGTCGGCCTGCGCTGGCCGGTGGTGGTCAAACCGGCGGCGCAGGGCTCCACCTTCGGGGTCACCGTCGTCCGCCGTCGGTCCGAATGGGCTGCCGCGCTACGGGGGGCCCATGCGTACGACCCGGAAGCGGTCGTCGAGGCCTATATCCCCGGTCGGGAGATCACGGTGTCGGTGCTGGATGGGAAACCGCTCCCGATCATCGAGATCCTCGCGATGGGCGGCTTCTATGATTACGCCGCCAAGTACGAAAAGGGCCGCACGCAGTACCTGTGCCCGGCGCCGCTGTCCGCCGCGGTCGCCAAGGCGGTCAGAGTGCTGGCGGTCCGGACCTATGAAGTGGTCGGGTGCCAAGGAGCGGCTCGGGTGGATTTTCGTGTCACCCCACGGGGCCGCCCCTATGTCCTGGAGATCAACACCGTGCCCGGCATGACCGAGACCAGCCTCTTGCCCATGGCGGCGGCCAAGGCGGGCATGGATTACGACTCGTTGACAGAACGCATTCTACTGTCCGCCCTCAGGCGGGCTCGGGGCAGAGGAGGCTCATGAAGCGCTGGGGCACTCTGCACGTCGGGATGTGGCCCAATCTGCCAAGGCAGCCAATCTACGCTGCGCGCCGGCCGAGGCGGCATGGAGCCCGTCGACTGTTGGTGTGGGCGGCCTGGATGGTGCTGGCGGTCCCGCTCGGTGTCGCCGGGTGGAAAGCCTATCAAGAGGGTGGACCCCTAGTGGCCCACTGGTTTGAGGTCCGGGACGTGTCGCTGGTCGGAGCCAGGCATGTAACGCGAGCGGAGGTGCTGGAGCGGTTGGCCCTCCGACCCGGCGAAACGCTGTTCTCGCTGACTCCGTCCCGGCTGGTGAGCCAGCTGATGTCCCATCCCTGGATCAAAGAGGCGAGGGTGAGCCGACGGTTCCCCGGGACCCTGACGGTGTCGGTCACCGAACGCCGCCCGGCGGCTGTCCTCAAGACGCCCCTGTTCCGCCTGCTGCTGGATGAGGAAGGACGTGTGCTCTCGGTGCTGATGAAGGGAACGGAGCCTGGGCTCCCGGTGCTGGTGGGAATCGATCCGCACGGCCTCATGCTGGGGGAGGCTGGTCCGCGCCAGGCAGCCCTGAGCGGGATCAAGGTAGCCGCCCTGCTCGGCCCGGCCTTCCAGAGCCAGACTGAGGTGGATGTGGGTCGTCCGGATAGACAGGTGGCCACCGTCAGAGGCCGGCGATTCCATTTTGCGCCCTCCTCCGTTGAGGAGCAATGGCGCCGCTATCAACAGGTGGAACGGGCCGTCCGCGCGAGCGGCGGCCGAGAGATGAGCCATGGCGACATCGATCTCCGCTATCAGGGCAAAGTCATCATCCGGGAAAGGGGGTGAGCGGCGTTGGCCAAGCGAGAGCATATCGTGGTGGGTCTGGACATCGGCACGACGAAGATTTGTGCCATCGTGGCGGAAACGACAGAAGACGGTGCGGTCAACATCATCGGGTTGGGCTCGAGTCCGTCGCGAGGTCTGCGCAAAGGCGTTGTCGTGAACATTGAGAGCACCGTCGAATCGGTGAAGAAAGCCGTGGAGGAGGCCGAGCTCATGGCGGCCGTCCAGATCAACTCCGTCTACACCGGTATCGCCGGCAGCCACATCTCAGCCGGCAACTCGCGCGGCGTGGTGTCGCTGAAGAAGCAGGAAGTCACCCGGGCGGATGTGGAACGGGCGATGGAATCGGCGCGAGCCGTGGCCGTCTTGCCGCAAGACCGGCGCGTCCTCCACGTCCTGCCTCGTGAATTCGTGGTGGATCATCAGGACGGCATTCGGGAGCCGCTGGGATTGTCCGGGACCCGGCTGGAGGTGGATGTGCACATCATCACCGGCGCCGTCACCTCGGCGCAGAACCTCATCAAATCCGTCAATCGAGCCGGCCTGGACGTGGTCGACATTGTGCTGCAACCGCTGGCCTCCAGCGTCGCGGTCCTGAGCCCCGAGGAGCGGGAGTTGGGAGTGGTCATGGTGGACATTGGCGGGGGCACCACGGACCTCGCCATCTTCCTGGAGGGCAGCATCCGACACACCGCGGTGCTTCCCATCGGAGGGCAGCATCTGAGCACCGATCTGGCGATCGGGCTGCGCACCCCCCAGGTCGAAGCGGAAAAGCTCAAGATCCGATATGGCCAGGCGCTGGCGGAGCTGGTGCTGGACGATGAAATGGTGCAGGTGCCGAGCGTCGGCGATCGACCGACCCGGAGCCTGTCCCGCAAGCTTCTGGCCGAGATCATCGAGCCACGCGTGGAGGAGATGTTTGACCTGGTGGGCCGTGAGCTGAAGCGCACGGGGTACGAGGGTATGCTGGCGGCCGGCTCGGTGATCACCGGTGGCACCTCCTTGCTGAACGGCATCCTTGAGGCGGCCGAACGGGTGCTTGATCTGCCGGTCCGGCGCGGAGTTCCGAACGGCGTGGGAGGACTCCGCGATATCGTCAGCAACCCCATGTATGCGACCGGTGTCGGGCTGATCCTGCACGCGTGTCAGCATGCCGACGACCTCGAACCGGCCGGCCTTCGTGGCGGCAGGAGAGCGGGTCGTGTCTTCGGACGAATGAGGGAGTGGATGCTGGAGTTCTTTTAAGTGCAGCGAAGAGGTAAGAGCTGCTCGCAATTGGCTTAAGAAGAAGGAGGAGACACGATGTTCTCATTTCAGGAAGACCAGCCTATGCCGGTTCACATCAAAGTCATCGGCGTCGGGGGCGGCGGGTGCAACGCCGTGAACACGATGATTGCCTCGGGACTCAGCCATGTGGAGTTCATCGGGGCCAACACCGACCTGCAGGCTCTGGGACTCTCGCGAGCCGGCTTCAGAATTCAACTGGGACCGGAACGGACTCGCGGGCTGGGGGCAGGAGCCAGGCCGGAGGTGGGGAAGGAAGCAGCGTTGGAAAGCAGGGACCGGATCCGCGAAAGTCTCGATGGAGCTGAGATGGTGTTTGTCACCGCGGGCCTGGGCGGTGGCACCGGCACCGGGGCCGCGCCCATCGTGGCCGCCATTGCTCGGGAGCTGGGCTCACTCACGGTCGGGGTCGTGACGAAGCCGTTCCAGTTCGAAGGCCAGCGCCGGATGGGTTACGCCGAAGAGGGGCTCCGGGAGCTTCGGAAGCACGTGGACACGCTCTTGGTGATCCCCAACCAACGGTTGCTCGGGATCGTGGACAAGACCACCCCGCTTCTGGAAGCCTTCAAGGTGGCCGACGACATTCTACGACAAGCGATCCAAGGGATTGCCGATGTGATCACGACGGCGGGGCATGTCAATGTGGACTTCGCCGACGTTCGGACGGTCATGACCTACACGGGTCGCTCCGTGATGGGGATGGGAATCTCGCGCGGGACTAATCGCGCCAATGAAGCGGCACAGAAGGCCATCGCGAGCCCTCTGCTGGAAGAGGGGAGCATCGACGGGGCTCGCGGGGTGCTGCTGAACATCACGGGCGGGCCGAGCCTGGCCCTGCATGAGGTGGATGAGGTGGCCTCGATCATCAAGGAGGCGGCCGATCCGCATGCCAATATCATCGTCGGGCAGGTGATCAATCCGGATGTCGGGGATGACCTGGTCGTGACGGTCATCGCGACCGGCTTCGAAGGCGAGGACCTCGAACTCAAACCCCCGACGACGGAACGGGCCGCTTCAGCGGTCCGCGCAGCCCAGCCGGCGCTGGCCGGAGCCCGTGCGGCGGCCGCCGAGGCGCCCTCCAAGGATGTGGGACGGGCCGGGTTCCTGCGCCGTCTCGGCGCGCAGCGCGAAAGCCAAGAGCGCGGCCCCAGCTTACTCCCGGAGGACGAGTGGGATGTCCCGACGTTCCTGCGTAAACAAGGGGAGTGAAGGGACGCTCGGCTGGGGAAGGGTGGAGGGAGAAGCGACGGGAAGTCCGCGCTGATCCCCTGCTCGCGCATCGCGCACACTTCTTTCAGCGTCGTTCGTATCTCGTCGCTCCTATCTCGTGAGATTGTTTGCGAGATACGCTTCACGAGGTGCGCTTCACGAGACGCAGTGATAACGCGCGCAATTGGGGTCAGACCTGTCCCCCCCAAAATGTGCCCAGCATGGCAACACCCTCCGCCCCCATCTTGTCCAGCCGAGCCGTTGATTGGGGTGGACGGGGTAGAAGACCAACATCACGCCAACCGTAGAACGTAGTATGGCTCATGGACTGATTACGCTGCCGGCGTTCGCGGACAGGAAGGACGGCGTCAGGCATTTTTTCGGGACGCGCCACCGACCTGCCGGCCCGACCTCGGACACCGCCTCCGTCACGCAGGGAACCCCCGGCGACCCGGCCGCCGGAGCGCCGGTCGCCGTGGTGTCGGTGAAGCAAGTGCATGGCACGGACGCCCTCGTGCTGGACCGGCCGGTCAAGGTCGGAGAGACTCTTGCGGGAGGCTGGGATGCCCTCATCACGAATCGGCCTCGGGTTCTACTCACGGTGCGCACGGCCGACTGCGTGCCTGTGCTGGTCCACGACCCAATGTCCAAGGTGGTGGCGGCGGTTCATGCCGGATGGCGAGGGGCCATTGCCGGCGTCCTCCCGAAGACCCTCTCGATTCTCCGCCGACGGTTCGGGTCGAACCCCCTGCGCATGCAGATCGGGATCGGGCCGTCCGTCGGACCCTGTTGCTATGAAGTGGACGAGCCGGTCCTGGAAAGGCTCCGTGCAGGCTTCCCCGACTGGCGGAACGTCGTTCGCGAAGTCGGAGGGAGGAAGGCGATGCTGGACCTGCAGGAGCTCCTGTGGCGCCAGGCAGCATCGGCCGGCGTACCGGAGGAGCAGATCCGGACCGTGCGCGTGTGTACGGTCTGCCATCCGGCCCTCTTCTATTCTTACCGACGGGAAGGGACGGTCCGCGGAACCATGGTCAGCGGCATCATGCGGATCCGCCGTTGAGCCGGTGGCGTCATCTCCTTCGTTTTCCCACGGCCTGGCGAAGAGACCTGACATTCGCGAGCGTCTTCCGGTAGAATACGGGCCAGCCGGACAATCAGAACGATGAAGAATTTCTGGATTTGTTGATTTGCTGATTTCCTCATTGAAGAATCGGCAAATCACAAAATCAAGAATTCAACAAATCGGCCAGCGGCCATCGTTCATCACTGGTTGAGCATGGTGGCCCGGATTGGCGGACAGACTCGAGCAAGATGTCATTACCAGCAACGTTCGAACCGTCTTGGAGCGGATCCGCCTCGCGGCCCAGCGCGCAGGGCGACGGCCCGAGGGCGTTCGGCTGGTCGCGGTGACCAAATCCGTGCCGGTGGAGCGTGTACGCGCGGCGATTGAGGCGGGAGTGAATCTCCTGGGGGAGAGCCGTCTTCAGGAGGCGATCCCCAAGATGGACGCGATCGGAGCGCGTGAAGGGCTGGCCTGGCACTTCGTTGGTCGTCTCCAGCGTCGCAAGGCCAGGTCGGTGGTTGGTCGCTTCGAGATGATCCATTCGGTGGAGAGCGTGGAACTGGCCTCGGAGATCGATCGTCGGGCAGGGGAGACGGGGGTCTGCCAGCCTGTGCTCCTCGAGGTGAATCTTGGAGGGGAGCCGACCAAGGCCGGCTTTAGCCCGGACGTCATGGCGGACTCGGTCGTGGCGCTTGATCGGATGTCCCACCTCGCAGTCAAGGGTCTGATGACGATTCCTCCGCTCACGGGCGAGGTCGAATCGCGCAGGCTGTTTTTCCGCCGGCTACGCGAGCTCGCCGAACGTGTGGCGCGGATGGGCTTGCCCCGTGTCCGGATGGACGAGTTGTCGATGGGCATGTCCCAGGATTTCGAGATCGCCGTGGAAGAGGGCGCGACGCTGGTGCGTGTCGGCACGGCGATCTTCGGTCCGCGTCCCGCATGACTCATGCACGGAGCCTTCATGAAACGAATCGCTGTCATCGGAGCGGGCCAGATGGCCGAGGCGTTGCTCGCGGGCCTGCTCGCCTCGCAGACGGTCTCCCCGGACGCCTTGTACGCGACCGATATCAGCATCGAGCGACGGGATCTGATCAAGCGGAGGTTCGGCGTGCGCGTGGGGTCCGACAACGGAGCGGCCGCCGCTTGGGCCGAGGTGGTGCTGCTGGCCGTGAAGCCGCAGTCCCTGGATGCGGTGCTGGAGGGTCTGGCCTCGGCGCTGGCCGGACGGTTGGTCATCTCCATCGCGGCCGGGGTCTCCATCAGGCGAATCGCCGGGTGGCTGGGACCTGCGAGCCGGATCGTGAGAGTGATGCCGAACGCGCCGGCCCTGGTGCGTGAGGGAGTCTCCGCCCTGGCCGCCGGTCCGGGTGTCACCGAGGACGAGATGCGATTGGTCCGGTCCCTGTTCGAATCCGTCGGTCGCGTGGTGGTGGTCGAGGAGCGCTTGATGGATGCCGTCACCGGACTGAGCGGGAGCGGTCCGGCCTATGCGTTTGCGGCGATCGAGGCCCTGGCGGACGGCGGCGTCAAGATGGGCCTGCCCAGGAGCACCGCCGAACTGCTGGCCGCCCAGACCCTCCTGGGTGCTGCGCGTATGCTTCTTGAGACGGGCGAGCATCCGGGCCGTCTCAAAGATCGCGTGGCTTCTCCCGGAGGGACCACGATGGCTGGGCTTCATCGGTTGGAACAGGGTGGACTGAGGGCCACTCTCATGGCCGCGGTCGAAGCCGCGACGAAACGATCCAAGGAGCTCGGCGACTGATGTTTGTCGCGGGCAACTTCCTCTCGGCGCTAGCCTCGGTGCTGCATATGCTCCTGCAGACTTATATCTGGGTCGTCATTATCAGAGTCGTGCTGTCATGGGTGAACGCAGACCCGTGGAATCCGATCGTTCAGACGTTGAATCGTCTGACCGATCCGTTGCTCGAGCCAATTCGTCACAAGATGTTTCGAATGATGGGCTATCGAGGGATGGGGATCGATATCTCGCCCATTATTCTCATCGCGGCGATCTACTTCTTGGACTTTTTCCTGGTCGGCACCGTGTATGATCTTGGAGGGAGGCTTCGAGAACCATGAAGCTGACGCCGCTCGACATCCAGCAGATGGCATTCAGGGTCCGATTTCGAGGATACGATCGTGCCGAGGTGGACCGGTTTCTCGAGGACCTCGCCACGACTGTGGAGACCCAGAATCGCGAGATGACCATGCTGCGCGACAAACTCGCGCACACCGAGGCCCACCTGACCGAACTGAAGAAGACCGAGTCGACCCTGTCGCACACGCTGGTCTCCACCCAAGCCCTGGCTGAGGAGCTGAAGCAGATGGCTCAACGAGATGCGGAGTTGATCATGAAGGAAGCCGAGTTGAAGGCGGGCGAGCTCCTCCGGGAGGCTCGGAGCGACCTTGCCACTCTGCAGCGTGAGCTGACGGACCTTCAGAAACAGCGCCTGCTCGCGATCGAGCGCCTGCGGTCCATGTTGCGGACGTTTGAGCGCATGCTCGAGATCGAGGAAAGCGACGGGAAGCACCCGGCCCGGGACAGTCGGACCGAGGAGATCACCGGCTGACCCTAGGGACTGGCTCGCCGCTGCCCCTCGACGAGGCTCGGGGTCCTGAGCTTGTCGAAGGGCGGCGTGCCTGTCCGTGTGACGCTCCCACTCTTTCCTCTTCACGATGACCGGGTCAGATCGTATTGCGAACGCCATGCAGTCCGCCCTGGAGACGGGGGTCTTCCCGGGGGCGGTCCTCCTCGTTCGGCTGCGCGGTCGCGTGGCCTACCAAAGCGCGTTCGGGCACGCCGCGCTCATTCCAGAGCCGGAGCCGGCCACCCTCGAGACGGTCTATGACCTCGCCTCGTTAACCAAACCGCTGGCCACCGCTACCGCCGCGCTGTGCCTGATCCAGGAGCAACGCCTCAGCCTTGAACAGCCGGTGCACGACCTTCTCCCGCAACTGCAGGGAAGCGGGATCGGTTGCGCCACGCTGTTCCATCTCTTGAATCACAGTTCCGGCCTGCCTGCCTGGCGCCCCTTCTACGAACGGATTGCGGAGCGAGATCGCGACCAGCCGGGTTACCTAGGCAGCCCGGCCGCCAAGGACCTGGTTCTGGATTTGATCCGCCAGGAGGCCGTCGTCTATCCGATCGGAGCGCGCAGCCTTTACAGTGATTTGGGGTTCATGTTGCTGGGATTCATCCTTGAACGGCTCACCGGAGGTTCCCTGGCCGCCTTCTGCCTGAGCCGAGTCCATGGCCCGATGAAGGCCGCGCCGCTCTCGTTCCTGGGGCGGGGTACGATGCGGTCTGGGGAACCAGCCAACGACGGGAATCGTGAGCGGATCGACCGCCGCCTGGTGGCGCCGACCGAGGAAGATCCGTGGCGCGGCCGCGTGCTCCGAGGGGACGTGCATGACGAAAATGCTTATGCCATAGGCGGAGTGGCCGGGCACGCCGGTCTGTTCGGGACGGCTTCAGCGGTGTTGACGGTCTCGGGATGTTGGGTGCAAGCCTACTTGGGAGGGGAAGGCCTGCTCTCACCGGAGCTGGTCCGGCACTTTGTCGCGAGGCAGGAGCGAACGGCCGGCTCGAGCTGGGGACTGGGCTGGGATACGCCGTCCGCGCCCTCCTCTTCAGGGACGCGGTTCTCGCCAATCTCCTTCGGCCACCTGGGGTATACCGGGACCTCGCTGTGGATCGACCCGTTGAAACAACTTGAAGTGGTCCTGCTCTCCAATCGGGTCCATCCGACCAGACAGAACAACGGCATCCAGAAGTTCCGACCCCTGATCCACGATCTGATCTATGAAGAATTGATAGGTGGAAGCTGATAGCGAGTAGCTGGTAGCTCAGAGCTGCTGGCTATTCGCTATGGGCTACTGGCTGGTGTCGGGGTGCTCGATCCAGGTTTCTTTTTCAGCGAGGTAGCGGCGTCCCCTGAAATTGAGCCGTGTCCGCATCCGTCGGAAGCCCAACTCCCGGAGTTTGTCCACCAGGTTCTTCACGGCCGCAGCTACTGTGGAATAGGTCTGGCCTTCTACCGTGAGGGCTTCGTACATCACTTTTGCCGAATATCCCTGGGCGGTTCGGCTTACCAAGATGGATCTGCTGAAAGAGCGGTCGCTCGGATCAATTCCCTCCAGCTGGTGCCGTTCGATGACACCCTCTTTCTTGAAGGACAATGGGAGCGTGCTCAAGGAGTCCCTCCAGTGTCGTGGCAGTTGCGCCTGAACCGGGCTGATTATAGTCGGGCAGGTCATAGAGTTCAACCGTTGTTGACAAGCCCGCGCAGGGTACTTATCATGGCACGCCCGGTCAGTCAGACAGGGTTGAGACCATGGCAAAGAGGCCGGGCGCTGCCACCACGCTATGAACGTCCCGAACAGCTTGACGGTCCTGCGCATCCTGCTAGTCCCTGTCTTCGTCGGATTCCTCATCTACGAGCGATATGAGCATGCATTGATCGTGCTCGCGGTGGCGGCGATCACGGACGGCCTGGACGGCACCATCGCACGCGTGGCCAACCAGCGCACGAGACTCGGCGCCTACCTCGACCCGCTGGCCGACAAGCTGCTGCTCACCTCGGGCTTCGCGACGCTCGCCGTCCTTCATCTGGTCCCTTTGTGGATCGTAATCCTGGTCGTCAGCCGTGACATGATCCTGATGACGGGGACCTTGGTGGCGCGACTGACGGAATCGCGGGTAGACATTTCGCCGACACTCCTGGGGAAGGGCACGACCCTCCTGCAGCTTGTGTACATCCTGTTGGTGGTCATGCTGACTGCTCGGCAGATGGATCTGCACCTGATCCAGCCGGTTCTCTATCTGATGGTGGCGTTGACCATCGTCTCCGGATTCCACTACCTCTACCGTGGTGTTACCCATGCCAGCGCCGGCGAGGTCTGAGCGCTCCGCGGTATCCAGCGGACACCCTCGATTTTGAAACTGCCTCCAAAGTTGACAAGCCGAAGGTCCTTCGATAGACTTCTCGTTGTTCGGCTATACTCTAAAGATTCGTCTAACCCCTGAGAACAGCGCGTGAAATGGGAACAGTTTCGGTTGCTCATCGGGCGCGACGCTTCGTGATCGATCGGACCGTGGGAGAGCCGCCACATCCTTCCCTCTGCATCGTGCACCCCACCACCACGCCTTGCGCATCGAACGGCGAGCGGCTCCTCCCTGGGGGTGGAGTACGTGAGGCGCGATACTAAGCGGGATACTAAAGGGTACAGCAGATGGCCACCTTCACCTATGTAGCGAGGACCCGCCAGGGGACCATTAGAAAGGGCGAGCAGGTCGCGAAGTCCCGTGATGAGGCCCTAGATACGCTCCGGCGGCAGGGCCTCACCGTCACGACTGTCCAGGAAAAGCCGGGCGGCCTGGCGGGCTTCACCCTCGGTGGCGGTGTCAGTGACAAAGACATTGTGGTCTTCACGCGCCAGTTCGCGACCATGATTAACGCGGGCCTTCCACTCATCCAGTGCCTCGAAATTCTCTCCACCCAATCGGAAAACAAGGCGTTCTGCAAGACGATCGGAGAGGTTCGGATGGACGTGGAGGGAGGGTCCACGTTTGCGGACGCGCTGAAACGGCATCCCAAAGTGTTCGACGAGCTCTACGTCAACATGGTCCATGCCGGGGAAATCGGCGGCTTGCTGGATACCATCCTGGGCCGTTTGGCGAAGCATATCGAGAAGGCCATGAAGCTCAAGAGCCAGATCAAGTCCGCCATGGTCTATCCCGCCGCCATCCTGGGCGTCTCAGTGATCGTGATCACCGTCCTGATGATCTATGTGATCCCGATCTTTGCGCAGATGTTCGCCGAGATGTCCGGGGGCAGGGTCGGACTCCCCGGCCCGACCCAACTCGTCATCGACCTCAGCAACTTCATGAAATCGAATATCATTTACATGATAATCGCAGCGGCCCTGGCGGCCTTTGGGATCAAGAAGTATTACGCGACACCCGACGGACGCTTGAAGATCGATCGCTTCCTCCTCAGATTGCCGGTCATGGGAGACTTGATTCGAAAGGCCTCCGTCGCGAAGTTTACCCGGACGCTCGGCACCCTGATCACCAGCGGGGTGCCCATCCTGGATGGCCTCGCAATTGTGGCCAAAACGTCAGGGAACAAGGTGGTGGAGGAAGCCATTCTGGGAGCGCGGCAGAGTATCAGCGAGGGCAAGACGGTGGCTGAGCCGCTGGCAAAGAGCGAGGTCTTCCCCAAGATGGTCACGCACATGATTTCAGTGGGTGAGTCCACCGGTGCCCTGGACGCGATGCTGGGCAAGATCGCCGACTTTTACGATGACGAGGTGGATGCAGCGGTGGCCGCGCTGACCTCACTCCTGGAACCGGCGATGATGGTGTTTCTCGGGACGATCATCGGGTTTATCGTCATCGCCATGTACCTCCCAATTTTCCAGATGGCCGCGGTGGTCGGCTAGTGCCGTCCCAACCCTTTTCGCAGAAATAGGAACACTACCACCTGCAGAAGCGGCTTGCCATAGCGTTGGCCCAATCGAGGGCCAACAAGTTGGGACGGCACTAGAGTCCGCGGCGCGACGACGAAGAATTCAGCCGCACAGAGTTCTGTGACGTCCTTCCCGGGGGCCCGGGTGGCCCTCCTCCTCCTGCGCCTCTCCAGCGCCGGGTCAGCTGTGTGGTGAACGCCGGCGTCACCAGGGGTTCGGACATTCGGCGCGATCGCGTGCGGGGCTTCAGCCTGAGGTCGGTGGGCGATGGGAACCCATGGACGATCTAAGAGTCAAACTGCACTGGTTGATGGGCCTTCGAGTCGTGGCGGTCACGCTGCTGCTCGGTCTGTCGATCGCCTTCCAGCTCGGACGGGGCGAGCTCGTCTTCACGTTCTATGCCATGATCGTGTTCACCTACGGGATCACGATCGCCTATGCCGTGACGGTCCGGTACCTCACCTCCCTCCTCTCCCTGACCCGTTTTGCCTATCTGCAGATCGGGGTGGACCTGCTGCTGGAAACGTTTCTGGTGGCCCGGACGGGAGGCGTGGAAAGCCCGTTCTCGGTCCTCTATGTCATCACGGTTACGCTGTCGAGCTTGATCCTGCGGCGCCGCGGAGGCCTGGTCACGGCGGGGTTTTCCGTGATCTTGTTCGGATTGATCACCAACATTCAGTTGTACGGTGTCTTCGAATCGGCTGGGTGGATCCAGCCGAGTCGCCTGTCGGTTGGCGAATCGTTTCAAGCCTTCGGAGTTCATGGACTGGCGCTGGTGATGGTGGGATTGCTGAGCGGGGCACTTGCCGAGCAGTTGCGCCGGGCTGACCAGTCGCTGGTCGAAAAAGAGCGCGGGCTGAGTCGACTCCAGGCATTCCACGAGAATATCGTCCAAAGTATCAGCAGCGGGGTGTTTACCACGGATGCGGTCGGCCGGATTACCTCCTTCAACCTGGCTGCCCAAGAGGTGACCGGGTACTCCCTGGAGACCGTGCAAGACCGACCGTGGTCGGAGGTGTTCAACTGGAAGCAGGGAGACCTGTTCGGAACGGATCCCTCGACCTTGACTGAGCCCCACCGGTTCGAGGGGGAGGGACAGCGGGCAGATGGCAGCCGGCTCGTGCTCGGGATGACCTTGTCGCCACTCACGGAAGGCGGGGTCCGCACCGGCCTCGTCGGCGTGTTCAAGGACGTCACCCAGATCCGCGACATGGAGGAGGAGATGCGTCGCCAGGAATGGCTGGCCACGCTGGGCGAGATGTCGGCCGGCATGGCGCACGAGATTCGCAACCCCTTGGCCGCGCTGGCTGGTGCGATGCAGATGCTGCGAAGAGACCTCCAGCTGGACGAGAGCAACGCCCCGCTCATGGACATCGCCATCCGGGAAACGACACGGTTGGATGCGATCATCACGGAATTCCTGATGTATGCCCGGCCGCCGGCCCTGAACCTCAAGGAGTGTGATCTCAACGCGCTGCTGGCCGAAACGCTGGACCTGATCCGGCACGAAGCGCGGTCACACGAGAACCTGACCATCAAGACGAATCCGGCTCCTGGCCCGATGGTCGCCCAAGTGGACCCCGACCAGATGAAGCAGGTGTTCTGGAATCTCGCAACCAACGCGTTCGAGGCGATGCCGAACGGAGGATCGCTCACGATCTCCACCGGCCGCCGGCGGGTCGGCTCGGGTGGCCGGGGAGGTGACGTGATCGAGATTGCCTTCCAGGATACCGGCGAGGGGATCAAGAAGCAGGATCTCGACAAAATCTTTCTCCCCTTTTTCACCACGAAGAGGGAAGGATCCGGGTTGGGTCTGGCCGCCGTTCATCGCATCGTGGATCTTCACAGCGGGTGGATCCGCGTGGAGAGTGAGGAAGGGCAGGGGTCGCGCTTCGTCGTCTGTGTGCCGCTGACGGCCGACCTCGGCGCGCGCCTCTGGCATGAGGGTAGGGAACCGTGGAAAAGATACTGATCGTCGACGACGAGCGCAGCATGCGGGACGTCTTGAGCATCATGCTCAAGCGGGCCGGGTACGAGGTCACGGTCGCCGCCGACGGCGAAGAGGCGATCGCGCAACTGGACAAGGAGATCTTCGACCTCGTGATCACGGACCTCAAGATGCCCAAGAAGGGCGGGCTGGAAGTCCTGAAGGCGGTGAAGAAAGCCTCGCCTGAAACCGTCGTGTTGATGATCACGGCCTTCGCGTCGACGGAGTCGGCGGTCGAGGCGATGAAGTCCGGGGCCTATGACTACCTGACGAAGCCGTTCCAGGTGGATGAGGTCCAGTTGATCATCAGGAACGCGCTGGAGAAGCGTCGCCTTTCCGCCGAAAACATTCTGCTCAAACGAGAGATGGCCAGCCAGGCCTCGTTGTCCCAGATCATCGGGAAGAGCGAGCCCATGCAGAAAGTGTTCGACGTGATTAAGAAGGTGGCCGACACCAAGAGCAACGTCCTCATCTGTGGCGAGAGCGGCACGGGGAAGGAACTGGTCGCCCGCGCGATCCACTACAACAGCTCGCGAAGCCGGATGTCGTTCGTCACGGTGAACTGCAGCGCCCTGCCGGAGCCGCTGCTGGAGAGCGAGCTGTTCGGTCATGTGAAGGGATCCTTCACCGGCGCAGTGTCCAACAAGGCGGGCCTGTTCGAGGTCGCCGACGGAGGCAGTATCTTCCTGGACGAGATCGGAGAGACGACCCCGGCCACCCAGGTCAAGCTGCTCCGGGTGATTCAGGAACGCGAATTCCGGCGGGTCGGCGGCACCCGCGATGTCAAAGTGGATATCCGGATCATCGCGGCCAGCAACCGAGACCTGGAGAAGGCCGTGGCGGAGGGAGCCTTCCGGGAGGACCTGTACTACCGGCTGGACGTGATCCCGATTCACCTCCCGCCGCTGCGCATGCGCACGGGCGACATTCCGGTCCTCGTAGAGCACTTCCTGGAGAAGTTCTCGAGCGCCAACGGCAAGGTCGTGCCCACGCTCGCGCCGGAGGCGATGCGCCTCCTCCTGGAGCATGAATGGAAAGGCAACGTCCGGGAGCTGGAGAACCTGGTTGAGCGCGTGGTCGCCTTTGCCGCGGGACCGGCGATCACGGAGGAGGATATCGGGTCGTGGCTCCACCGCACCGTCGCTCCGCCGTCCGCCCTGGGCCATCCGGCCGACCTGCCTCCCGATGGGTTGGACCTGGAGGAGATGATCAACACGATTGAGAAGGACCTGCTCCTGAAGGCGCTGGAGCGGGCCAAGTGGGTCAAGAAGAAGGCGGCGAGGCTCCTGCACTTGAACACCCGCTCGTTCCGGTATCGGTTGGAGAAGTACGCAATCAAAGGCGGAAGGGATTAGCCGGGTGGCCTGGCTGACCCGCCTGCTCGCGCACCTCGCACTCAAGAAAGATACGGCGTGGTGGCCTAGCAGCCTCACGTGCTCGCGCATCGCGCACACAAGATCTATCGTTTCGGAAAGTGGTGGATAGTGTGCTCGCTGGACGCGCGCAGTCTGAGGCTGACAGGCCACCCGCCCTAAGGAAGTAGGTTAGTGAACGAGGTGTGCTCGCGCGACGCGCGTAATTGCGGTGAGCCAGGCCACCCGGCTTTGGGAGGAGCGGTGGGTGTGTCGGTGCCCGTTTCTCTTTGAGATGCAGTGGGTGATGCCGCGCGCAAGAGGGGTGAGCCAAACCACCCCGCCTAGAAAAGAAAAACGTGCCAATCTCAGTCCACCCCGCCCACTCGCCGAAATAAATGCCTGCGGCTGGCCGAAGCGGCCCTGAAAATCACTCCCGACCCCCTTCCCCCGCTCATTATACTTATAGGCCTTGTCCATCCTGCCCCAAGGTTGACCCTCAGCCGCGCCTAAAAGGGGCGCTGGTTCCTAGGCAGTGTCCTCGACCGAGTCGATGAGATTGACGAAAGGAGGGAAAGTGAAGTCCTGGCTCTTGATTGCTTTGCTTACTGGGATGGCTTTGATTTGTCCAGCTTCTGTGAGAGCCGGTGAATTAGAAGTTCTATCGAGTGAATCCTCTCTGTACAAAGAAGTGATGCCTCACGCGACGAAATGGATAAAGGCAGTGCTGGAAAAGAATACGAAGGTTCTCATTGGCTATGCTTGGCCCGACTATCGAAATGGGGTTAAGACTGAACTTCGCGACAAGAACTCCAATTTATACACAAGTCTTTACGATAGAAAAAAGTCTGTGAACAAGTTTGTCAGAAGTGCAACCAAGATCCATTTCATAATATTCAAAGATCTCGACTTGGCGGGAGTGCAGAAAGCAGCGACTGTCTGTTTTCTTGACGAAGGTAAAACTCATCCTCAATGGCCCAAGACCTATGCCGATCTTCAGAAGCTCTCAGACATGGAAAATCTCTTCTGCCTTGATTTTAGCGCGCCGCGTTCAGAGTGGTATGTCTCATACGGGTTTGCTGAAGATGAAGAGGGAGCCTAAGGAGGGAAAAGGGG
Source organism: Nitrospirota bacterium (assembly GCA_020027965.1). Taxonomy (GTDB): domain Bacteria; phylum Nitrospirota; class Nitrospiria; order Nitrospirales; family Nitrospiraceae; genus JAHRHE01. The sequence continues at coordinate 4,485 of JAHRHE010000010.1, read as the reverse complement.
AGAAGTCCAATTATTAGCGGAGCCGGCACGTCCAAGCAGCGGCGGCCGCTGGCGCGTTCTGAGTCAATACGCATGCCTGACCCTCAATCTCCCTCGCTGATTTACGTCAGTCCGGTTTAGTCCGAGTCGGTGAACCAGCCTAGGCTCTGGGTTTACACGAAAGCCGGGCCGACGCAGAATGTCCCCTTTTTACCCTCCAGGTTAGGATTGTCGATTTTTCATAACTGTTTGCCGGCCTTCGCTCCTTCAGCTAAACTTTAGTGGATTACCCACTTCAGCAGGTGGCGCTGTCCGTCTATGGTCCCAAGGTAGCCAATACACTCAGCACGACGGGAAATAAGGGGAAACAGCGGGACACCGTTTCTGCGTTCTATCCAAAGGGCCCATGAAAAGACTGGCTATTCTCCTGGCTTTAGTTCTCATCCCCTACGTTGGTTATACGAAATTCCATATGCACCGCGCTGACATTGGAATCAGTACCGCCATGCACGCCGATGACATCGGAATCAGCCCCGCCACGCCTTTGGGAACAGCTCAAGGCCTTGACCAACATCTCCTCAAACTAGGACTGGAAAAGAGGCCGACGACCAGGGAACCACTTCATGAGATCGGCCTCGAAGCTGTCTCCTCGACCTTGTATGTAGAGCGTGGCACTCCTTCCCCGCTGGCAGGTGGAGAATTCGTTAAGTTGTTTGTGGATGACCAAGGTGGCGTCCGTGCCGTGACGGGAGCCTACAAACTGCCGACGGGAACACAGGGGGCGCACACGACCCCGATCTCGAATTTTCTGGTCAGTTATTGGAAGCAACTCATTGGTGGCGAGCCGACCTTTTCTGAGCGCATCACCCGCGAATCGTCCGAATTCCCTGACGGGAAGCAGCAGCTTGCCATAGTGAGCAGAAGTCCCGTTCGGGGCCGTTGGCTCAAGGGTTTCTCGAGGGGGCATCTGCTGCTTCATTTGTCATCCCAGGGGCCCGGCGTTGGCATCAACGTTCGGAGCTTCACGGACTGGCAACGGGACCTCAAGAGTCCAGCGAAGGAAGAACGGTTACGGGCCGCCAGTGCCATTGCGCAGTTCGGGGCCGAAGCCGTTCCTGCCCTGGTCGATGCACTTCATGATACCGACTACATGGTGCGCGAGGTGGCCGTGAACAGTTTAATCCGTGTAGGGCCGGCGGCGGTGCCGAGACTCACGCCCGTACTTGATGACGTAGACAACGACACGGCGCTGCGCGCAGCCGGGGCGCTAGTCAAGATGGGCCCGGCGAGCGTGCTTGTGCTGGTTGAGCTTATCAAAGCTGACTATTCAGATTCCTGGAAGCGGATGCTCACAGGGCTCCATTCGATGGCTCCAGAAGGGAAAGCTGCGGCGGTTCCCGAGCTCGTCAAGCTTCTTCAGGACCCGGACAATGAGGTGCGGGAGAGAGCGGGGATGGCGATGCAGCAGATGGGGCCAGAAGCGCTGGCTGCCGCGCCCTTTCTGGTCGAGACCCTGGGTGGCGATCCACGGATGCAGGGAGTGGCCAGGAAGGTGCTCATTCAGCTCGGTGAGCGGGCTGTCCCGAGCCTCATGGCGGGGCTCAAGGATTCCAAGCCTGAGGTCCGCGAGGGAACCATCAAGACTTTGTACGCCATCGATAAGCGTTTGATCAATGGTGCCATACTGGAGCTGTCCAGGCTCTGTGAGCGTGATCCGGATCCGAAAGTCCGCTCCTCGGCGTGGGCAGCCGTCAAGAACATCTCCGGAAAGTCCCTTCAGCAGGGGCAGTGCCAGTAGGAGAGGCGATGACCCTTCTTGATAGGAAGGCCGAGGAAAAAGTACTGTTTCGACTGCCAGCGCGCGGGAAAATCTGGGTGCCTTCCCGGATCTCCCTGTGCGTCGGGCTTTTTCTCTCCGTGGCTTTGATCGGTGCCGGACCGACGCCTCTGGAACAGGCCTTTCTGAGCGCCGTCTCCAATGGAGATCGCGACGCAGTCCGGGTGATGCTGGCCCGTGGCTACAACGTGAACGCGTCGGACGACAACGGCTCCTCTCCTCTCATGCTGGCCGTTGGCAGGGGAGATACCGAGATGTTCGAGCAACTGCTTAAGGCCGGCGCCGACGTGAATGCGAAGAACCGCTTTGGCGGAACCGCGCTCCTCGCCGCCATCAACCTTTCTCATCTCCAGCTGGTCGATCGGCTACTTTCAGCTGGGGCTGATCCCAACGCGGCGAACCAGAACGGGCGGACCCCGCTCATGATGGGGGCCGAGTTCGGACGCACCCAAATTGTTGAGCGCCTGCTTGCTCGCGGCGCCCAGGTCAACGCGAAGACCATGAATGGCGAGACTGCCCTCATGTACGGCGCAGGCGAATATAGCCACCGGCGCACACTGGCGACACTCCTGGCCCGAGGGGCCGATGTCAATGCGCAGCGTGACGATGGGAGGACAGCCCTGTTGCAAGCTGCCCGGGCGGGCCGGGCTGACTTTGTGCAGGATCTCATCGAGAAGGGGGCGAATGTCAACTTGCAGGCGAAAGTCCACGGAAGTCCGTTAATGGTCGCAGCAGAGATGGGTACAACCGCGGTTGCCCGCGTGCTGCTGGCACACGGCGCAGACGTTAACGCCGTCCGTGAGTCCGCCGCCGGCGGCGGTACCGCACTCTCCATCGCCAGGCGAGCCGGGAACGTCGAGATCGTGAAACTGCTCGAAGAGAGGGGGGCCAAGTGATGGGGCTTTCGCGACGATGCCCCGTCAGCGATGATCCGATGCACCCACCTGGGCAGTTCGTTCCCGCATCGCCCGCGCAAGGCGTATCACCAGTCCGTCGCGCGACCGGCCTGCTGGTGGTCGCGAGCGGGATCCTGATTGGGCTGGATCTCTCGGATCTGGGAGCTGATGCCGCACAGATGGCTGCTGCGGAGCTCCACGCCATCAGCATAGACAAGGGCAAATATGGACAAGTTGACGTTCAAGTTTCCGTCACCGGACGTCCTGTCATCCTCCTCCTTAGTGCATCCGGCGCGGTCGAGTGGGTCATTCATGCCGGACCGGGTGTCTCCATCCAAAAGGTCGTGGTGAGCGGAGAGCACGAGCCCGTCGTGAAGGGCCTGCCAAGCAGCGTGCCGATTCTCACCTTGCCCAAAGAGGACAACCTACACACGTACTGGCTTGATGTCTGGTGGAAAGGGAATTCCGGGGAGACCTATCGCAACGTGGTGACCAAGGCGAAGACCTATCTTGGAATGAGTGTGGCGACGTTCCAGGGCGGCGACACTGCGGAGTCCTTCATAATTGACGGAAAGCGGAGCATCCTCTACCCCCCGAACGTACTGGAAGCGGAAGCACAAGGTGGACCTCGCCGCAGGACCGCCCCGATTGGTGCGTTCGGTTATGAGGGCCCCGGGAGCGGACAGCAAGGGAAACCATCCCCAAACCGTCCCATCGTGACGGCCTCGGGCCAGATTAACGCTGAGACGATCGAGAAATACATAACCATTGCGGTCTTTCCGCTGAAGGATGCCCCAGGTGCACCGGGATCGGGTGCGACTACTGCCGGAATGTTCGTTGGGCAGCTGACCGCGAGAGGCTTCACGGTCGTTGACCGAACACAGTTGGATCGATTGTTCGAGGAACAACGCCTCCAGCTCGCTCACGCCGACGAGCAAAAGATCCAATTGAAGATAGGGCGCTTGGCTGGGGCGACAGCGATCCTGGTTGGCGAGGTGGTGCACTTGATGAATAGCTTCGTTATCGAGCAAGGGAGGGGTACCTCCAATTTCGGCCACGCGGCCCTGTCCATCCGCCTGATCGATGCGGAATCTGGAGTCGTTCTCTTCAGCGGAGAAGCGCAGTACCCACAGTCAGTGCTAGGCTCACCGCAGACCGTGGAGCAGACGCTGGTCTGGTTGATCATCTCCCGCTTGGCACAACAAGGTGGGCTAGAAGGGAGTGCGCGGGCTGGATTCAGGTGGGACCTCCAGTCGGCGTCAGGCAGACGTGCTTATGTGGTCAGAGAGATCGAGTCCAATTCGCCGGCCCTTCAAGCTGGTCTGAGACCAGGAGACGTCCTGCTATCGTGCAATGGGCACATGAGCGCGGCCTGGACGACATACTGGGACTCCTTGCGGAAATGCCGCGCAGAGGTTGGAGAGGTCATGACATTGCAGGTCGAGCGGAATGGAAAGGTCCTTGCCTTCACTGTCACTGCCCATGACGAGTATACGGCTTCGTCGGGTCGCTGAGGGTCTGCTTCGATCCAACCTCTCCTCGCGTTGCCCATTCCCTTCCATCCGAAGCCCAAATAAGCTATAAGCTTCATACGGAGAAGCTGCAGCCAGCTAAGGTAGGTATGAGCAGCCTGCCGGGTGATGAATAAGATGATACCGACAGAGCGGGAGGTCTTGGTCAGGGCGCCGGCGAAGGTGAATCTGATCCTCCGGGTGCTGGATCGCCGCCCTGATGGCTACCATAACCTCTGGTCGCTGATGCAGACAGTCGGAC
>JAHRHE010000086.1 GCA_020027965.1 Nitrospirota bacterium | reverse complement strand
CGCCAGAGCAGCAACCCCGTTCTCAGCCTCCTCGCACTCATACCCTCGCGACTCAAGCAGACTACGAACTGTGCACCTGATGTCAGGATCGTCATCTACAATGAGGACGCGTTTGGGCATAGGGCTGGCTGGTGATCATGAATCCTTGCCCGGCACTGCCGCTGTGTCGCAACCTGCCCGACGACTTGGCGACTTGGATCGAATGGCAGCGTGCTCGGACAAGACCCGAGAGCGCGAGGCCGCCGCTTAGGCGTCTATCAACCAGCCAACCAGCGGCGTGCAAGCATCCGACTTCGGAGGCTCCGGCCTTTAGCCCTTCACCCTCCGAATGGAGGTGGGAATGCCATTCTTCGACAGGAAGGCGATGATCCTGTCACCCGGGAAGATCGTTCCGTGGATCCTCGTCACAGCACCTACCTCCAGCCGCACTTCCCGACCCGAGACATCCTGGACCACATAGACCTCGTCTCTCCGGGTGGAGAAATCATCACAATCCACTCGGCCGACAATAATCTCCACCTCACCACGGACCGTTCGTAGGCCGGTTGATGATGGTCCCCCGCCTTCCTCAAACCGGGCTCCAGAGACGCTGGTCACTGGTCCGGCCCCGATATTCGTGAGCATGATCAACGCTAACGCCGCTACTAACCATTGCATGAGGTGACCTCGGCTGCCCCATGCTCCCTCAGGGCGCTCAACCTCAAGCCAGGGTCCGCATCATCATTCAAGGAAATGTGGCAGCCTTTTCCGTGGGCGTCGGGGGATCGAGCCCGGAACTGCCGGCCCGATTCCCCCGACAAGGGTTTGCCTCCTAACAGGCGCGGCCTATCGATGGAATCCTATCCCCTGAGTTGCTTGATGGAGGCCGCGCGGCCGTTCTCTGAGACCTGTACTTCGATGCTGTCTCCCGGCCTGATATTGCCGATCCTGGTGGTCCGTTTGTCCACTTGGACGCGAACCTCCTTTCCAGTTTCCTGCTTCACCACGTAGACATCGCCTTCAATCTTCAGCAACACCCCTGTCACCGTGTCGAGCATCTCGCCGGAACGCATGGACCCCTTTCCCGAGATTGGGTCTGCCCCATAGGTCAGGGACCCCGTCCCGATGATGAAGATCACTGCGATCGCCAGCACGCCAACAAGTGTCCTCATGACGCTCCCTCCTTCTGAAAGTGGTTAACCACCAAAGGGTCTTCACATCGAGACTTCGCAAAGGATGTGCCCGACCAGAATCAGAGTGGAGGAAGGCCCTATCCATTTGAGATGCCGGTGATTTGTGCCAGTGCCTTGGAGAAGCCGGGGGTCTCCTGCGCCGGAACTGTGAAGGCAAACCTGTAAATCTTACATGTGAGACGTGGAAAATTTACAAGGTGCCGATCGGCACCGACTCGAGGCTTCGGGCAGGAGGCTGGAACTACCGGTCGAGGTTTGACAACGTCGCTTTCAACTGAGAGGGGGAAATCGGTTTCTCTAAAAAGGCCGACACTCGAAACAGCTCCGCACGTTCCTTGACGCCCTTCTCGCCACTCACGAGAATAATGCAGATCGCGGGATTAAAAGCCCGGATAATCCGTATAAGATCCCAGCCATCGATGGAGACGTTGAGTACTGGGGGAAGATTGATATCAATAATGGCAATCCCAAACCCGTCCTCCTTCATTTTCTTGATCACCTGCAACCCGTCCTCGGAGGTCTCCACTCCATATCCCTCCGCAAGTAAAATCGCCTTCAAGGCTTCTCGACTGTGGAAGTCGTCCTCTACGACGAGGATCTTCTTAGGTAAGGTGACTGATTTGCAGCAAGGTTCTTGCGCTTGGGGCGCAGGTGCTTCCCTCTTCAATGTGTTCTCCCTAAAGGGAAGGAATGCCGTCTCCAGGTCAATGGCGGAGTCCATCCCGAACCGGTTCTATACTGGATCATGACCGTGCTGCCCTGGCGATTCAGGAACACCTCCGTGGAATCCTTCGGAATCTACCCAGAATCATACCGCGGTGCCTGGAAGACACCCCCGTATCCACGAAACTGATGAGCAAAGTTCACGCCAAGGCGCGAGGAAAATCCAACTGATTGAAAATTCTCTTTCTGGCTCGACACATGCGAGGAAAATCTGGAAGGAGTCAGTGAGATTCTGGGCCGTCCCGTCCCAAGGATCCGGTCAATTTTTCATGGTTGCCCCAATCCCGAGCACATGGGCGTTCATTTTTTTGGTTCAGAAACGTTAGGCAGTTCTCCGACCAGAGTCTGCGCCTTCTCGGCCAGGTTAACGGCTCTCGGGACATCCTTCAGCGAAACAGCCTCTTTTGCCTTGGAAAGGAAACTCTTGATCGTCAACAAGGTATCCTGCTGTTGCTTCGTCAAATGCTTGTGATCGATCTGGGCCACGCGTTGCTCGACCTGCCTGATTTTGACCATCGCCTCCTGCTCCGTCTGCACCTTCTCCTTCTCGGAGACATCGGGGGAGAGCAGGGGCGCCGCTTTTGGGCCGGCCGGCCTGGGGCCAGGCTCTTCTTCGGCAACAGCAGGGATCGCTCGGACGGCCCCCTTTTGCGCAAGCGGCTTTGATGCTGAAGGTGGAGGTGAAACTGGTCGCTGATCTCGTGAAGTCGTTGCGGACGGAGGGAGGCTGACCGTCCCCGTCTGGGTATCGGCGCAGCCTACCAGCAACAGACCCAAGAGAAAAGCACGATACAGGCCCTTCGTCACTCCCGCGTTCCCTGGGAGATACTCAGGGGCTACCGCATTTCCTTGCTCGTCCACCTGGGAAGACCCCCATCAGGGCTTTACGGGTATCCGAATAATCATGCTTGTTCCTCGTCCAATATCAGATATGACCTCGATCGTGCCATCGTGTAACTGGACGATGCGGTAGACCAGGGCAAGCCCCACGCCACTTCCTCCTGGCTTGGTAGTGTAATAGAGTTTAAAGATTTTGTCGCGCTCTTCGGGAGCAATCCCGCACCCCTGATCCGTGATGCTCACGATGATGAACTCCCCTTCTCCTCGCTTCGTCGCAATCGTGACCGTCCCGCCCTCCGGCATGGCCTGACAGGCATTCAACACGATATTGAGGAAGACCTGCCTGAGAAGCTCCTCATCAGCGGTGATGGACGGAAGGTTGGGGTCCAACCGGTAGACGAACCCAATCCCCTTTCTGTTCCATTCGGCCTCTAGGAGGGTCCCTTCGTTTTTCAGCAGGGTATTCACGTCGACCGGCGCCAAATGAAGTTCTTCAGGACGCATGAATTTCAGGAACCCTTGGACCACCCGATCCAATCTACGTATCTCCCCCTCGATAACGTCCAAGCTGCCGGTAACCTCGGGTGAGGACGCGCCAAGCTCTTCTTTGAGCAGTTCCAGGTGGATCGTCATGGAGTTAAGGGGATTTTTGACTTCGTGAGCCAGTCCCGAAGTCAACTGTCCGAAAGCCGCCAGCTTGGCGGAATAACTGATCAGCGAGGTGAGCGTTTTGCTCGATTCGAGGTTCTTTAATAGAGCGACGGCCCCCATGACTTTGTGTTCTTCCCTCAAACAAAAAACCGAAATCTGGAACTCTTTGGACGTGCTATCTACAGGGAGTGAAAGAACGGCGTTGCGCACGCTGACCTGCTGCTCAAACACTTCATCAATCATCGCGCGGAGGGGATGGGAGGCTTCCACCACATTCTCCAGCACACAGCCTTCCACTTGCTCGAGTGGCCTTCCCATGATGTTTTCGATGACTTTGTTACCGTACAGGATGCGGCGGCTTTGGCTAAGCAGGAGAACGCCGTCGCCGAGATGATCGACCACGCTCTGCAGGGGAGACTTCTCACTTGGCTGCTTGAACCGATCCGACTGAAGCTGCTGGCCGAGCAGTTGGACCTGGGAGGCCAGCTCTCGAAACTCATCCGTCCGGCTGAGATCCGTCAGGACGTCGAAGTCACCCTGTCGGAGTTGCTCCATCTGACGAGCCAGTGCGTGGATCGGCTTCAAGGTCAAGGTGGCTAACCCTAACGTGATCAGCCAGGCCACGGGCAGGGCTATCGCTGCGAACGTAAGGCTGTTGTTCAGCGACGCGCTGAGTTGTCCTCTCAACAAGCTCGTATGAATCCCAAGTTTCACGCTTCCGAAGGGTTCATCATTCAAGGTCATGGGCAGGGTGCTCTCATAGATGGTCCCCCCTTTGAGGAGCACGTAAAACTGTTGTATAGGACCGAGCGAGAGGAGATCTTCGATGCTCGGCCTCAGAGGAGTATCCAGGTCGCCCTTTCGGATCTCAGTGTGGAGAATGGTCTTCCCTTCTATGTCGGCGATTAACGCGTACAGGAGATGCGGCGAGTACCCGACGCTGGCTTCAAGGAACCTTTGCAGGTTCTGGTCTGATTTCAGAATTTCCTGGGGGTTTCCCCCCTGACCCTGCAGAAGGGAACGCCTGGACTGATCAAAGATCTGCTTCCCGATCAGCTCAGCCTGCTTGAGGACATCCTGAAGAAGGACGCCCGTCAATTGGGAGAGATGGATCAGCGTGGTGACGGCCACCACGAGGAAGGTCAAGACAGTGACGCCCAAAGCCTCCTTGGCTTTAACGCTCAGGCGTCTCATGATCGCCGTATCGGTGAAGCTTGTTGTGAAGCGTTTTCAGACTGATCCCGAGGATCTCGGCAGCCCGAGTCTTGTTGTTGTTCGTGGACTTCAGGGTCCACAGGATGAGCTCCCTTTCCGCTTTCTCGATGGTGGTCCCGAGGGAGAAGCTGAGGGACTCGGCGCGATCGATGTCCTTGTGGCTGGCGAGGAGGGGGGCAAGATGCTCGGGGGTGATGAGGTCAGCCTCACAGGTCATGATCGCCCGTTCCATCGCATTCCTCAACTCCCTCACGTTGCCGGGCCACGAATATCCCAAGAGGGTTTGCAAGGCTGCCTCATTGACCGATTTGATCTTCCGGTCGTATTTCGGGTTGAATTCATCGATAAATGCTTGGATCAGTAAGGGAATGTCATCCTTCCGGTCTCTGAGCGGAGGGAGAATGATGGTACAGACGGCTAACCGGTAGTACAGGTCTTCTCTCAACTTGCCTTCTTGGATCGCTTTCATGGGATCCTTGTTGGTGGCGGCCAGAACCCGTACATCTACCCTGATCTCCTCCCTGCCGCCGACCCGTCTCAGCGTGCCGTCCTCGAGGATCCTCAGAAATTTCGCTTGAATCGAGGGGCTCATTTCTGCCACTTCGTCCAGCAAGATCGTTCCTTGATCGGCCATCTCAAAGCAACCGATTTTCCGGTCCAGAGCTCCAGTAAACGACCCCTTCTCGTGGCCAAAGATCTCACTTTCCAAGAGGGTTTCCGGGATGGCCGAGCAATTGACAGCGACAAAAGGGCCTTTGCTTCGTGGGGAGAGTGCATGAACGCTCTGGGCCACCAGCTCTTTCCCCGTGCCGCTCTCACCGAGAATGAGAACACGGCCGGGCGTTGGGGCAGCAAGCTCGATAAGGCGGTACACCTCCTGGATGGCCTTGCCTTTTCCGACCAGCTTCCCCAGTCCCCACACATCTTTCAGACGCCTCCTTAGAAGAGTGACTTCACGAAGGGTCTCACCTTTCTCCAGGGCCTTCTCAATCATGATTCTGAGCCGGGACATGTCCACCGGCTTCGTCAAATAATCGTAGGCTCCCTGCTTCATGGCCGAGACCGCTGTTTCAATGGTTCCGTGGCCGGTCAGGAGAATCACAGCGGCAAAGGCAAGCTCTTCCTGAAGGGTTTTCAAGAGCTGCAGTCCGTCCAGCTTTGGCATGACAAGGTCGGCTATCACGACATCCGGCCGAAAGGTCCGGGCTTTCTCCAGTGCCTCCTGCCCGTTTGCCGCGATCTCTACCTCATAGCCCCACCGTGAGAGCAGGGCCTTCAACCCCGACCGAGCAGACTCCTCATCGTCCGCAACCAGGATCCGTTGCACCATCCCCCTCCTGAATCCTCCTTGGAAACTGTTACCGGCATCGGAGTACTTCCTGCCATAGCGTCTGGGGCGCGGGGCGATGGCTCGGGAGCTTCCCCCTCATCGTCGCCTACCTAGCCGTTCAGTCTGCGTAGGAACCCCTGAATCCTCGGTATCGGTAGATGACCTAGGCATCGAGATTGGTTTGATTGTAACGGCCTGGCGACAGTGCCTCACACAATCGCTGAGTACAGACGACCCAGCTATTGGTGAGAAATGCTGGTCAGGTAGCCTACTATACAGGCAGGCACAAGCGCAAATACCCTCCTTCTGCGTCAGGCATCTCGGAGACGCGACGATCACGGACGGCTCACTCTCCCCTCATTTTCTGGCCATCGAGTCGGTCTTCGCTGGTTCACTGCTCCGGCTATCCTGTCTCCCACTTTGTGAAATTTCCATATTGAGCGAGTAATTATTACAGGCTTGCCTCTATCTTCCGTGACTTGTTGAAAAGATGCGATCCCCGTCCTGGGCCCTAACTCGCTGACAAACCGAGCGAAGTCTCGACCGAGCAGTGCGCGTTGAATCTGGCATGTACCTTGCGGCCATCAGAAGTGCGTGGCGATTCCTATTTCTGTCGGTCAGCCTTTCATCGCCGCCATAGGGAATGAGTTGGGAGGCTCATGACATTCATGACATAAGGAGAAACACGGACATGGAACAAGAGGGAGAGAACAGAAACCACCACCGCGGAAGCGTATGCACGAGCCAGACTCTTCGGGTCAAACAGCGGGAATTGGCAAGGGCCTATCTTCGTCTCGTCAGCCATTCCGGGTCTGCATGGATGCGAATCAACTCACGGTCCGAGCATCGCGTTCCGCGCCTTCTCCTGCTCGTGCTCACCCTTCTGTTTGCCGCGTACGTCCCTGGGGGGCTCCCGGGGCCCGTGCAAGCCAAGGAGGACGAGCAAGATAATACCGTGCAAGTCTACAAGAAAGTGGCTCCGGCTACCGTCCTTATCAAGTCGGCCCTGGTTGCCGATCACCTGGGCAGCGGGGTGAATAGCAGTATCGGGTGCGGGGTACTGCTGGACGAACAGGGCTCGATTCTCACGAACGCCCACGTCGTGGACGGTGCCGGTAAGATTCTGGTTGTTCTCCATGACGGCACCCGCCTGCCAGCCGCTGTAGTCGGCAGCGACCCGGTCACGGATCTGGCTTTGCTGCGGCTCCAGTTGCCAAAGGGTCATCGCCCCGTTGCCCAACTGGGGGATTCGGACCGCGTGGAGATCGGGCAAAAAGTCATGGCTATCGGTCACCCCTTTGGGCTGAGCTATGCACTCACGACGGGGGTGGTCAGCGGATTCGGGACCACGCCGGACACCGGACTCACCCTCCAAGAGCGGGTCATCCAGACCAGTGCCGCCATCAACCCCGGAAACAGTGGGGGACCGCTGGTGGACGCGAAAGGTCGAGTCATCGGCATCAATGCCGCTCTCCTCAGGGGCGGACAAAACATCGGGTTTGCGATCCCGATCAACATGGCCAAAATGGTGGTGGCCGAGTTGCGAACGCATGGGCGCGTGATCCGCCCGTGGATTGGTTTCGCCGGCAAGCTGCTTTCCGAAGAAGTCATTAACCTCTTCGCCCTTCCCCTAGAGAAGGGCTTGCTGGTGGAGTACGTGGAGGAGGGTAGCCCGGCCAAGAAGGCCGGCCTGCGAGCCGGGTCCCTAGGCGTGACCATCGAAGGGGAATCATGGGTGTTAGGCGGAGACATTGTTGTTGCGGTGAATGGGCACGATGTCACAAGTCCAAAGCAGTTGGTGAATGCGTTCAAAGCCCTCAAGGTTGGGCAAAGCATAGCCTTACAGGTCATGAGAAAAGGAGCGGACCAAACCGTCACCGTGACCCTTGAGGAGCAACCACAAGCGCAGGTGGCCTTTGCTCCGGCGAAAGGCCCAGAGTACTCGGAGGCAAGGCCGCTCACTCAGCGAAGCGCCCTGGCCGGATACCGAGGCAGAGCTTGGCGATTTTTCTAAGCTCGCCTCGTTGTCCCATTTGGCGAGGTGTCGAGATCGGGGGACGACCGCCGTTGGGAGAAGCCTGGCCGGTGGATGCTGCGAGTCTGGTCGTTGGAGCGCCGGGTGAGCGCAGACGAGCGAAGTGGTGGGAGGGGACGATGCGCAAGACCCTCCTGGTGATGGTCATCATCATCGGCGGCCTTTCTGCCTGTACGGGCCTGCCGCAAGTGAGGGTCCTGCCTGAGCCGCTAACCCCCCAGGAACATGTCACATTGGGGTTGGCCTATGACGCGAAGGGGCGCCCGGAGCTGGCGGCGCGGGAGTATCACGCGGCCCTGCGCCAGAAGCCCGGCTACGTGCTGGCCATGGTCGGGCTTGGCAACCTCGCGTTTGGCAGAGGGGCGCCCGAGGAAGCGGAGGCCCACTATCGCCAGGCCTTAGCGGTCGCTCCGGAGGACCCGGGTGCCAACAACAATCTGGCGATGCTCTATGTGACCCGGGGCGCGGGCCTGGACGAAGCCGAATGGCTGGCCCGTCAGGCTCTGGCGCAGGGCGGTCCGCTGCGGCCGTATGCGCTGGATACCCTCGCCCGCATCTATGTGCGACAGGGACGGTACCAGGAGGCAAAGGCGGCTCTGGATGAAGCCGAGGCGCTGGCTCCATTTGAAAACACAGTCCTTCATGAACGGCTGGTCCAGTTGCGAGATGAGCTAGCAGGTGTCTATTGAAGCGCAGCGCACCCAGGAGGACAAAAAACGTAGAGGTTACAACGATGCTCTCCACAACCTTAGGATCCGGCCCACCAGGCGCCAGGATCAACACACTGGACGTCGGCTCTAACCAAGATGAATCATCAGACTGAGGTAATCTTGGAGGTGTCGGGTGATGAGAAATCGATGGCGGGCATACTCCTTGGCTTGCCGGCCCATGGCAACCATCCGGTCCGGTTCGTTGAGGAGGCGTTTCGCATAGAAGGCGGCCCCTTCAGGTGAATTCACCGTGTACCCGGTGACACCGGGGATAATCTGTACTGTAATGCCGCCGGTTTCGCCGCCGATCACGGGCTTGCCCTTCCAGAGCGCCTCCGCAACCGTCAGCCCGAATCCCTCCCGCGTGGACTTCTGGAATACGATCGTCGCAGCCTGCTGCAGCGCGTTGATCTCGAGGTTGGCCGTAGGCGGCAACAGCAGGAGATGAACGTTCGAGTCAGCACCGGCTGCCTCCTGCACTTCCGCAAGGACCTCGGCTCCCTCGGGATCGTCAACGGCGGTCCCGCCGGCCAGCACCAGCCTGCAGTCGTGACTCTTCTTCACCAGCCGGTAGGCTTCGACGACCCCGACTGGGTCCTTGAAGCGGTCGAACCGCGACACTTGGAGCAGAATCGGCTTATCTCGCGGCACGCCGAGCCTTGCGAGGATCTGGTCAATCTCCTCGGGAGTCAGCTCGCGATTCTTGTCGCTCAGCGGGTCAATCGAGGGATAGACCAGGAACTGGGGGATTGGCAGCCGCTGCGCAAACTTGGGCAAGGAGACGATGGCCGCGTCGTACCGGACCACGTAGGGGCGGAGAAAGTGCCAGACCGATCGCTGGGGTGTCGAGACGTCAATGTGGCAACGCCAGATCCATCTGGAGCCCTCAGGACGCGCCTCGATCAGGGCGGCCGGCTGAGGATCGTGGATCATGGCGACATCCGCCTCCAAGTTCAACCGTTTGGCGTTCTCGCGGTTACACTCAAGGTAGGCTTCGTACATCTCTGCCGTGATCCGCTGCTTGGTGCCCTGCAGCGCATTATGGAAACTTTTCGTCGTCCGGTAGAACAGGTCGGATCCTGCCAGCACCTCCCATCTGGTCTGGACCCCGAGTTCCTCAAGCAGGGGTACTAACCGCTGGAGGATTTCGGCCACCCCTCCGCCGTGGCGTGTCGAGTTGACGTTCAACATGCGTTTACCTTCAACTCGCTGTCCGAGTCGCCGCAGGAAATCCACGGTACCCTGCGGGGCCACCGCTCGATACTGTTCGAGCATCCCGACCACCGATGCCCCTCCGGACAGAGCTCTCATCAGGTGGCAAGCTCCCGGTCGCACAACCGAACGATCTGTTCCCGCATCCCCTCTAAGCTCAACCCCAGGCAGCCGACTTTCGCGACCCGCCCAGCCAGCTCCTGCAGGCCAAGCCCATCCTCAGCGGAGAGCCACTGCGCGAAATCGCCGGACAACCGACCCTTTCGCAACCGCGCTTCGCAGACATGGTTGTAGATGGCCCCGACCTCCACGTCGGCAAGGGCATCGCGAAACTCCCGAAGGGTCCAGGTCTCCAGGCCCAGATCAGCCTCGATCACGTGCGACCGCACGAACTCAAATGGCTCGCCGGTTGTCGAGTGCGGGATGATTTTGATGCGGCTCAGATGCTCGCTGAGAATCGCCAGGATCTCTCCGCGGAGCTGCTCGATGCCGTCGAACTCAAACGGGTCAAGAATACCAAGCCGTTCACCCAGCACTCGGTCATGCGCAGACAGCGCCACCCACGTCGCGAAGTCATTGGGGAACAGTCCCTGCGCATAGGCATGTCTCAGATAGTAGCTGTGGGTATGGTAGTAAATACTGTCCGCCGGGACCTCCTCGATGAGCTCGAGCAATCGCTGCTCATCCATGGCCCGCTGGCCCATGACCTCACGCAGCTCCGTACAGCTCACGAAGCGAAAAGGACTGTCAGCACGTGGCACGCCCATGTCTGGACCTTCTCGAGGTGGCTCGCTTAGCGTCTGACACGCGCGAAGATGGTCATCCCGCTCCCGACCGCGATCCCGACCAGAAAGGCCAGCGCCACGCCGGCCGTTCCTGTTCCATGGCGTTGAAGCAGGTCGCGCCAACTGCGCGCGCGCTGGAAACGCACATGCGCCTCACCACCTAACCATTCGTCAGACCGGTGTGGATCGCGAGGACGAAGCGTCATGCGATCGATCAGGCGAGGTCTCCTTGCAGGCATGTCATCCATTGATCTCTCCTTTGCGTGGAACCAGACTCAGGCCTGGATCCGGGCTCCCGTTCTGAGGTCGAATAAGTGGGGGCACACTCCTGCCACCGAGACCGTCAGCCTTCAAGGTTTCAATGAACAGATCCCCAGTTGAGATCACTCTTCAAAGGTGCCTCAGGTCATCCGGGGCGCGGTCGCGTGGGCTCTGCGAGAGCCTTCGTTCAAGATAGTCCTTGGCGAGGTCCTTGGCCCCCAGCCCAAAGGCGATCGCTCCGGCCATCACGACCCCACCCAGCGTGATCCCGAAACCCACCACCACGATGTGCTGGGCGATCCCGAGCTGCTCCAGCGCCATCGCCACGGCCACGAGCTGAACCCCCCAGCGCGAACAGGCTGCCAGCAGTCGCGCCGGCGGCAACCCCGCGTTGACGGCCGCGATCAGGACGGTCTGGGACACGAAGTTCGAGAGCAGATAGCCCCCGACCAGAATCAGGCCCGCGGTGAAGAGATATGGCACGTAGGCCAGGAAGGACTGCGCGAATTGATTGATCGGCTTCAGGTTCAGCGCGCCGAGCCCGGCCATGGCCGCAAACAGCAGCACCATCCAATAGGCCGCTCGACCCGCGAGGCGGGAGGGATCGGTCTTGACGCCACCGCGCGCCAGCGCGGCATTCACGCCGAGGCGGTTACATAAATGATCCAGGCCGATCACGCGCAACAGCCGCTCAACCAGGTGACCCATCGCCCACGCGATGACCAGGCCGGCCACAAGAATGATGGTCATGGCCAGCACATTCGGCAGCACCGCCAAGACCTGCTTCCCCAACGCCTGCAAGGGACCGAGGAGCGCCGTCTGCAAAAATTCTTTCATGATCTCCTCCTCCGGAGCTGAGCGCGAAGAGCCAGCAGCGCCTGTCACAACTTCTGGTTCAGAGCGAGTCGCTGTCGGCTATGAACTATTCGCTTCCTGTTTCCCATCGTTCCATCAGGTACGGTTTGCGTTTCTCGAACGCCTGGCAGAGCGCCTCAATCCGGCCATCCGCTTCCGAAGAGGTGAGCCCTTGCGTGTCGAGCACGAAGGAGGCGGTCCGTCCGAGATAGAGCGGCGTGAAGGCCTTGAGCAGATGCTCCCGCGGCATGACTCGACGGTGACAGGCCGCGGTGGCCTCGTAGACCAACCTGGCCCAGAGATCGTCCCCGAGACGAAATGCCTGTAGCGGGCAGTCCTTCAGCGCCTGGAGCTCCTCCACCGTTTCCGCAGCCAGCATCTCCCTCCAGATCGGTTCCAGGTCGGCCAGGCCCTGCCGGAAGCTACAGATCATCCCATCCACGTTGACATGGACGGGTTCGACGCCCACCTCGTACTGAAACCCGAACCGCTTGACCGGGTTCGACCCGTTCAGCTTTGCCCACACCCCTTCGTGCTCCTCCATCAACGCGAACATGGCCCCCATCACCTGAACCAGCATCGCGGCCAGGTCGGTCCCCGGGTCCTTGGGATTGTGGATCTTGGCTCCCAAAAAGCTCTCGCAGACCCGGGCCCCGCTGGCGATCGCCTCTGTGGTCATCCAGATATCAATGCCGAACCGCGCCACATCGGATTCCCACACATGCTTGTCGAGATAATGCTCAGCCAGGCGTCCGGAAAATCCAAAATCGCCGCCGATGGGCTGGCGCACGCGCTGCCCGTACATGGCCCGAGTCAGAGGGTAGACGATGTTGTTGGTAATGGTCCCGTCATACTTGTGGCGGAGATAATAGGGCGCCACATAGTCGTAACCTTCGCCCAACACAGGACGGATCAGCAGCTCGATCCACTCGGGCGTGATGCTGCGGAGATCCGAATCCACCACCGCACAAGCTTTGGCCTTCAGCCGGCGCGCGATTTCGAAGATGGTCCGGAACGCGCTCCCCTTGCCGGGAATCCCATGGTAGGGCGTGATGATCTTGTGCAGCGGGCTCTGCCGCTCACTGATCAGCATGTCCCCGAGGTCCACGACCGTGCGCGCCACCACGTCAGGGGTCCCGTCTGTGGAGCTGCCGTCCGAGTTCACAAGGACCGCCCGCACACCGGAGAAGTACTTGGCCAGACCGGCTTTCACCGCGCGGACGACATGGCCGATCGTATCGGCATTGTTAAAGCTGGGAATCCCGACCAGGATCTCGGTCTCGCCGATCTCCTGGATCCTGGCGTCTGTCTCCGGCGTGAGAGCAATCGTCGTGTCCGTCATCATCAAGCCACTTCAGTTGCGCCACTGGCTAGGCGGCGCGGACGGACCCCGGCCGATTTGCTTCCCTTGCGCCGAGTGCGATACAGTTCGGGTGTATGACAGGCTCTCCGGCACGCCATCAAGACCAGATGGCCGACGACATTGAGCGCGTGATTCGAGTCGAGCACTGGGATCCGTTCCAGGTGCTGGGTCCGCACCCGACCAGTCTCAAGGGAGAGCCGGCCACCATCGTGCGGGCCTTCCTCCCTGAGGCAGTGGAAGCCAAACTGCTGCCTGATGGTATCGGCAAGACGCCCGTGCCCATGGTTCGCATGCACGCAGCCGGACTGTTCGAAGCCACGCTTCCGGGTGCGGGGGAGCCGCTTCGCTACCGGCTCCGAGTCAGGGACCACTGGGGAGGTATCACGGAGCGTCACGATCCCTATGCCTATCCGCCCCTGCTTTCGGATTTTGACCTGCATCTTTTCGCCGAAGGCCGCCTGTACCATGCCTACGACACGCTCGGGGCGCACGTGCGCCTGGTGCAAGGCGTGGCCGGCGTCGGGTTTGTGGTCTGGGCCCCCAACGCCCTCAGGGTCAGCGTTGTCGGAGACTTTAACGGCTGGGATGGTCGGCGTCATCCCATGCGGAGCCGCGGCAGCACGGGCTTGTGGGAACTTTTTATCCCGGACATCCCCGAGGGTTCCACCTACAAGTATGAAATTCGGCCTCGCGAGCAGGACGCACCCTTTCTGAAAGCCGACCCCTACGCATTTGCAGCCGAGCTCCGTCCAAAGACGGCCTCGATCGTGCGGGACCTGTCCGGGTACAAGTGGGGCGATCAAGCCTGGATGGACGCGAGGGCCTCCTCCGATCCGCTGAGCGACCCACTGGCCATCTATGAGGTGCACCCCGGGTCGTGGATGCGGGTGCCCGAGGAGGGGGGCCGCTGGCTGACCTACCGGGAGCTCGCCACCAAGCTCCTTCCCTACGTGAAGGACATGGGATACACCCACCTGGAATTGATGCCGATCACGGAACATCCCTTCGACGGATCGTGGGGCTACCAGACGACGGGATTCTTCGCGCCCACCAGCCGGTTCGGCCCACCCGAGGACTTCATGGCCTTCGTGGACACCTGCCACCTGGCCGGAATCGGGGTCATCATGGACTGGGTGCCCGCGCACTTTCCGGATGACCCGCACGGCCTGGCCTGGTTTGATGGCACACATCTCTACGACCACCAGGACCCCCGTCTGGGGTTCCACCCTGAGTGGCGCAGTCGCGTCTTCAACTTCGGCCGCGTGGAGGTCCGGAATTTCCTGCTGAACAGCACGCTGTTCTGGCTGGATCGCTATCACATCGACGGCTTGCGCGTGGACGCAGTGGCCTCGTTGCTCTACCTGGACTATGCCCGGAAGCCGGATGAATGGATCCCGAACCGCTTCGGCGGACACGAGAACCTCGAAGCGATCGAGTTCCTCAAGGAGTTCAACATCGTCGTGCACCGGGAACACCCGGGCGTGTTGACGATCGCGGAGGAGTCCACCGCCTGGCCGGGCGTGTCGCGCCCGACCTACACGGGCGGGTTGGGCTTCAGCCTTAAATGGAACATGGGCTGGATGCACGACATGCTGGATTACTTCCAGCTTGATCCGGTGCATCGGAAATATCATCAGGGGCAGATCACCTTCGGCCTTCTCTATGCCTTCACCGAAAACTTCGTGCTGGTCCTATCCCACGACGAGGTCGTCTACGGGAAGAAGGCGCTCCTAGACAAGATGCCCGGCGACCCCTGGCAGCGCTTCGCCAGTTTGCGCGCGCTCTTCGGGTATATGTACGGGCATCCCGGAAAAAAAATGCACTTCATGGGTGGCGAGTTCGGGCAATGGTGGGAGTGGAATCATGACTCCAGCTTGCAGTGGCACTTGCTCCAGCACGAGCCGCACCAGGGATTGCACCGGTTCGTCCGCGATCTCAACCGGCTCTATCAGGCCCAGCCGGCCCTGTATGAGGTGGATTTCGACTGGTCGGGTTTCCAATGGATTGATTTCGCGGATGCCGAGCAGTCCGTGATCGCCTTCATCCGGAGGGCCAAGGACCCAAGCCAGATGGTGGTGTGCGTGTGCAACTTCACGCCGGTTCCTCGTCACGGGTATCGGATCGGGGTTCCTGAGCCGGGACCCTACCGGGAGCTCCTCAACAGCGACGCGGCGGTCTACGGAGGGAGCAACCTCGGGAACTTCGGCAAGGTGCAGTCGGACCCCATTCCCTGTCACGGCCTCCCCCATTCCCTCTCGCTTACCCTTCCGCCGTTGGCCATCCTGTTCCTGAAACCTTCCTAAGAATTTGGCGATTTGGTGATTGACCGAGCCGAGAACATCATCAAATCGCAAATCACGAAATCGTAATTTCTGAGCGCGGTGATTTGGTGAAGTAGAAAATCGCCAAATCCATACATCACCAAATCGTACTTTCTTTGGGGGCCTACCCTTCACCGATCATGAGCGCGCCAGGGTCTTCTCGCGAGTCGGATTCCAGGTATGATCCTGCTCTACCGCGTCCAGTAATCGGTCGAAGATGTCCGGGACCGCGGCGGCCACGCGGCTCCAGTTCGAGATCATCGGGACCCCGAGCGGATCCTCAAGGAATCCGTCCGTGGCCAGCTTGATGCCTTTCAGAAAGGCTTCGACCGCAGTCCGCTCTTCATGCCGGTCGAACCGCAATCCATTGATGGCCGCGTCGGCTTCGTACCGGCGGATGGCCTCCTGGGCGGTCTCGAGATAGGTCGCGCGCAGCGTCTTGAGATTCCCCTCCGCCAGCACAATTCCTTCGCTCGCCAGGTTTCGGAACAGGGATTTGGTGATATCCACGCACATCTTGAGCAGCCCTGCCTCGGGATCATCCGCCGACAAGGCCTGGTGCTTGTGCTCGTAGGCGTTCGCAATATCAGCCTGGCAGATCCGGCGCAGCGCGCAGTTGCGGTAGATCTCGGCGAGCACCCCAACCTCCAGCCCCCAGTCACCAGGGATCCGGTTGATCCAGGCGAGGTCCTTGACCATGGCGAATTCTCCGGCCAGGGGATAGCGGAAACTATCCAGGAAGGTGAGGAGCGGATGAGGCCCCACGAGTTGCTGGAGGCTGCGGAGCAGGGGGGTCATGAACAGGCGTGTAACCCGGCCGTGGAGGCGGTCCGTGACCCGGCTGTAGTAGCCTTTGCAGAACTCGTAGGCCAGATTGGGGTTCGCGACCGGATAGCACAGCCGGGCCAGATACTCACGGTCGTAACTTACAATGTCGCAGTCGTGCAGCGCGATGACCGTGCTCTCGCGGCGGGCCAGAATGTACCCGAAGGCAGTCCAACAGCCGCGTCCCTTGCCGGGCAGGCCGATGTCGATCTCATGCTTGGCCAGGAGTTTGAGCAGGTC
This sequence comes from Nitrospirota bacterium, assembly GCA_020027965.1. Taxonomy (GTDB): domain Bacteria; phylum Nitrospirota; class Nitrospiria; order Nitrospirales; family Nitrospiraceae; genus JAHRHE01. The sequence continues at coordinate 7,691 of JAHRHE010000086.1, read as the reverse complement.
CTGAATGCGCGTGCCGTCGTTCCAGATCACCCTGACCCGTTGCGGCAGCGCCGCAAAGTATTCCTTGGCGAGCCGGAACTCCAGGGCGGACGCGCGGTCGAGCGAGATGACGACTTCGTGCAGGTACCGGACTCCGCTCAAGACGGTGACGATTTGCTTCAGCGCCCGCCGCTCCAGCTCCGCGTACAGCGAGGGAAGCACGAGCGCGATGGGATTGACCTTGGCATGGCGCTCCAGTTCCGCTTCGAGCCGGTCGACATTCGACTCGCCCAGACGGTGCAGCACCGTCACGACGCCGTTTTGATAGAAGTCAGACATGGGTGCCTCCTCAGATCTTGTCGCCAGTCCTCTGCAGCATGCAAGAAGAGGACCCGCCGGCCCTCGGCCTCGCCGCTATGGGTGTGTCATTGGACCCGCTGACCGGCGACGCCGGATGCCGACGCATGACGTGCGTGCGGTGCCCGAGGTCCAACGTGTCGCACAGGAAGCATAGCACAGGCGACCCGGCCTACGCCGGTTTGAATGCGCAGCAATCCGGTGGGCAAGGGAGGTGGAGAGTGGGGTAGACCTACTGGCCCTGTGTCGTCGTCAGGTTGGTTTTCACCGCCTTCACGATTTTCGTCTTCCTCAGCGACTCCACGAAGGTGGCTGGGCTCTGGGGCTGCGAAAGATTCACTTCCACGCTGTACCATCCGGCATCGACGGGCCCCTTGCGCCCATGGATCCCTTGGATTAACTCCTCAATGCTCTTGTCAGACGTCCCATCATGGAACGAGACCCAGAACCTGAAGGGCTGCACCGAGTTCTCGCGCCGGGCCTCGGCCACCACGGCACGGCTCTCCAGCACCGCGACATCCTTGCTCAGCGCCTCCTTTGCGGCGGTGAGGCTCTGAATCTCATTCCACATCCGCTCTCGATCGGCCGCTTCGCTGCTCAAGCGGGAGAGCAGAAGTGCCTCTGCCTCATGTCGTTTCCGGCTCTGACGGTCAGCGGCTGCCACGGCCCGGTCCAGCCGCGCCACGTCGCGTTGCTGGACCTTGATCGCCTGTATCACGGAGGCTTGCTGTTCCACCAGCTTCGCAAGCCGATGCTCCTGCCGGACGAACGCCTTCTCCGCTGCCGAGGTTGTCACTGTCTTCCACGTTCCCGTTCGGTCGGCAAGCCGATCCACGACCAGGAACAGGACCGCGAGCGCCAACGCAGTCTGGGACAGCACCGCCGCCCTTCCCCACCCGGTGCGGTGAGCGATGCCCGGAAGGGGTCGCATCATCCAGCCCGGACGCCTCACGGCAGCTAGCGTGGCGCTCGCGACCCGTCGCACCCGCTGTATGAACGAGACGGCCGGACGGAATTCGGCCCGCAGCGTTCCCCGATCCAGCTGATTGCAGATACTCACCTCAATCGCGTGCGGCCCGACTGGAAACCGCGCCGTCTGGACGCCGATGTCCCGCGCGCAAAGACTACCGGCCAGGACGCCGCTTGCAGTGCGCAGCTCAATCACGCGGATGGGTTTGTCCTGGCTCACTGAGACCAGACTGGTGCCTCCCCAGCCGCAGTCGAGGGTTCCAATGCATTCCTGATTCACAAACACCTGGAGCGAGCCTGGCTCCTCCCGGTACCGGCGCCTCGGGTGTTGGCGCAACGCCTCAACGAGATGCTGTCGATATCCGCTGAGCTGGCCGTTCTGTTCCATTGCCACCCCCTCGTTGCACCCAGAGGAAGGACGCCACCCTGCCCTTGAGCAACGGACGCAGATGCAGGTCAATCTGCACACCCCGCGTCTCTGTGAGCCCGTCCAGCCGGATGGCGTACGCTTCCGCCATGCAATCCCGGCATAGGGCCAGATGCCAGACCTGGTAGTCGTAGCCGTATCCGTGATGGAAGAGATCTTCCCACTGGCGGCGGCTGAGACACGGAAAATGCTCGGGCTCGCTTCGCCGATAGTGTTCCTGGACCATGGGGATCAGCCGATCGGCCTCCTGGTTGAGTCTCTGAGGGTCACGGTTCTGAATGATCTCGAGCTCTCGCAGCTCCGCTTCGGTCATCCCGATCTCCGTCACGGCCCGTTGCCAACCGGTGCGGCGCCAGCGCTCGAAGTTCTTGTACACCCGCTGACTCTCCGCGGGCCCCAGCCCAAGCAACTGCACCACGCCACCTTGGCCGAACCCGTAGAGGTGATAATACAGTGCTGTCAGGGCGTCACGGCTGAGCACGGCTCTTGAGGTGAGGCCGTCTAGGAACCGGCCCAGGGGCGAGCAGAGGTCTTTGTGATAACACAGCGGATTCGGCTGGCTGAAAAATTTTGCGATCAGGCTGTCCAGCAGAAACAGCGGACGACAGGGCACCTCTGACCGCCCGCACACGAGGAACCGTTCCACAAGCTCGTACCCCCACCGGAGCGCAAGTTTTTCATGACCGATGTCGTCCGCCCACTGGCCTGTCTCACGCAGATACCGACGCGTCTGCCCCGCCGCATGATCGAGCAGATCGGGTAACGTGTCGGCCGTGAGCCGATCGAACTCTTCGACGGTCGACACCAACGCGCTCAGATTCGCGAGGTCGACTCGCTGGGCCATGGTCACACCTCATTATCCGGGTGCCCAAGTATGCCATAAGGGCGCCTCGGGAAGCCACGGGATACCATTAGACATCTCAAGGCCTCACGCCGGGTTTTTGTCCGTTGGTTGGCACCCTGCGAATGTGCTAGGTGTGAGAGAGATGTTCGCGCCCCTCTGCAATGGAGGCCCACGGCTACAACCAACTTCTTTTTCTAAGGAGAGGTCACGATGAAGAACCTTGGAGGATTGATCGCGCTCGCGGTGCTGCTCACCTTCGGCACAGTTGCCACCGTGACCTACGCGGAGGATCCTGCTCCGGCTCCGACGGACGAAAAGGGACAGCCGAAGCCCCAGCCAGAGCCCAGTGGCCCGAAGGTGTTCGCGGACGATGAGAAAGACAAGTAAAGATGAGAAGGGCGGAAAGTACCCGTCTCGGGAAGGGGCACGTACTACCGCCGTGCCCCCGACCGGCGATCGTGATCTCAGCCCGCTTGCTCCCGGGGTGGCCACCAGCGGAGGCGTGATGTGGGACTCGTTCTCTGATCAGAGCCATGGGGCACGGAGGGATGTGAACCCCGGGGAGTTCCGCCTTGACGCGCAGACTGTCCGGCAGTTCATGGTTCGTTACTCCACAACCGATGGCAGCTCTTTCCAAAGCCGCGCCTCGGGCATCCCAGGACGCATATTGTTTATCGAGACCAACGATCTGCTTCCCGTGGGCAGCATGCTCACCGTCGAGCTTATTGATCTCCACGATCCCGTGGAAGCACGGACGGCGTCGGGCCGGGTGGTCTGGATCTGCCGCACGGCCGACCAGTTCAACTTTGCTCCTGGGATGGGTGTGCATCTTTTGGAATTCCCGACGAGCCAAGGTTGCACGGGACCTGACGTGGATCCATCAATGCCGCCAGGCAGCCCTCGACTTCTCTTCTGAGCACCCTTGCGGCACGGGACTGATACCAGCGGTCCAGCCAAGAGTGATGGAAACCAGTGAGCACGATCAGCATGACTTGGACGTGATCTGCGGTCCCTTGACAGGGACGGAACTTGGATCACCTCAGTCGTCTAAGGGACTCGGACCCCTGTCGGTAAGCGAACCGCCTGGTATGCGCCGCGTTCTTGGCCGGTCATTCAGCCTCCTGCTGGTGGTCCTTCTCGCCACGCTGCTCGATGCTCGTGCAGGGGAGGCTACCTCGCCGGGCGACCCCGCGTTGGGGAAAGCGCGATTCGAGCAGTACTGTGCGGTGTGCCACGGCCATCACGCTCAAGGTGATGGGCCGATGGCGAAAGCCACGACTCCTCCCGCGCCCAGCCTGGTGTCGCCTGAGGTCCGGAAAAGGTCCGACCAGGACCTTGTCCGTGCGATGGCGGACGGAATGGGCGTGACCATGCCGGCCTGGCGCGGGATCCTGAGTGATCAAGATCTGCTGGATGTGGCGGCCTATCTGCGGTCGCTGGGCGAGTTAACTCACTTGCCCTGACTCCCTTCTCTGAGAAGGCCCAAACCAACAGATGCCACGGCACCACCTCCGAGGCATCAGTTTGCACCTGGCTCGTGTGCGCTTTACCTCTCCATGCTGTAGGCTCTTCCCTACAGGCCCAGCCCTATGTAAAACAAACAGATTGGGGTAGCAGGGGGGCTCCTTGCGAAGGGTTCTCCCTTCAGCCTGCGTTCTACAGGACGCTGGACGAACAGTCAGAAAACGCTGTTGCAATGGGGTGATAGAGGGGTCCTGATGGGCTCCAGGGGTTAGGCATTTTGTTTGCTGCAATGATGACCATGTGTGCCCACTGCCAGACCAAGGGCTCAGCCCGATGGCGTCGGCACAGGGTCTCCAATAGGAGAGACGTGCTCGCGTAAACCAACCCGGTTTTATCTCAAAGGAGGGCCCGACATGAACAGATTGTTCGGATGGCTCGCGCTCGTCGCAGTATCACTGAGCTTTGGAATGGTCACGCTAACCTACGCCGGTGATCCGCCGGCCGCGAAAAGCGACAAGATCGTCCAGGGCGAGGTGCTGAGAATCGAGGGTGAGTTCTATGTGGTGAAGGATGCGTCGGGCAAGGAAGTCCGGCTGCATGTCAACAAGGACACGAGGCTCGATGGGGCACCCAAGGCTGGAGACAGGATCGAGGCCCAAGCAACCGCAGACGGCCATGCTACGTCTATCAAGCCAGCGATGTAAGTAGGCCCTTCCCACCTGAGTCCGTGGGCGTTCAGGCCGGTCTCTGCTGGCCGGCCTGAGCCAGCCCGTCGTCATCCGCTCGGCTCTGTCACGCAGGCAGAGTAGCCAGGGAGGACGGCCAAGGCCATGCGCCAGCCTTTCTGATGCAACAAGACAGTTCTCAGGACACAGTTCTCAGGACCATGAGCCCGGGTGCGTAACGTGGATATCCTGCGCCTGGACGATTTCGAGAAGTCACGCGGGGATTCGCCGGTGAGCCAGGTCCCGGTCCAGCCGCACGCTTCTCCGTTGTTCCCGGTCCGCTACAGCTTAGGTGATGGGAAGCGCGTCGAAAGCCGGGCCTCAAGGCGCGACAGTGGCTGCCTGTTTATTGAAAGCACCGAACCCCTTCCGGTGGGGACCAGGCTTGCGGTCGAGTTCGCTTCGCCCGAGCAGCACATCGGATGGCAGCACTCATTGGGGCAAGTCGTGTGGATCTGCCGGACTGCCGACCAGTTCAATTTTCGCCGGGGAATGGGCGTGCGTCTCTTGAAATATCCCCCCAAGGTCGGGGGGCCGCACGGCCCCTGATTCTGGCGCGCCGCTCCCGCCTCTCAGTCCGGGCCGTTTCCGTTGAACGGATCTTGGGCCGCCCCCCTGGAATCTCCGCAGATCGTCGCGTTGAATCTGGGCCCATTGCTGCGCACGGCGTCGGGCTGAAGCCCTAGGCTTCTTGACTGCCACATCGTGAGGGGAATAGAATCACACCCCCACAAAAGCGACGGATCAGGTCACAGAGAGGAGCAAACATGAAAACGTCAGTGATCTCGGCCATTGCCTTAGGTGGGCTGTTGGTCTCCGCTTGCGTCAGTACCGGAACACACCAGGAGACAGTTGACGAGTTGGCCGCAGCGCGCAAGGCGACCGCTGATACTACTGCGGCCTTTGAGGCGTTCAAGAAGCAGTCCGCCGTGGAGATCGCTGCGCTCCAGCGGACCATCGAGGCGGCCAAGAAGAACATTGAGGAAGGCCGGCAGGAGCGTGCCTTGCTTCAGAGCAAGGTTGATGAATCCCAGAAAGCCCTGGCCGACGCCACCACTCGCCTCGTAGCCCTCGAAAAGGAAAAAGAGCAACTCACCGCGACTGTCACGGGGGCCAGCGGCAAGGCACAGGATCTGGAGACCAAGCTCGCCGCCGAGGAGGCAGAAAAGGCCCTTCTGGAGAAGGAGCGGGCCGCCAAGGAAGCCGAGATCCAGCGGCTGACCAAAACCCACCAGGACCTGGAGAAGTCGCTCCAGACCGAGATCGAGAAGGGCGATATCCGGATCAAACAGGTGCGGGACCGTCTGACGATCAATATGGTGGACCGTGTCCTCTTTGCCTCGGGCAAGGCTCAAGTGAAGCCGGCCGGGCTCAAGGTCCTCAAGCAGGTCAGTGACATCCTCAAGAACGTGGCTGACAAGCAGATCCGCATCGAGGGACACACGGACAACGTGCCGATCGGAGCCGGGCTGAAAAGCCGGTTCCCGACCAACTGGGAGCTGTCCACGGCTCGTGCAACCAGCGTGGTGCGCTATTTGATCGAGCAGGGGGGAGTTGACCGGGTCAACCTCTCGGCCGTCGGCTACGCGGAGACGCGGCCGGTGGCCGGCAACGACTCCGAAGAAGGTCGCACGTCGAACCGGCGGATCGAAATCGTGCTGTACCCGAAAGACCTGACAGAGATTGCGAGCGAGATCAAACCCTAAAAAAGGTGGAGCAGCGGGGTACGGGGGGCGGCGTACACAAGAGGAGAGGATCCTAGTCGTTCGCCCTGCCCCGCTATCCCGTTATCCCTTTACCCCGTGAGCTGAGCGGGCGAAGATGGTGCCGAAGGCGGGACTCGAACCCGCATGGGTTTCCCCACACGCCCCTCAAACGTGCGTGTCTACCAATTCCACCACTTCGGCGCCGAGCAGATTATAAGAGTGCCCAGAAACCCTTGTCAATCAAGGGTCCTTCCGTTAGAATCCCTCCACAGTCGAGCGTAGCCGGAAAATGTCTGCCCCCTGCACTGAGCCTCTGAGCACGAGGCTGACCTGTCAACATTCGAACATGGATCGCGAGGGTTAATGTCTCACTCTGCCCCCACAACGAGTCTCGCGCCCGGCTCCGGCACAGGCGTAGGAGCCTTTTTCGATCTGGACAATACGCTGATTCGAGGCGCCGCGATCGAGATACGCTTCTTCCGGTACCTGTGGAAGGAGGGCGTGGTGGGCAGGAGTGAGGCTCTCCGGAGCCTCCGGTTCCTGCTGACACAGATGCCCCCCATGTCCCTGCGTCCGCTGCGCGAGCGGAAAGTCTATCTATCCGGGAAGAGGTCCGCGGTGATCGAGGCTCTCGCCGAGCGTTTTATCCGAACGGAGATCCGTCCTCACCTGTCGCCCGACGGCCTGGCCGCGTTGGCAGCCCATCAGCGCGCCGCTCACTGCGTGGTGATCGTCACGGGAGCACCGGACTTCCTGGTCGCTCCCCTCGCCGCCAGCTTGCAGGTGGAAGCGGCCTTGGCTGCAAAGCCCGAGCGCAAGGGAGAGGTCTATACCGGAACGCTCATGGCCCCGCTTCCGTACGGCGAAGTGAAACGGCAGCTACTCGAATCGTTTGCCAAAGAGCGCGGGGTAGACCTGAGGGCCAGTTACGCCTATGGGGACAGCCCGGGCGATACAGAAGTGCTCCGGCTGGTTGGATTTCCCCTGGTCGTGAACCCGATCAGGGGCATGGCGCGCATCGCCCGGCGCGAGCGCTGGCCGATCGCGCAGTGGAAGTAGGAGGAATTGGGTGATTTATTGATTTGGTGATTGACTCATTTGCAGGATGAGTCCGATTACAATCACCAGATCACCAGATGACCAGATCATCAAATGTCTATACGGGTCACCGAGATCTTCCACAGCATCCAGGGGGAATCCAGCTTCGCCGGCCAGCCGTG
>JAHRHE010000182.1 GCA_020027965.1 Nitrospirota bacterium | reverse complement strand
GGCAGCGGGATCCCGGGGATCATTTGAATAGGGTGCGGCTCTTTTGGAACACGTCGGAGCGACGACAGGAGCACAGTAATGTATGGCATCGTCTCTTACTTGATCAGCCTCAATCTTGGGCGTTGCTGGGGTCGCGTCGTGGCTGGCACTTTGCCGTCTGCATAGAGCGCTTGGTGATTCCGCTCATGCTCGCAGACTTCATGGAAGCCCCAGTACTCGTCGAAGTCGTGGCTGGAGCGCAAGGCTCGGAGTCGGAGGACGGCTTCGGCACCTGAGAGGCTCCAACGGGCTCCGGTCACATCCATCCGATCCTTGATGAGATGTCGACAAGCGCCTTCGATGACGCCCGTGGCGATGGGCAGTCCTTTGGTGAGGTAGTGGTCGTATCTGAGGTAGGGGGCATAGGTGAGCAGGTAGTGAGCACAGTGATCGACGGGCTTACGGTCGCTGGGAGAGAGGCGACGGAGTGTCGCACTTCGCCCTATGCCCGCAGCGACGTTGCTGGCGTGTCCGCGGAGGACTTCGAGGAAACGGTGACTCACCCAGGTTTCGAGCTCCGGACTTCCTTCCGGATTGAAGGCGAGCCCGGCCGACCAGAGGTACTGGGAGACATGGATCACATCGACGATCAGGTGGAGCTTGATTCTTCTCTTGCGAGCCAGCTTTCGGAGGATGCGGATTTGCGTTTTGTTGCCGTCAACCAACGCGACCCAGGTCTTCTGGTGGAGAGGATCTCGGTGCTCGGCCTCCTCAAATGCCTCTGCAATGACTTGTTCAGGTGTCTTCTCGAGACTCGCCCAGACACGTTTCCACTCGGGCAGTGGGCGTTTCTCCTGGTCGGCACTGTGAACGGGAGCCAATCGCCGCAGGATATCCTCCGGCTTCCGCACGAATGGATTGATGGTATAGACGGCGGCGACTGTGGCCATGCGCTTGGCGTTCCGCTTCTCTCCTTTTGAGAGGCGCGTCGCGAGCCTGTGCCTTCTTTTCGCCGCAGCTTTCCGAGTCGATTCGCGAAGATCCTCGGTCCGCATGACGACGCCTTTGGCATCGACGGTAATCACCAAGACCGATCCAGTTCCCACGTCCGCCTCAGTCACGACACGCCGTCTCTGGTAGAAGGTGTCGAAGTCCTGGGCCGCGCGCGTGACGAGTTGTTCGAGCTGTCGCTTCGGGACGTCCGCTGCGGTGTTTCGTGCCAGGCTCTCGACGGCTTCATCGAAGGATGTTTTGGCCGCCTCCTCTGCGACTCTCCGCCGAACCTCATGGGAATAGAGCTCCGGGGGAAGGTTCAGCTCGGCATCCAGTGGATGAAGGCTCTTGCTACCGTCGGCTCCATAACCGGCTCGGTTGACGGTCACCGTTCCGAAGACGGTCTCAAGGCCTCGCCCCTGGACTCGCACTCGCGTGCGATCGATCCCGTCGGCTCCGCTGACCGGTCCGTTCGCCTCCCCGGGACCGCGCGTATCCAGATGCGCTTGGTAGAGAGATCGAAGCAGATCCATGCCCTTTGTTTGAAGTTCTCTCTCAAGATCGCTGTGCGTCATGGAACAGGCTTCCTCAGAGCCCAGGTACGTGATCAGACTCTCGAACTTCTGCCGTGGCTCGGTGAATGGTTGGACTGCGGAACAGGCGAGCGCTCCCATGTGAGACCCGCCTCCTCACGCTTCCCGAAGCCTGCGGGCCGCGTCCCGATGCAACGGGTAGACCAGCAACTTCTTGGGTGCCGCCCCGTGCCGCTGATGCTCTCGATCCATCCGTCCCCGACCCGCCGTTCCACCCAGCGCGATCCAATTCGCCGCCAGATAGCAACCACCCGTGAAACGCCCTGGATCGACCAGAGTCTCTACAAGCAGGGGCCTCACGCCATACCGCTCTTCCCAATCGATCACGAGCCGCCGGAGAGCCAGAGACAGGACGGTGCTCGCCAAGTTCTTGATATGCACCCAGGGCAGAATCAAGAAGCGACTGTTCGTCACGACTCGCTGAAGATTGCGACTGCGGGTGGTATCGTCCCACCCGATCCATTGGTCTCTCGCCTTCATCCGCCACGCCGGACTGGAAAATTGCATGCACGCAACGGCCGATCGCTCCGGTCTCGAGATGAAGACCAAGTACTGCAGATGCGCACCGAAGGGCACGGAATATCCCAGGTAATGATGCCGACCCACAAGCTCCCGGAACAGAAGTCTCTCCTCTTGGCTCTGGACTCGATCTATGACAACTGGGGCGAGCTCCTCCACGCGCCCAGCAACTACAGAGCAAGGATCTCCGCGCTCCGTCAGAGGAATTCGCGTCGAGGAACCAATGGGGCGAGTCTTCCGCTTCTCGGGAAGACCAAGAACCCCGCTGGATTCCAGGCACTCCAGAAACTCCCGACATTCCCGCCCCTTGAGCGACCCACCGGCACGCTTCCATCCCAGAAGCTCGCAGATCGTGTTCGCCAACTCCATCCGGCTCACTCCGCGACACATCTCCACAACTTCGCGGATCAGAGCGATCTCCCTCGCCGTGAATTCCCGCCCACTGAATCGTGGGCCGCCGTCCTTTCTGCTCATTTCGCACCCCCTTCGCACCAGTACAGTAGCGAAGGGAAATCGAAATGTCCAGCAGAAACAGATCCCCCTGGATCACCGGCACCCTGGAAATCAGTCGACCTATATCGACCCCAGGGTGAATTTGTTCCCACCTGCAAATGCGACAGAATGAAATAGTTATTGGCTGATCTGGACAATCTCCTCGCAATAGAGTATCTTCCCGAATGAAGTATATGTGAAGCCTGAGCTGTGTTGCGCACCTGGGAGCCACTCCATTGAACCTTCGGGAGATTGTGGTCCGGCCCATTCGGTCATTCGAAGAGCAGCGTTACCAGGAGTTGATGCGGGAACATCATTACCTGGGTTGGTTGCCGAAGATCGGCGAAACGCTTTGGTACGTGGCTGGCTGGCGGGAAGAATGGGTCGCCCTGCTGAGTTATTCCGCCTCCGCCTTAAAGTGCGCTGCGCGGGATTGCTGGATCGGTTGGGACTTCCGCCATCAATATGGTCGGCTGAAGCTGGTGGTCAACAACAGCCGCTTTCTGATCGTGCCGCACTGGCATGTTCCCAACTTGGGCTCACGCGTTCTGTCGCTCTGCCAAAGGCGTCTGTGCAGGGATTGGCAGGAGATGTTCGGTCATCCGGTAGTATTGCTGGAAACCTTCGTAGACCCGCAGCGCTTCCAGGGAACCGTGTATAAGGCGGCCAACTGGGTGTACGTAGGTAACACGAAAGGATTTCGCCGGACCCGGCTAGGCTACAGCGCTACGCCTCAATCACCCAAAATGGTCTTCGTCAAACCCTTACAGGCCGATGCCCGTCTGGTGTTGTCCAGCACCACTCTGGCACCACCCTATCGTATAGGAGACTCCAAAATCATGCTGACTGCCGATCAGATGCAATCTCTACCCTCCTTTTTCTCCGATATTCCCGATCCCCGCCGCTGCCAGGGACGGCGGCATCGATTGTCCAACGTTCTGGCCATTGCCGCCGGGGCCATCTTATGTGGGATGCGCGGATATCGGGCTATCTCGGATTGGGCCAACAGCCTCGGCCCAAAGGCACGGGAGCGTTTCAATTGCCGTCGCGAAGGGGGCCGTTACATCGTCCCCAGCGAGTACATCATCCGCGATGTTCTTATCCGAGTCGAACCCACGCATTTGGACCGCGCCTTGCGACGCTGGAACGAAGTTTATGCTGGGCAGGACGAGAGTCTCGCCATAGACGGCAAGACCATGTGCAACGCCATCGATGCTCAAGGTCATCAAACTCATGTCATGAGCGTCATCGGCCATCAGAGCAAGATCTGCTACACCCAAAAAAAGTGGGGGCTCTGCCCGTAGACGATAGTGAAGAAGTCAAACGCACCAACGAGATCAAGATGGCCATCCCACTGCTGGATGCCATCGATATTGAGGGCAAGGATGTGAGTGCCGATGCCTTGCTGACGCAGCGCAAGCTGGCCGACTATCTGGTCACGGAGCGAAAGGCGCATTACCATTTCACCGTCAAAGGAAACCAGCCCGGAGTTCTCGAAGATCTGGAGTTATACTTCCGGGATCGGGGGAAACCGCATTTCGTTGAGCATACGCCCCCTGATCACGGACGCATCGAAACCCGAAAGATCTGGACCACATCCGAACTCAACGACTACCTCGACTTTCCTCACGTCGGACAAGCTTTCGTCGTCGAGCGACACGCTCGCGAGAAAAAGAGTGGCGCCCACTCTCTTGAAATCGCCTACGGCATTACCAGTAGATCCACCGAACAGGCCGACCCGCAACGTGTTCTCAAGGTTAACCGCCAACACTGGACCATCGAGAACAGCTGCCACTACATTCTCGATTGGAACTATGATGAAGATCGCAGTCGCATACGCACCGGCCACGGCCCAGAAAACATCACCCGGCTCCGCCGATTCGCCATCGGAGTGATCAAGTCCAAAGGGGTACGAAGCGTCGCACAGAAAATGCGACAGCTCACGCGCAACGTGCGATTGGTCTTAGACTACTTGCGGATGACAGGTAACTCATGCGCCTATCCCAGCCGGAATTAGAACAAATTCACCGTGAATGTTCCGGTTTCGTTCGGGTCCGGAGCTGGGCAGTCGCATATAAGCAGAATCCCGTTTCCGGCATAAGACTTCCTT
>JAHRHE010000181.1 GCA_020027965.1 Nitrospirota bacterium | reverse complement strand
CCGGGTGTGCCTGCCGAGGCCGCGCAGATGTTTGCCGTCTCCGTCATGCCGAAACTACTGGCCGGCCCGGCAGCCAGGGCGGGTCACCGGGGTCGAAGCGGGCCCGAGAGGATCGAGCGACGTTTCTTACAGACGTTCGGGCTCCCCGAGTCCCAGGTCGATCACAAGCTGAAGGGACTGGTCCCCACCGGCCTTGGGGTTCGGCTTGGCCTCCTCGCGTCACCGCTCGGGGTGACAGTCTCGCTGACCGCGACCGATGATCGGCGCAACCAGCGCGTCGCGGGAAGCGGGCACGTCGTGGACCGCCTCCTGAAGGCCGTACGGAAGCGACTCGGCCCGTACGTGTATGCCGAGGGGGCGGAGACGATGGAGGCAGTCGTGGGTCGGCACCTGGCGGCGCGCGGCCTCGTCCTCGCCGTCGCCGAGTCCTGCACGGGAGGCCTCATCGGGCATCGCCTCACGCAAGTTCCAGGCAGCTCGCAGTACCTCGACCGAGTCGCGGTCTGTTACAGCGACCGGGCGAAACGCGAGATGCTCGGTGTCTCGGAAGCGCTCATTCGCAGACATGGGGCGGTCAGCGCGGAGGTGGCGGAGGCGATGGCCAGCGGGATACGGGCTCGCAGTCATGCCGGGATCGGGCTGAGCGTGACCGGCATCGCGGGCCCCGGTGGGGGGACGGCCCGGAAGCCGGTCGGGCTGGTGTTTGTCGGTCTGAACACCCAACGTGTCTCCTCGAGGAACGTCGCCGCCCGCGGCGCGGGGACGCGAACGGGACGGGAGGCCCGCGTGACGCGCGAGTTTCGATTTCACGGAGATCGGCAAGCGATCAAGCTGCGCGCCTCCCAGGCGGCGTTGAATCTGCTGCGTGAATGGCTGGTGGCCACCGGGTAAAGGGCCCAGAGCAGGGGGCGGCCATGGTCCGAGCCTTCGTGGCGATCGAACTGGATCCGAATCTCCGATCGGCTCTGGCGCAGCTCCAGACCCGCCTCAAGAGCTCAATCCCCAGACTCTTGCCCCCGGGCGCCCGCATTCAATGGGTGCGTCCGGACTCGATTCATCTCACGCTCAAGTTTCTTGGCGACACGGACGAGGCCCGCCTCGGGGACATTGAGCGGGCGCTCGCGCTCGTGGCTGCCTCGCAGACACGATTCTCGTTGGACGTGGGTGCCCTCGGGGTCTTCCCAGACCTTCGGGCACCACGGGTCCTGTGGGTGGGTCTCTCCAGCCAGAAGGAGGACCAGGGCCATGCTCACGCAAGCAACCGGCTCGTTCGCCTGGCAGGGGACGTGGATCAGGCGATGGCGACCCTGGGGTACCCGACCGAGAATCGGCCCTTCAGCCCGCATCTGACTCTGGCCAGGGTCAAGGAGCATGCCCGAGAAGTGGGGAAAGCTCTGGCAGACAGCGGGGCCATGCAACATCCTCAGTCTCTGGGGACGCTCCCGGTCCATGCAATCGCCCTGATGAAGAGCGAGCTCAAGCCGTCCGGCGCGGTGTACACGCGTCTCTGCGAGGTCCCGCTCAAGGAAGCGACCGCGGACCGTTGATCGCTGACCGCTGAATCACCTGTTGATCACTGGATGCCGTGGTGTGTTAATTTCCTTCGATCAGGACGTCACCAAATCAGTCAATCGACGAATGTTCCTTCAGGGCGCACTCAACCCACACAATTCAAAATTCGCAATTCACACTTCGAAATTTCGAGACTATGTTTCCCCAGTCGAGTTGGGTATAATGGGCAATCCCGAACTCGGAAAAGGAGATTTCCATGACTGAGCGTACGGTTGAAAAAGAGGAGAAAAAGCGGGCGCTGGATCTAGCCCTCACGCAAATCGAGAAGCAGTACGGGAAGGGGGCCATCATGAAGCTTGGGTCGGCCGAAATACCGGCGGATGTCCAGGCCATCTCGACCGGATCCTTGGGTCTGGACCTGGCGCTGGGAGTCGGAGGTTGCCCGAGAGGCCGAGTCATTGAAATCTTCGGCCCGGAGGCCTCGGGCAAGACGACACTGACGTTGCACGTCATCGCGGAGGCGCAGAAAGCAGGCGGCATCGCCGCGTTCATTGACGCGGAGCACGCCTTGGACCTCAGCTACGCGAAGAAGCTGGGCGTGCAGGTGGACGATCTGCTGGTCTCGCAACCCGACACCGGAGAACAGGCCCTCGAAATCACCGAAACGCTGGTGCGGAGCGGGGCGGTGGATGTCATCGTCATAGATTCCGTCGCGGCGCTGGTGCCGAGGGCCGAGATCGAAGGCGAGATGGGGGATGCGCACATGGGCCTTCAGGCACGCCTGATGTCCCAGGCGCTTCGCAAGCTGACGGCGGCGATCTCGAAGTCGCTGACCACCGTGGTATTCATCAATCAGATCCGGATGAAGCTGGGTGTGATGTTCGGCAATCCGGAGACCACGACCGGGGGGAACGCGCTGAAGTTTTATTCATCCGTCCGCCTGGACATCAGGCGGATCGAGTCGATCAAGGAAGGCCAGGACGTGACCGGGAGCCGGGTGCGTGTGAAGGTGGTCAAGAACAAGATGGCGCCCCCGTTCAAGCAGGCGGAGTTCGACATCATGTTCGCCGAAGGAATCTCGAAGGCCGGTGAACTCGTGGACCTGGGTGTGGAAAAGCGCGTGCTGGAGAAATCGGGCGCTTGGTACTCCTTTAAGGGGGAGCGGCTAGGTCAGGGACGCGAGTCGGTCAGGGAGTTTCTCAAGACGAACCCGGCCATGGCGAAAGACATCGAGACCCGGTTGCGGGACCTCGCCGGTGCGCCGGCGCGGCCGGCCGAGAAGCTGGTGGATGGCCGCGAGGCGCGTGACGGTCGTGCAGACGAGAAACGTCCCGAGTCGCGAGCCGACGACAAGCGACCCCACGCCGGGCGTCCGGTCTCCTGATTCGAAGGCCAGAGGCAGCCATGCTCGTGAGGCGTGAGGCGTAAGGGGACGGGCTCCAGCCCAAGCCGGGTGCCTGTCCCGTGGCACGGGGACAGTCCCCGGTGCCTGCCTCACATCGCGGAGGGCTCGTTGCCTGCCCGCAAGCCGAGAGAGTCTCCGTTTCTTTCCTCCGACCCAACTGACCGGGCAGTCCTCCGATACCTGGCGCGACGCGATCGAACCGAAGCTCAGGTGGTGGCCTTCCTCGAGCATCACGGAACGTCGCACAGCCGGATCCGGGCGTGGATGACGGAGCTCCGGCGACGAGGCTACGTCAATGATGGGTCGTACGCGCTGCGTTGGGCGCGTGCACGCCTGACACGGCGCCCGATGGGACGTGAACGGCTCGAGGCGGAGCTGCTCGGGCAGGGATTGGAGCGAGGCCTCGTCCTGCGCGCGTTGGATCGGGTGTATGGTGAGGTCAGGGAACGCGACCTCGCCAGGGATCTGCTGAACCGCCGGACCGCCTTGACACAATCCGGGAGCCGGACGTGGCAGGCCGGCCTGCTGCGGCGGCACGGCTTCGACGAGGAGACGATTCGCGACGTGTTGGACGAACGCAGTACATCATGAGCCAGAGCGCGAAAGAGCTTCGCCAATCCTTTATCCGCTATTTCCTCGCGCAGGGGCACACGTCCGTGCCCAGCTCTCCGCTGATTCCTCAGGCTGATCCCACACTGCTGTTTACCAATGCCGGGATGAACCAGTTCAAGGGGGTGTTCTTGGGCGACGAGAGCCGTCCTTACACGCGGGCGGTTACGGTGCAGAAATGTCTGCGGGCGGGCGGGAAGCACAATGACCTGGAGAACGTGGGCTATACCCGGCGGCACCATACGTTTTTTGAAATGTTGGGCAACTTCTCGTTCGGCGATTACTTCAAAGCGGACGCGATCCACTTCGGTTGGGACTATCTCACCCAGGTGGTGGGTCTACCGAAAGACCGGCTCTGGGTGACGATTTTCCGTGAAGACGAGGAGGCGCAGGCCGTGTGGGAGCGGAAGATCCGAATCCCGGCCTCTCGCATCGTCCGGCTAGGCGAGCAAGACAATTTCTGGCAGATGGGCGACACCGGTCCTTGTGGTCCCTGTTCGGAGATCTTGATTGATCAGGGGGAGGCGCTGGGATGCGGGAAGCCCACGTGCACTGTGGGGTGCGACTGCGACCGGTATCTGGAGATCTGGAATCTCGTGTTCATGCAGTATGACCGGGACGCCAGCGGCACGCTGAAGCCTCTCCCCAGGCCCAGCATCGACACCGGCATGGGGCTCGAGCGGCTGGCAGCGGTGGCGCAGGGCGTACAGAGCAACTACGACAGCGATCTCTTCCAGCCGCTGCTGAGCGCGATCGGACAACGGACGGGGCGCCGGTACGGCGAGCAGCCTGCCACCGACCGCTCCCTGCGGGTGCTGGCGGATCACTTGCGGGCGATTCCCTTCCTGATGGCCGACGGGGTGCTGCCCTCCAACGAAGGACGCGGCTACGTGCTCCGCCGCATTCTGCGTCGAGCGGCCAGGCACGGCCGTCTGCTGGGGAAGACGGAGCCATTCCTCTACGAATTGACCGGGACCGTCGTTGAGATCCTGAACGAGATGGTCGCCAAGGCTCGGGGTTCGGGCCGAAACGTGCTCGCGGGCGACCAGGTTTTCAAGTTGTACGACACGTATGGATTCCCGCTTGATTTGATCGCTGAAGCCTGTCGGGAACAGGACATGAGGCTGGATGAGGCCGGCTTCCAGCAGGCGCTGGAAGAGCAGCGAGACCGGGCCAGGAAGACGGCCGGCTTCGAGGTCACGACGGCCAAGCCTCTCGTCGCCGAGCTGTCCGGTCGGGTGGCGCCCACTCGCTTTGTGGGGTACGAGCGGCTTGAGGCAGAAGGGGTGATCCAGGCCATTCTCAAGGGCGAGCGGCGGGTCAAGGAAGCCGTCGAGGGCGAGGAGATCGAACTGGTGCTCGACGTCACCCCGTTCTACGCGGAAGGCGGCGGGCAGGTCGGCGACCAGGGTCTCCTGGTCGGGCCGGAGGGGCGCGTGGAGGTTCAGGAGACGACCAAACCCGCGCCGGATCTCTTCCTGCATAAGGGCGTGGTGCGGGCAGGCCGGGTTCGCGAGGGCGAGCGGCTGACGGCGTCCGTGCGCGCGGTCACTCGACAGAATGCGGCGCGGAACCACACGGCCACGCACCTCGTGCATGCGGCCTTGCGGGAAATCTTGGGTCCCCACGTGAAGCAATATGGTTCACTCGTGGCGCCGAACCGGCTGCGCTTCGATTTTGCGCATTTCAAGCCTCTGTCCTCGCGCGATATCGACGACATCGAGGCGCTCGTGAACGAGCATGTTCGCCGGAACGAGGTGGTGCAAACCGAGGTCCTTGGTGTGCAGGAGGCGGTGTCCGGCGGGGCGCTGGCCTTTTTCGGCGATAAGTATGGGGACCGGGTGCGAGTGGTGAACATCAGCTCGTTCAGCAAGGAACTGTGCGGGGGCACCCATTGCCGGCAGACCGGCGAGATCGGGCTCTTCAGAGTCGTCTCCGAGACCGGGGTCGCGGCCGGCGTGCGGCGGATCGAGGCTCAGAGCGGACTCGGGGCGTATGAACTCTTGAAGCAGCACGAGGCGGAGCTGAACGAACTGGCCGATCTCCTAAAGGCCAACCGGAGCGATGTCGTCACCAAGACCAAGAAGCTCGTGGCGCTGCTCAAGGAAAAGGAGCAGGAGCTGGAGAAGCTCAAGGCCCGCTATGCGTCCGGCCAGGCTGCGGCGGAGTCGGCCCAGACCCGCACGGTGGCAGGCGTGAAGGTGCACACCCAGCGCCTCGACGGGATGGAGATCAAGGATTTGCGGACGCTGGCCGATTCCCTGCGCAACCGACTGAAATCCGGCGTGATCGTGCTGGGGTCGGTCAAGGACGACAAGGTCTCGCTGCTCGTGGCCACCACGCCGGATCTCTCGGCACGGTTTCCCGCGGGCGAGCTGATCAAGCCGCTGGCTGCCGAGATCGGAGGGACCGGAGGCGGGCGAGCGGAGATGGCGCAGGCGGGCGGGAAGAACCCGGAACGCCTGGGAGTCGCGCTGGAAAAAGTGTTCGAGTTGATTGCACAGACGGCTGGAGAATAATATGCGAGCGGCTTGACGTACCTGGTCCCAGTGGTCAATTCGGATTCCTGCCTCCCCGCCGTCCAGCCAACCCAGAAAAAAGTTGGGCCCCCGTGAGTATCCTGATACACTGACCAAGTAGTACAATTGCGCATGGCGGCCACACGCATCTTGGCACTCGATCCGGGCACGAAGCGAATCGGCGTCGCGCTCAGCGATGAACTGGGGTGGACCGCCCAACCGCTGGAGACCTTCGCACGGCGCTCGCTCGAAGCGGACGTGGCGCACATCAGGGATCTCGTCGAGCGTCATGGCGTCCGCCG
>JAHRHE010000085.1 GCA_020027965.1 Nitrospirota bacterium | reverse complement strand
AGCTGCTGAGCTCGCCGAATGTGTTGTAACTCCGGCTGTCAGCCACCGTGCTCAGTGTTGTCCCCGTAATCAACCCATGTTGCGTGCTGCGGGTAATGCCGAGCGCGCCGGCCGAGGTGAGCAGGCTGTCGGTGTCGTAGCCGAACGCGACCGTGTTCCCGCCGTTGACGCTCTGGGAGGTGATCCGGAAGTTGTTGTCGTAGGTCCGCGTGACAGAGCCAGCCACCGTCCCACTCCAGGTCGAGGTTGTCAGCAAGGCCCCATCATACGCATACGACAAGGTACTCCCGGGTGATGTGATCGTCGAGAGATTCCCGGTCGCCGGATGGTAGGCGTAGGTCAACACCTGGCTACCAGGCAGCGTGAGCGAACTGAGTCGTCCACCGGTCGGTTCGTAACTCAGTGAGAGGGTCTGGCCATCTGGTCTCGTCACCAGCGTCAGTTGCCGATCCACATTGTAGGTGTATTGGGTCGTATCAGTCGGCAGCCCGACATTGGGCGGGTCGTAGGTCTGCTCGAGATCGACAGGGGTGTACGCAAACGTATGCGCGGGCTTGCCGGGCGGGGTAATCGCGGTCACATTCCCATTGGCGTCGTAGCTATACCCAATCGTGCGCGTATCGGGCAACGTCTGGGTCGTGATGCGGCCTGCCAGATCGTAGGTAAAGCCGACCGTCCTCGACAAGGGATCGGTGATGCTGACGAGCTCATTCTTGCTGTTGTACGTGAGCGTCGAGGTGCGCGCATCCACGCCGCTGCCCTGCGTGATGGTGCTGAGTCGCCCCACGGTGTCATAACTATAACTCACGGCCTCCAAGCCTGTCACCTGCTCCTGTATGACTCGGCCTTTGACATCGAGCGTGACGGTGCTGGTGCGGCTGGCGGGAGTGGTGGTCGTCAACAAGCGCGTCGCCTGGGTATAGGTACTCGAATAGGTGCGGCCATTGATGACGAGGGTATCGGTCTGGGTGGCGAGACTGAGCGGGTCAGTGGGCGTCGTCAGCGTGACCGCACGCGTGGTGGTCAGCGTCGACGTCAGCCCGCCGGGGGTCTGCACCGTGAGAGACTTGAGGATCGGCGCCTGCATGCCGAAGCGCGGATCGGGGCCGTCCACCGGCGTGGTGAGCGTCCCATCGGGCGCCGTGAGCGTGGTCGTGCCATTGGTCCCGATCACACTCGTCGTGAGCAGCCCATTGGAATCCGTCACCTTGCGCCGCAGATCCCCGATGGCGAGATTCTCCACCTGATAGCTGGTCGTCCGATTCAAGGCGGTACTGAGCGCCACGGTCCAGCCGGTGCTCTGCTCGGTCCGCGCCAGGGCCTTGAAACCCGCTGCCGGGTCCTGATCCTTGGTCAGGCGGCCCAGCGCGTCGTGGGTGTACTGATGGACGAGGGTGCGGGGATCGGTCAGCGTGGCGAGCAGGCCGTCGGTGGCGTAGGTCAGCGCCGTGGTCTCGCCGGCGGGATTGGTGAGGGACGCCAAATAGCCGTCGCCGTGCACGGTCAGCGTCGTGCGCTGGCCACCCTGCGCGACGATGGCGGTGGGATTACCGCTGCCGTCCCGCTCGATCGTCGTGACCTGGCCATCGGCATCGGTCACGCTCGCAAGCAATCCCGCACTGGTGTACGTGAACTGGTAGCGGAGGGCGCTGGTGAGGGCGTCCACCGTGCGCAGATGGCGGCCGGTGTTGGAGAAGACATACAGCTCGCGGCCGTCCTCCGCGGCAATCACCCGGTCGCCTTCCGCGAATCCGGGCCAGGCCGGCGCCACCCGGCGGACCACGTCGTTGACTTGATCCGCGACATAGAGCTCGCCCGCCGGCCCGACCCCGAGGCCGCGCGGCTCGTTGAGGGTCGCCGCGGTGGTCGGCCCCCCGTCGCCGCTGTAACCGGCGTTCCCGCTTCCCGCCACCGTCGTGATGAGGCCATCCACGGACACACGCCGCACGCGCTGGTTGAACAGATCGGCGATGTAGAGCGTGCCGTCGCGGCTGATCCAGATATCTTGAGGAAAATTGAGGAGCGCGGCCGTCGCCGGGATGCCATCGCCGTTGTAGCCGGGCACCGCCACCGGGGTGCCCACCACGGTCGTGATGATCCCGTCCAGCCCCACGCGCCGGATGCGATGCGCCTGGCTGTCTGAGATGTAGAGGCTCCCGTCTGGGGCGACCGCAATTCCGGTCGGGGAGGAGAGGGTGGCCGCCGTCGCCGGGCCCCCATCGCCGCTAAAGGCCCAGGTGCCGGTCCCCGCGACCGTCGTGATGATCCCATCGGTGGTGACTTTCCGCACGCGTTGCCCGGTCCCGTTGCTCGGGATGACCCCGTGCTCACTGAGGTAGAGTGCGCCATCCGGGCTGACGGCCACGCCGAAGGGCCGGTTCAGTGTGGCCGCCGTCGCCGGCCCGCCATCGCTGCTGAACCCTTCGACGCCGGTCCCGGCCACCGTGGTGATGATCCCGTCCGGTCCGACCCGGCGGACTCGATGATTCGAGAAGTCGGCGATGTAGAGGCTCCCATCGAGCCCGAGGGCCGTGCCCACGGGGAAGTCCAATTGCGCCGCCGTGGCGGGGCCGCTGTCCCCGCCCGAGCCGGTGGCGCCGGTGCCCGCGACGGTGATGATGGTGCCGTCCGGTCGCACGAGCCGGATCCGGTTGTTGAGGGTATCGGTCAGATAGAAGCTCCCGTCGGGCGTGACCGTGATGTCATAGGGGGTGCTCAACTGGGCGGCGGCCGCTGGGCCGCCATCCCCACTAAAGCCGCCCACCCCAGTGCCGGCCACCGTCGTGAGGACCTGCCCCACCGCGTCGGTCACCCGCGTCTCGCCATCGCCCCCATAGAAGGTCCGCCCGATCGGTTCGTACACATGGTGGGGACTCAGCGTCCAGCCGCCCAGGCCCAACCCTCGGGCATCGAAGAAGCCCGTCGCCTGCTGCCAGTCCTGCCACAACGTCACCTCCCCGCCTCGCGGCAAGCCCGTGACGACGTGGACCCCGTTATAGACGTACCCGACCCGGACGGCGAGGGGCTGGGCGCCCTGTAGGGGACGGCCATAGGGATCGAGCGCGGTGCGGGTGTAGGTGGTGCTCTGGTTGGGTGCGGCCGGAAAGGTCTGCTGGAGGAGCCGCCCGCCATCCAGGATCTCGAGCTGGATGCGTTTGACACTGGGCGAGAGCATCGGCCCGCTGAGCGGAATGATGATGCGATTCCCCGCCGTCCTGCCGCGTTGCGCCTCACTCTGATAGTGCAGCCGGAACGGCGTCCCGGCAAGGGCAAGCGATTCCCCGAGCGTCTGGGTCTGACAGCCGATGACGGAGTGGCATTGGTAGTCCAGGTTGTTGAGCGGCTGGCCGGGCTCGGTGATGGTGCCGTTCGGGGTTTGGAGGGGCGCCTCGCCCGTGGTATGGCAGGCAAATTGGACCGGCGAGAAATGCGTCAGGGGGACGCGCCAGAGGCTGCGCCCGGCTGGATAGAGGACTGCCAGGTGTTGGCGCTCGGCCGTCGTGAGCCCGAGCCCGCCGTCCGCCGTCCCATCCCCGTTGGTGTCCACGTCGGCTAGCCCCGCGGTGAGGCTGACGATCTTAATAATCTGCCCGGTCGGCCCAGGGACCCACACCCCCCGCGTCGAGTCGTAGGTGAAAGTCGGCACGGTCGTCCCCACCGGAAAGTCGACGTAATTCTCGGTGTAGGAGAGCACGGGTTGACTGAACGTGACTGTGGTGGCGCCCGCAGCGACAGCCTCATCCACGCCCCACTCGACGGTATAGAGATCCGGCAAGGAGGGCGGCAGGGTGGCCGGGAGCGCCGTCTGGAAGGTGGGGCCCGCGCTGTACTCCGTCGCGCGCACGCTGAGCGCGGAGAGGGCTTGGCTGCCGCCACCCGGCAGGGTCATGGTCGCCGTCGTCCCGGCCGGTACGAGCAGCGTGGCTTGCCGCGTCCCGGCGGGGTCCGTCACCATGCTGCCGCGCGCGACCTGCATGGTGCCCGCGCCGGCCGCGAGCGCCGTGACCGTTGGATCGGCCACGAGCAGGACCACGTCACTGGCGATGGCAAAGCTCTGCCAGGTGACATGGACTTGCCGCTGGGCGGGGAGATACCCGGTCTTGCGGTAAGTCACGGTGAGCCAGCCACCCCCGTTAACCGCGAGGTCGAACAGGCCATCGGGGCGCGTCACGGTCTGACCGAACTCCGGATGGCCGAGGATCGTGACCGTGACGCCGGGCAGCGGGAAGCCGTTCACCCCGCGGACCTGGCCGCGCACCACGGCGGCCTGCTGGGACTTGATGGTGCCCGTGGCGACCCCGGTCTGGATCGGGTTCGTCCCGCTATAGAGAAACGCTGTGGCGACATCGAGGGTCGTCGCGACCGTGCGAGTCAGCGGCGGGGCCACGCTTGCGGGATCGGGCGGCAGCGGCCCGCTCCCATCGTCCGCGATCACCTTCACGGATCCAGCGGCGTTGAAGGCGCCCAACGAGCCCGTGATCGTGGCGGTGCCGACCGCGACCCCCTGCGCGACCCCGGCGGCGGTCACGGTCGCGCTGGCCGGAGTGGAACTCACCCAACTGATCAGGCTCGTCACGTCGCTGGTGCTCTGATCCGTGAAGGTGGCCGTCCCCCGGAACGCCTGGCCGCTGCCCACCGGCAACGTGGCTTGGACCGGCGTGACGGTCAGCGCCACCATGGCGATCACCGTGAAGGCGCTCGCGCTCTGGGCCGATCCTCCAGCCGTCGTCAATGCGATGAGGCCCGACGCCACCCCTGTCGGCACCGAGACAACCAGTTGGGTGGACGTTGCCGACTGCAGTGTGACCAGGACGCCGCCGATGCGCACCTGGTTCCCGCTCGGCGCAGGGTCAAAGTTCGTTCCGGTGACGGTGACGAGGGTACCCAGATGGCCGGCGGCCGGGCTGAACCCGCTGATGGTGGGCGGGGCCGTGATGACGGTGAAGGTGGTCGCGCTGGTCGCCGTGCCGCCGCGCGTCAGGACCGTAATGGGGCCGGTGGTGGCGCCGGAGGGCACCGTGGCCGTTAGGCTCGTGGCCGTGGCGGCGGTCACCGTGGCGAGGACGCCGTTGAAGGTGACCTGGTTCTTGGTGGCCACGGCATCAAAGTTAGTGCCCGTGATGGTGACGACGGCACCCACGAGACCGCTCGTGGGGCTGAAGTTCGTAATCGTCGGCGCGGCGACGGTCGTGAACGAGCTGGTGAAGGGCGTGAGCGCGTTGCCTGCCGTATCCTTGATGGCCGTGGTCAGCGAGAGCGTGTAGGTCGTCCCAGGAGCGAGCGGCCCGGTCGGGACGAGGAACACCAGCAGCCCCGACTCGCCGGGGCTGATCGTCGCCGGGACCGCGTCGGCGCCGCCCGTCAGTGTCACGCTCGTCGCCGTGAGCGTCCGCACATCCACCGGCTCGGAGAACCGGACGCCGATGATTTGGGTCAGATCTACGCCGAGGCTGCCGTTCGGGGGCCTGACCTCCTCCACGATCGGCGAGATCGCATCCGCTGCCGGCGGGCCATAGAACTCCGTAGTCGCGATGGGGCCGCTCGTGCTGGTGCCGCCCGCGACGAGGATCTCGCCGTAGGGGAGTAAGACCGACACGTGATTCGCGCGCGGGATCAGCAGCCCGGGAGTCACGGCACTGAAGGTTTGGGTCCCTGGATGAAACACCTCCGCGGTCGAGAAGAGTCCTGATGCATTCTCGCCGCCGAGGAGTAAGACGGTTCCGTCCGGACGCAGCGTCGCGGTGTGGCGGGCGCGCGGCGTGATGAGCGAAGCCGGCAGCAGTGTGAACGTTTCGGTTGCAGGGTCAAAGAGTTCCGCAGATCCGAGGAAGCCCGCGTCGGTCCGGCCTCCCGTGATCAAAATCCTTCCGTCGGTGAGCGTGACGCTCGCATGATCAAACCGCGGCGTCGTGAGCCCGTTCGGGAGCACGGTGAAGCTGCCCGCTGCTTCCGGTTCATAGCTGGGTTTGAAGAGAAGCACAGTCTGCGCATTGAACCCTTCGGCAGAGCTCAGAGCGCCGCTGCTCTGACCACCGGTGATCAGCACGCGCCCGTCAAGCAGCCCGTTCGCCACATGGCCGGCCCGCAGCACCTGCACCGTCGGCGTGAGCGCCTGGAACGTCTGGTCGCTGAATCGGAATCGCTCGATGCTGAAGAGTACGCCCAGCGTATCGAGGCCCGCGATCAACAGCGAATCGCGCTGAGGAAGAAGCGTCGAGCTATGTGCCGCACGGGGACTGGTCAGACTGTGTCCGAGCGCGGTCGCGCTGAGGGTCGTCGGCGAGAAGATCTCCGCGCTCGACACCACCCCGCTCGCGCCGGTGCCGCCGGTTACCAGCACCGTCCCGTCGGGCAGGAGATTTGCCGCATGGCCGGCGCGGGGCTGGGTCAGATTGCCCAGATTGATGACGCCCGCGATCGTGAGCCGGATGTAGCTCCCGGGGGCGCTGGCGAGCTGCACTTCCAGCGAATGCGGGCCGGCAGAAAGAGTCAGCGTCTTGTCAATGGTGGCGACGGTCCGGGAGAAGTCATTGGGGGCGACTACTTCGATGCCATCCACGAGCACATGCCCCGCGGAAACGGCATCTTCAATGCCGACCCGATCGCTGCCATCTGGATTTCCATTCACAATCTGTAATGCTAGGGGCTCGAGACGTACGCGGGCACGGTGAAGGTGCGTTGGAAGACATTCTGCGCCCCGCTCGTGCGCGTGAATTGTTCCTGGCCGAATAGATTTCGCGTCTGCGAGGCCGCTTCCAGGGGTGAGGCCGCCAGCAGGAGGAGCGGGAGGGCCGCGAGGCCGAACACGGCCGCGAAGAGCGCTGGGCACGACCCTCGACGGCGTGAGAAGATCACCAGGAGCCTCAGGAAATCAGGAAGCGCTGTGGGTCAATCTGTGATGAGGACGAAGCCTGACCCTCCAAGGCCGGCACGAGGACTGGCTTATACGCCCGCACCTGACAATTGTCAATCGCGTTTTCGGGAAAAAAACCGATCATTTTCTTGGCCCAGTTTCCATCGCCTCTTGCCCGTTCCGGGTCCCCTGGTCTGCCTGTGGTTTGGCATCATTATCGTTGCGGAGGTCCCGGGGAAAAGGGTAGTCTCTCGCCATGCCCTATCTCTTTCCTTACGAAGACCTCTTCATGTATGGCGTGGGTGCTGCGATCGTGGGACTCTTGATTCTGCGTGTGAGCCTTGCCCGCAGGCGTGCCCGACCGTAGTTTGATCTTTGTTCTACCCTCCTTTATAATCCGAACTAGTTGATCCCAGAGGAGATTCGCATGGATCGCGGCATGAGCCTCCTGCGCCAAGACGGTCGCCGCCGGGATCAGGTTCGCCCCGTCAAGATCACGCGGGACTTCATCAAGTATGCCGAAGGGTCCGTCCTGATCGAGATGGGCGCCACCAAGGTGATCTGCACGGCTTCGGTCGAGGAGAAAGTTCCGCCGTTCCTCAAAGACAAGGGGCGGGGATGGGTCACGGCCGAATATGCCATGTTGCCGCGCGCCACGCAGGATCGCAACCAGCGGGAGGCGGTCAAAGGGAGGCAAGGCGGCCGGACGCTGGAGATCCAGAGGCTGGTGGGCCGATCCTTGCGCGCCGTGACGGAAACTGCGGACCTGGGCGAGCGAACCATCTGGATCGACTGTGACGTGATCCAGGCGGACGGGGGGACTCGGACCGCTTCCATCACCGGGGCCTTCATTGCCTTGGCGGACGCCTTCACGGTGCTGAAAAAGAGAGGCTTGGTTAAAAAGCGCCCGCTCACCGACTATCTGGCCGCCATCAGCGTCGGGAAGGTCGGCGGCGAGGTGATGGTGGATTTGGCCTACGAGGAGGACTCGCTGGCCGACGTGGATTTGAATCTCGTCATGACGGGGCGGGGACGTTACGTGGAAGTTCAGGGCACCGCGGAGCGGTCGGCCTTCGAAAAGAAAGACCTCGATGAGTTCCTGTCCGTCGGATGGCAGGCCATTCAAGGCTTGGTCGAGCTTCAACGTGAATTGATTGGACAGCTAGAATAACCAGGCGAGAGGCGCTCATTGGGCCTTTCTCGAGATTCGCTCTCTCAACCCGTGACGTCTCACGCCTCACGGCTCACGGAAGTGGTGCTGGCGACGCGGAATCGGGACAAGGCCGCCGAGATTGCCGCTCTGCTGGGGGATCTGGGAATCAGAATCCGGACGCTGGCCGACTTCCCTGAGGCGCCGGAGGTGGTGGAGGACGGGGAAACCTGTGAGGCCAACGCGGTCAAGAAGGCGACCGCGATCGCACGGTACACCGGACTCCCGGCTGTGGCGGATGACACCGGGTTGGAGGTAGAAGCTCTGGGGGGGCGGCCGGGCGTGCACGCGGCGCGCTACGCGGGGGAGAAGGCTACGTATGAGGACAACTGGCGCAAGTTGCTTCGGGAGCTTCAGGGGATCCCTCGGGAAAAGCGCGTGGCCCGGTTCGTCACAGTGGCTGCCGTTGCCTGGCCCTCTGGCGGAGTGGAAGTGGTGGAAGGCGTGCTAGAAGGCGTGATCGCCGACGCGCCGGCCGGGAAGCACGGGTTCGGGTACGATCCGGTCTTCTTCGTTCCCGAGCTCGGCAAGACCCTGGCCCAACTCGCGCCAGAAGAGAAGAACCGCGTCAGCCATCGGGCCCGCGCCTTTTCCCAAGTTCGAGACATGTTGAAAAGAGGTTAAAGTTTTCATTTTACATTTGTAATTTTGCATTGAGATGTCGGGGCGTAGCGCAGCCTGGTAGCGCGTCTGGTTTGGGACCAGAAAGTCCCCGGTTCGAATCCGGGCGCCCCGACCAAAAAATGTGATGAGGGTCCGGGGCGAGAGGATTTGAAGCCAGCGAGCGCCGACCCGTGGGAGGAAAAGGCCAATGGGCAGCCCGTCAGCGAGCTGGCCGGTCGGAGGCGCAGGCGCAGCCTGGTCGCCGGAGACCTAATCCGGGCGCCCCGACCAAAAAGACCGTGACGCGTGATCAGTGACGCGTAATAGGTCAGGAACGAATCCATCACTCCACGTCTCTTAACCCGTCACGCATCACGCGTCACCCATCACGTTGCCTGGAATGCGCCCGTAGCTCAGTTGGATAGAGCCCCAGCCTTCTAAGCTGGTTGTCGCAGGTTCGATTCCTGCCGGGCGCACCACCCCGCCTGAGAAAACAGGTTGAGAGTAAAGATAAGATCAAGGTTCTGAAGAAGGCGTCCATCCGCATCGTCCTAAGTTCCGCATAAAGACTCCGCCGCGTGGTAACCCAAGCCATGCGATTTCCTCAAGTCCGCTAACCCGCGAACCGATACAGGCACCAACGGCCATGACTCAGAAGGCCGACGTGCGCCTCAACGAGGGCGCCCACCCGGTCTGCCCGGATCCGGCAGCAGAAGGAACCCTCGGATGCGCCCTGGGATGCGGCAGGCCACAGCGGAAGTCGTCGCCGGTTTCAGGTACCTGCTCTACGAGCGCACAATCCCTGTGCTAGCAGTCCTCCTCTGCGTCGGCGTCGCCGGCATCCTGTGGCATCTCTCACGTCTGTCGTCGAACCTCATCGAATCAACGGCGGTGCAGGATGCCGCTCTGTACGCGGACTCTCTGGTGGAGTTTCGTAAGCTCTATGCCTCCGAGGTGGTCGCTCGCGCCCAATCTCACGGAATGCAGATCACCCATGACTATGCAGACAAAGAGGATGCCATTCCACTTCCGGCGACGCTGAGCCTGCTGCTCGGGAATCGTATCGCCGAGAATGGGAGCGGGGGGGAGGTCCGGCTCTACAGTGACTACCCCTTTCCATGGCGCAAGGACGGCGGTCCCAGAGATGACTTTGAGCGAAACGCGCTCGACCGGTTGCGCCAGCGTTCGGACCAGCCGTTTTACAGATTCGAAGATTATGGCGGACGCCGCGTGCTTCGGTATGTGACCGCGGATCGGATGCAGGCCACTTGCGTGTCTTGCCACAACAGTCACCCCCAAAGCTCCAAGACCAATTGGAAAACCGGAGATGTTGGAGGAGGCCTGGAAATTATTCTGCCTTTGGACCGAGCCGTGGCGCAAGCCAACGCGGGTTTAAAGGGGACCTTCGCCTTGATGGCCATAATCGTCGTGTTGGGCCTTGCCGGCCTGGCTCTCGTCATCAGGAAGCTCCGTCGAACCTCGGTAGAGTTGGAACAGCGTGTGGCTGAGCGCACGGCCGCGCTGAGGCAAAGCGAAGAGCGGACTCGCTTGATCATCGACTCCGCGCTGGATGCTGTGGTCGGGATGGATGCCGATGGCACCATCACCGACTGGAACCCCAGGGCCCAGGCGATTTTCGGCTGGACCCGAAGCGAGGCGCTCGGGCGACCGCTGGCTGAGACGATCATCCCGGCCCAGTCTCGGGAGGTGCATGCATGCGGCCTTAAGGAGCTTCTCACCACCGGGAACGGGTCTGTCCTGAACCGGCGTGTCGAGATGATCGCCTTGCGCCGGGACGGCGAGGAGTTTCCGATCGAATTCTCCGTCAGTCCTCTCAAAAGCGGCGGCACCTACGCGTTCGCCGCCTTCATCGCCGACATTACGGAGCGCAAGCGGCTGGAGGAAGCGTTCCGGCAGGCGCAGAAGATGGACGCGGTCGGCCGGCTTGCCGGCGGCGTCGCTCATGACTTCAACAACCTGCTGACGGTGATCACCGGCTACAGTCAGCTTCTGCTCAATGGGCTAGGGCCGGGTGGTCCGATCTGTCCCCAGATTGAACAGATCAAAACGGCCGCCGATCGAGCCGCGACCTTGACCAACCAATTGCTCGCGTTCAGCCGCAAGCAGATCCTTCAGCCGAGGGTACTGACCCTTAATGAGGTGGTCGAGAGCACCGAGAAACTGTTGCGCCGCCTCATCGGCGAAGATATCGATCTGGCGACCAGGCTCGACCCGGCACTGGGTCAGGTGAAAGCTGATCCGGGACAGATCGATCAGGTGATCATCAATCTGGCCGTGAACGCCCGCGACGCCATGCCCCAGGGGGGTCGCCTGACGATCGAGACCGTCAACGCTGAGCTGGACGAAAGCTATACCCGCCGGCACCCTGCGGTCCCGCCGGGGCCGTATGTCATGCTGGCGGTGAGCGACACCGGGCGCGGGATGGATCAGGAAACCCAGGCGCGCATCTTCGAACCGTTCTACACGACCAAGGAGCGGGGAAAAGGCACAGGGCTTGGTCTGGCCACCGTCTATGGCATCGTCAAGCAGAGCGGAGGGTTCATTTGGGTCTATAGCGAGGTCGGTCGCGGCACGACGTTCAAGATCTACCTGCCGCGGGTTGATGAGGACGCCGAGGCTGCCGGCGCGGATCGTGTCCTGCGCGAGGTGCCCAGGGGTGCCGAGACGGTTCTCATGACCGAAGACGACGAGATGGTCCGGTCACTGATCCGGGTGACTCTCCAGGAGCAGGGGTACACCGTGCTGGAGGCGAGAGATGGACCGGAGGCCTTGCGAATCAGCCAGGAGCACCGCGGCCCGATCCATTTATTGGTGACCGATGTGGTGATGCCGGGGATGAACGGGCGCGAACTGGCCGAACGTCTGGCGTCCCGTTGTCCGTCCATCAGGGTTCTCTACCTTTCTGGCTATACCGGAGAGACGATCGTTCGCAACGGCGTGTTGGAAGCGGAGCGGGCGTTTCTCCCAAAGCCCTTTTCCCCGGCGGACTTTGCCCACAAGGTGCGCGAGGTGCTGAATGACACAAGGGGAGATGAAAGGGAAGCGGGCGCGCTGACGGTTGAAGGGTGATGGTTACGGGATGCGGCCTCAGCAGGCTGGTAGGGTTTCAATGATCCGGGGGTGTCAGTGATCGGGATGGAAACGCCCGAAAATGACGTGGCGCAGTTCATGGCCACACCGCGTGAAGTCCATCTTGGGGCAGTAGATCACATTGGTCGTGAATTCGAAGAACCCTCTGACGGTCGAAGTCCTCACACCTCCTGACAGGTCATACCCCTGAGTCTGCGGATTGCTTTTCCCTCCCTCACGAACCTACAATGGCGGCCACGGTAGGACCCATGCCACGCCGGAACGGCTCTGATTCGAATCGCTCCAAGCGGCGGCCCCGGAAACCCGTGGTGCCGATTGGCCCGGGCATCAAGCGGAGGTTTCAGCACCGCCTGCTGAAATGGTATCGCGAGTACGGTCGCGACCTTCCATGGCGGAAAACCTCCGATCCCTACAAGATCCTGGTATCCGAGGTCATGCTGCAGCAGACCCAGGTGGAGCGGGTCATTCCCAAGTACCACGAGTTTCTTGAGCGATATCCCACGCTGCAGGACCTGGCCGAGGCACCGGCTGAAGCAGTCCGGGAGTCCTGGTATCCGCTGGGGTACAACATCCGCCCGCTGCGGTTGCACGGGATCGCCTGCGAGACCGTTGCCCGGTACGGCGGCGCACTGCCCAAGAACCCGGACGAGCTGCTCTCGTTCAAGGGAATCGGCCGGTACACGGCCGGCGCGATCCGTTCCTTTGCCTTCAGGGAGGATGCGCCGATCCTGGACACCAACGTGATGCGAGTCCTGCATCGGGTGTTCGTCGGGACCGGCGATCCAAAGGCGCAGAAGGCCAGGCTCTGGGCCCTGTCCGAGGCCTTGATTCCGAAAGGCAGGGGGTATGATTTCAATCAGGCTCTGATGGATTTCGGGGCGATGGTCTGCACCGCGCGTGATCCCTACTGTCTTCTCTGCCCCATGAAGGATGTGTGCAAGACGTATCCGTTCGATCCCCGAAAGCCGTGACAGGTGACCGGTGACGGGTGACGAGTGAGCAGCAAGAAGACAGACTCCCGTCACGCGTCCCGAGTCACGCATCACGGGTCATCATGACCATTCGGGTGGCAGCCGGCGTGATTCTCCGCGATGGACGCTATCTGATCACTCGTAGGGAAGCGGGAACCCACATGGGAGGATTCTGGGAGTTCCCAGGTGGGAAGTGCGAGCCGGGCGAATCGCTGGAGGACTGTCTGCGACGGGAGCTGCGCGAGGAACTGGGCGTCGAGATCGCAGATCCTGT
This sequence comes from Nitrospirota bacterium, assembly GCA_020027965.1. GTDB lineage: Bacteria > Nitrospirota > Nitrospiria > Nitrospirales > Nitrospiraceae > JAHRHE01. The sequence continues at coordinate 638 of JAHRHE010000085.1, read as the reverse complement.
CATGTTCCGTACGATCCGGCACGACTACAAGGAAAGAAAGGTCGAGCTGCATTTCTTCCGTTGTTCCATCCAGAACGGAGAGGCCCGCGCGCTCGGCTGTGCGGATCTTCGCTGGGTCACGCCGGAGGAATTGACAAGCTTTGAGTTCCCGCCGGCCGACCAATCATTGATCCAAATGCTGCAGCAGCCAGAAGAAGACCGCAATCGTCGTTCAGGACCAACGAATGGTTAATGGCTGATGGTTCATGAAGACAGAAGTTTTGGGCATCTCACTTGGCTGTCTCATGAACCATCGTCCATTAGCCGATCCCCCGCCGCCGAGGCTTCAGGGGATCGGCCCTCCGAAGCCTTGGCGTAGGTGGGCCATCGCCTATACCCCATAGCATGCAGTTCCCGATCGAAGCCAAACTGAAGGATGGTACGTTGGTTCAGCTTGTCCTGGCCGGTTCGCAGGAAGTCGAGCCGCTGCGGAAACTCTATGGAGTCATCGTCGAGGAAGGCACGTCGTACCCGCACGATCGCTTTCCTGATGATGACGCGTTCATGGAGTACTGGTTCCGCGGCAAGAGCACGGTCGCAGCCTACTTGGGCAACCCGCCTGGACGGACCAAGGAGATGGTCGGAGCATTCTACCTTAA
>JAHRHE010000009.1 GCA_020027965.1 Nitrospirota bacterium | reverse complement strand
GATTTATCAGATTCCGTCCGGCCAGCGCGCGACCGCTCCGTTTGAGGGAGAGAGTGGAGAGCCGAACACCCTAGGCGGCTACCTTGCGGTCATGATGGCCGTCGTCACTGGGTTGGTGTTGCACCTCAAGTCCATCCGCGTGCGGACCTTGCTGGCAATCCTGCTGGGATTGATCTCGCTGGCCCTCATGGCGACCTTATCCCGGTCTTCCTACCTGGCCGTCACCGGGTTGTTCCTGGCCGTCTTCTTGACCCAATGGCAGAGGCGCGGTGTGGTGATGCTGCTGCTGGTGGCGATGATCGCGGTTCCACTGGTAGCCCCCGCCAATGTCAAGCAGCGGATCAGTGACACCTTCTTCGGACGGGAGTATGGAGGAGAGGTCAAGGTCGCCGGCGTGGCCTTGGACCTGTCTACGTCCGAGCGGATTCGGTCTTGGCAACACGTGTTCAAGGACTGGACGCGCCAACCGCTGCTGGGGTACGGGGTGACGGGGTACGCATGGACGGATGCGCAGTACGTGAAGACCCTAGGTGAAACCGGGTTGGCCGGGATCGTGACGTTCTGGTTCATGATCTTTCGGCTGTGGAAGCGGGCGCGGGAATCTTTCCTGACGGAGCAGGATCGCTTCTGCAAAGGGTTGGCGCATGGGTTTCTGCTCGGTATCGTCACGGCGCTGGTCCATGCCATCGGTGCCAACACGTTCATTATCATCCGAATCATGGAGCCGTTCTGGCTGTGCGCCGGGCTGGTGATGCTCCTTCCAACGCTGGAAGGCAAAGCGGAGAGCGATGCCGACGCGCAGGTGCCGGCATGACCTGGTTTCTGTTTTGCTACTGGTATGAGCCGGATGCGCCGCGCGATCCGGTGGGTCTTGTCCGCATGTGGACCTTGGCCAGGCAGCTCGCGCACCTTGGGGATCCGGTGACCGTCTTTCCACCACGCTACGCTTCAGCCAGGAACCAGACTGCGTTCGAGACCGTCGGGATTCCAGTGCTTTCCTGGCCGGTCCTGCGTCCACTCTCTTACGCAGCCGGCTCCTTTTTTGCTGGGCTTGTGATCGCGCTGCGGCGCAAGCCGGCGGTGGTGTATTACCGCTGGATGACAAGCCCGCACCCGCTCCTGATCGCCCGGTTGCTCGGTAGCCTCTGCGTGTGTGAGGTCAACGGGGAGCCGGTTCCTGACTGGAGCGGCGGCAGGACCGGAATCGGTGGACGTCTACGGCACTGGATGGCTGGTCAGGCATTGCGACGGTGTGACCGGCTGGTTGTGCTCACCGAGGGTCTCCGAAATCTCGTGGTCACGCGCTATGGGGTGTCGGCAGAACGCGTGGCCGTGCTCCCCAGCGGAACCGATACGCAGCTCTTTTCACCACGTGACCGCCTGGAGTGTCGCCTGTTGGCCGGGTTGGATTCCCAGGCTGAATACGTGGGATTTGTCGGCAGTTTCTACGAGTACCAGGGCCTGGACTGTTTGCTGGAGGCGTTCGTGAGCATCCGGCGACGACGTCCGTCGGTGAAACTGCTGCTCGTCGGGGATGGAGAAAGAGCCCAGTCCTTGCGGGACCAGGCTGCGCGGCTTGGGCTGGGGGAGGCAGTCATCTGGACCGGCCGTGTATCTTATGCGAAGGTCCCGAGCCTGATCGGGGCAATGGATGTGTGCGTGGCGCCGTTCTGTGGAGATCGGGGAGAGACCTCTCCGGTCAAACTATTCGATTACCTCGCGTGCGGCCGTCCAGCTGTGGCCAGCTCGATCCCCTCGGTCTCAGCGGTCTTTAGCGGTCGGCGAGGCGTGGTCCTGGTCCCTCCCGACGATGCCGACGCGCTTGCGGCGTCACTTCTGTCTCTGCTGGAGAATCCAGAGTCGGCGGCCGAACTCGGCCGACGAGGCCGGGAGTTCGTGGAACACCGGTATAGCTGGTCCCGACTGGCTCGGGAGCTCAGGGACTGGCTACAGCGCGAGCCCACTCCGGCTGCCCATGCGAATCCTGGTCTTTTGTGATGAAGAGCTCGATGTCGCGGCAGGAGGGGCACGCCAGGTGCTGGAACTGGTCCGGGAATTGGCGCTCCGTGACCATGAGGTCCGGCTCGTCGCTCCCGTTCCGAGCGGCGGGCCGCAGGCGACCGAACCCATCCCGCACGTTGTGTTCCGTTATGCCCCGGTCCTTCGCCATGCAGGGGTGCGCCCGCTGTCCTATCTGTTGAGCTCAACGGTCGCCCTGGCTCGCCAGATGGTCGAATGGCGGCCCGAGGTCCTGCTCTGGTTTGATTCTCCCGGACAGATCGGGCCTCTGCTGTGCGCCGGGCTTGCAGGCTGCCCGATCGTGCTCTTTGCGAACGGGCTCCCGGCGGAGGAGGTCCGGGGAGTGTGGCAGTGGGGGCCGCTGAAGAGGCTGCTGACCTCGGCCGTGAAGACCGCCGCTCGTCGTGCCGCCGCTGTGGTGAGCATCTGCCCAGAGATCACGGACTGGATGCAATCCGCCTGGGGGATTTCAGCCGACCGCTGCCACACCATTCGCAACGGCGTGGACGCCGTTCGATTTGGGCCCCAGGAGGCCCGGGAGGCACGCCGGGGACTGGGGCTGGAGGAGCGCGCCCACTATGTCGGGTTCGTTGGAGGCTTCTTCCCTTGGCATGGGCTGGAAATGTTGATCGAATCGGTCCCGGCGGTGCTGCGCGAAATCCCCGACACCCGGTTTCTCCTGGTGGGAGAAGGCCAGACGCGTGCAGAGCTGGAGGCCAGGGCCCGACAGATGGGATTACAGGAAGTGATACGATTTCCGGGGCGTGTCAGATTCGATGAGGTGCCGCGGTGGATTGCGGCCAGCGACGTCTGCGTCGTGCTGCATCGGCCAACCCGGCTCTATCCGGGAGATTCCATGAAGCTTTGGGAATATCTGGCCTGCGCGCGGCCGGTCGTCGCCAGCGCCGGTCCCGGTTACGGCGAGACCGTTGAGAAGATCGGCAGCGGTGTCTCGGTCAGGCTGGAGGACCCAAGGGACCTTGCGCGCGGCCTCGTGGGCCTCCTGAAGGACCCTGAACAGCGTGCCAGGATGGGGAAGCGTGGCCGGGACGCGGTCGTGGCCGGGCACACATGGAGTGCGCGTGCGGCGCAATTGGATGCCGTGTTGAGAGAGGCTGCCGGGCGCACGTGATGAGTGGAAGTGATGAGGGATCTGGGATGAGTCACGCAGTTCAGGAGCAGAGCGCCGTAGATGCCCCGCGACGGCTGCGCCAACGAATTGTCGAGGCGGGCGGATGGGTCACAGCCGGCTTCGTGCTCGACAAGATCATTGCGACCGGCCAGCTGATCATTCTGGCTCGGCTGCTGACCCCAGCCGACCTCGGCCAGGTGGCTGCCTCGGCGGTGGTGCTGCTGACGGCGCTCACGCTTAGCGAAGTGGGCTTAGAATCGGCCTTGGTGGCGAAGCGGGAAGTGGGCGAGGGGGACCTAGCAGTCGCCTGGACGCTGGCGCTGGGCCGCGCCCTCGTGCTCGGTTGCGGGGTCTGGGTCCTGGCGGGACCGATCGCGGTGTTCTTTCGGGCGCCTGAACTGGAGGGACTGCTGCGCCTACACTCGCTGGCGTTGCTGCTCCAAGGCTTGCAAAGTCCGGCGCTGGCGCTCTTACTCCGAACTCTTGACTTGAGGCAGCGGGTTCGCCTCGATCTCGTCCGACGGGGAATCGAGGCGGTGGCCACGATCGGGCTGGCGCTGTGGTTGCACAATGCCTGGGCGGTCATTGGAGGACAACTGATTGGCTTCGCCTTGAACAGTGCGCTTTCCTACCGAGTTGCCCCGTTCAGGCCTCGGCTCTCACTGGACCGAGAGCTCCTCCGGCCCTTCCTGCAGTATGCCAAACACCTGAATCTGACCACCATCTTGATCTTTGGCGTAACGAGCGGGGGCGAATACGTGATCGGACGTATGTTGGGCACTGCGGCATTGGGGCTCTATCAAATAGCGCTCGCGCTCCCCACTCTCATTGGCACGCGCCTTCCCCTCATGATGAACCGGGTCAGCTTCCCGGCCTATATGCTGCTGGAACGCGATCGCCGCGCCACGGTGCGCGCCTTTGGGCTGCAGTTCGGCGTCATGGGGCTCCTTCTCTTGCCTCTCAGTGCGGTGCTCGCCCTCAGCGCACCGGACGTGGTGGGGCTCCTGGCGGGCGAGCAATGGCGCGAGGCTGCAGAACCGCTGCGCGTGCTCGCCCTGTTCACGCTCTGTTGCGGTCTTTCCGTGGTGATGGGGGCCCTCCATTACGGGTTGAATCATCCGGAATTCCAGACCCGCATCTGGATGGTGCAGTTCTTGATCTATGCGGTGCTGCTGGTGCCGCTGACAAGGGCGCAGGGTCTGACCGGCGCCGCCTGGGCCTTGAGTATCAGCTCTGCGGTGGGGTTTGCCTTGCACCTGCTCTATACCCGGCGCCTGCTGGGCTCGGAGGCCTGGACCGCATTCGGCACGCTCGCGCGTGCCGCCGTGCCTGTCGCAGCCCTCGCTGGGGTGGGGCTGCTCGCCTTGGGGCTTCAAGCCCGGCCTAGGACCCTCTGGGATGCCGCGGGGTGGTTCGGTGCAGGCGCCGGCCTGTACCTGTTGTACTTGTGGCGGGTGGAGTATCCACGGCTGGCCGAACTTTGGAGGGGATAGCAGAAACGTCAATGGTCATTCGTGCTGAAGGAGTTCTGTTCAGCAGGCCTATTTGGAGTGTTTTCGCGTTTGACGAATAACGAGTGACGAATGACGCTTCCTCTCCCAGTGGTGCGGATTGACCTATGACCGATGTGACGATTGCGATCGTGAACTGGAACACGCGGAAGCTCTTGGAGGATTGCCTCAAGTCGCTCCCGGCGGGTACGGCCGGCCTCCACGCACAGGTGATCGTGGTGGACAACGGCTCTCGAGACGGCAGCGCAGAGATGGTCCGTCGGCGCTTTCCGGACATGACGCTGATCGCAAACGAGGAGAACCTTGGATTCGCCCGAGGCAACAACCAGGCCTGTGCGCTGGCCCGCGGGCGGTACTTTCTGTTGCTGAACCCCGACACGATCGTGCGTCCTGGCGCGGTCGGGACCATGGCGGAATTTCTGGATGCGCACACGGAGGCGGCCGGCGTGACCTGCCGGCTGTTGAATCTCGACGGTTCCTTTCAACGCTACTACAAACGGCTGCCAAGTTGGCCGGCCGTCCTCGGGACCTTCACCGTGTGCAAGAACCTCTTTCCCGAAAACCGCTGGTCACAGGCCTTCTATATGGAAGGCGAGGCGTTCGACCGTGATGTTCCGGTGGAGCAACCTCCCGCGACCTGTCTGATGCTCCGGCGGACCCTCTTTTCCGGATCAACCGTATTGGACGAGCGGTTTCCGATTTTGTTCAACGACATTGATCTGTGCCGCACGTTGAAGGATCGCGGGCACACGTTGTGGTTCCTCCCCAACGCGGAGGTCGTGCATTATGGCTCCGGAGGCGGAGTCGGCCAGATGGGTGACGAGGCCATCGTGGACTACATGATCGGCCTGATCCGGTACTACCGGAAACATGACGGTCCGGTCGTCGCCGTGGCGCTCTGGACCCTGTTGACCATTAATTCGCTGTTCGTGCTACTGGTGGGGTTTGGCAAGGTGGCCGTTGGGCGACGGGACCCAGGGTGGTTCCGACATGAACTGCGGCGGCGGATCCGGCTGGCGATCGGACCGGAGGTCTTTCGGTATCCGCCAGGCTTTCGAACCGAAATCCCTCATATTATGGAGACGGCATGAGCCGACGGTCGGATTTCCGCATGGAGACTCGCAGGGACTGCCTGTTGTGTGGAGCGATCGGAGAGGTGCTCTACCACAATCTGTGCGACCAACGCCACGACGTGCCGGGACGGTATGGAATGCTCCGTTGTCCTCGATGCGGACTGGTCTGGCTCAGCCCGCGGCCCCGGCCGGACGAGCTGAGGCGGTGTTACCCCCGCGACTACGCGGCCTATCATCAGCCGCCGGCTGCCGTTCCGTGTTGGCGGCCGGCCGGCGGCGCTCGCGACGCGATGCGGGCTCTCATTCTGAGTGAGGTCCTCGGGTACACAAAGTTCCGTCGAGAGTCCTGGTGGGCGCCGATCCTGGGCCATTTGCTGGCTAGGGTGCCATCCATGCGGACTCGAGCCACGTTCGGGTGGCAGGAACTCTGTCCTCCGTACCAGCCAGGGGGCACGCTGTTGGACATCGGCTGCGGAGCGGGAACCTATCTGAGCCGAGTCAGGGAGCTCGGCTGGGAGGTCGTGGGTGTGGACCTGTCGCCGCAAGCCGCACAGACTGCGAGGGAGGCGTATGGTATTGCTGTGCACGTGGGGACGCTCGAGGAGGCGAAATTTCCTGACGGGTCCTTTGCGGTGGTGACGATGACCCATCTGATCGAACACGTGCCTGATCCCCTGGCATTGCTGAGGGAGTGTTATCGAATTCTCCAACCCGGCGGACGGCTCATCGTGACAACCCCGAATTTCTCGGGTATGGCGAGCCGGCTGTTTGGACAAGACTGGTTCGGACTTGAGCCCCCACGTCATCTCTCGCTATTTACTCCCTCTACGTTGCGACGATGCACGGAGCTAGCTGGCTTTCTTGTTGCGCGGCAGCGCAGCCGCTCCTGGCACGGGCCTCTTCATTTCGAGTGGAGTCTCGGTATCCGCCGGATTGGGCATATCCGAGAACTGATGCGTGTCCCATCGGCAGGACGGCTCGCCAGGACCCTTGCCACCGTGGAACGCGGGCTTCTACCGCTCTGGCGAGGGGCGGGTAATGAGCTGATGCTCTGTGCGGTGAAGCGGCCGGACCGAGCCTCGAATCAGCCTGGATCGTATGAAAACGATGCGTATCGGCATTGATGGGCAGGCAAGGAGTGGCGGGAAGCGGCGCGGCTTCTCCACCTATTTGGGTAATCTGCTGGACGCGCTTCGGTCTCGCTACCCGGAGCACGAGTTCATCGAATGGTCGTGCGAGCAAGGTCCAGGCTGGAGAATTCCCAATCAGCTCTGGTGGGATCAGGCGCAGGTGCCTTGGCGAGCCTTTCGGGAGCATGTCGCGGTCCTGCATACTCCGGCCTTCTCCGGGCCGATTATGAGGCCATGCCCGCTGGTGCTGACTGTCCATGATCTCTTGTATCGGAGGTATCCCGGGTGGCTCTCGACACGACGCGCGCAGTGGTATTGGGGGCGGTGGATTCCCTTCACGGCCCGCTGGGCCTCGGCCGTGATCGCGCCGTCCCAGGCGACCAAGGCGGACCTGGTGTCCTTGGCCGGTGTGGATCCCGACCGGGTCCATGTGATCCCGGAGGCCGTGGACGCGCATTTTCTGAAGAGACCGAGCAGCGCGGAGATCCAGGCCTATCGCATCCGGAAGGGGCTCATCTCGTCCTACATCCTCTACGTCGGCATCATTGACAGGAGGAAGGATCTTGGAAGCCTGCTGCGGGCCTATGCGGTGATGCGGGCGAACCAGAAGGACGTGCGTCTGGTGATCGCCGGGCATATCATTCCCGGACGGTCAGATCTGCCGAGCGACATCCGTGCGCTGGGCTTGGGCGATGAGGTCGTGCTGCCAGGGTATATCCCGGACGAGGAGCTGCCGCTGCTCTACGCTGGCGCCAGTCTGTTCGTCTATCCGTCGCGGTGGGAGGGATTCGGATTGCCGCCACTGGAAGCCATGGCGCTCGGGGTGCCGGTCATCACGTATCGCGTCTCCTCCTTGCCGGAGGTGGTCGGGGATGCCGCCGTGCTGATAGACCCTCCGTTTGCGGAGGAGGCCCTGGCATGCGCGATGGTGCGCGTGCTCGAGGACATGCCGTTCCGGGCCGGTCTGATCGAACGAGGGGGTCGTCGGGCAGTCGAATTCAGTTGGGAGCGGGCCGCTGACCAGACGATGGCGGTGTACCGCCGCTGTCTGGAGCAGGCGTGGAGCGGCAAGGGGAAGGGATGAAGGCTCGGCTTCAAGACCTCGACTCAGGGGTGCGGAGCAGTGCGATGGTAACGGGGCCAGCCATCCTGCTGCTGGTGGCGATACTGATCGGAACGGGGGTACGTCTGTGGATGATCGCGCACTATCAACGGGAAAGCTTCGCGGTGGACGAACTGTTTGACAGGCTCGGCTGGAATCTCGCGCGCGGCCTCGGGTTCACGCTGGACGGGGAGACCCCGTCTGCCCATATGGGTCCGCTGTATCCGGCGATTCTCGCGGGCTGGTACTCGTTGCTCGGTCACCGGCCGGAATGGGTCCCGTATCTCCACCTCTTGTTCGACACGGCCACGGCTGCGTGTGTCTTTTTCGGTGCTCGGTCCTTGTTTGGCCCCGGGGTCGCGGCGGTGGCCGCGACCGCGGTCTATCTCTATCCGGCCTACTGGACCTACGACCTGCGTATCCGAACCGAAAGCCTGCTCACGCTGCTGGCGACCGCCTGGCTCTGGGCGGCGATCGCGTGCGCCAGGTCCGGGAAGGGATGGATGTACACGCTCTCTGGCCTCGTGGGCGGGCTCGCGATGCTGTGCAAACCCATCTTGTTCCCCGCGGCGGTGCTGCTGGCGGCCCAGCCGGTGATCTCACGAGGAGCCGGTCGGGGTCTCTTCACGCACGTGGCCTGGTATGTGGGATGCCTCGCGCTCGTGATCCTGCCCTGGACGGTACGTAATCTCCAAACGTTCGGATCCTTCATTCCGGTCTCGGCGGGGGTGGGGGCCGGGCTCTGGATGGGCACCGACCCAGTCTCAGGGGGGAGCTGGCCCATGCCGTTTCCGGTGGAGGCGCAGATTTGGGAGACGGCCGGCATCACGCCCTTGCGCTATCCGTACGTGATGTACGAGGTGCCACAGGACCGTGAGTTAAAACAGAAGGCACTGGCCCGTATTGGAGCCGACCCCGTGGGCTACCTTCGTCTGACGGCTGCCCGCGCCGTCGATCTCTGGATCGGAAACCGCTTCTACCTCTTCAACGGGGATTCGACCTTGCGGGACGGGTTTCTGAGCGATGCGGCCGACCGCGGCCCTCTCATCGCCGCCTACAGTTTGGCCAAACGTCTGCTGCTGGTGCCGGGCGCGTTGCTCCTGGCTGTGTGGGCTGGGTGGCGTCATCGTGCAGCCTGGCGGGTTTTGTACCCGGTGTATGTGCTGCCCGCAGGGCTGACACTCGGCTATATCCCCTTCTGTGTGGAGGCGGGACGCTATGTGCTGCCGATCCTGCCCTGCGTGTTTCTTTTGAGCGTGGTGGCAATCATGCATCTCAGCCCACGACTGTGGCCTGGTCTCACCAGGTTCGGACTAGAGGTGGAACGGACGAAGGTTCATGCATGAGGGCACAACTCGAACAACGACTGGCCTGGCTGGCGCGGCTGGTTCGGCCGCTGATCCCGGAGGTGGTTCGCAAGAGACTTGCCGCGCAGCACTGGAAACATCGCGTGTCGCAGGTGGCCGCGCGTGCCAGGCTCACGGACAAGCCAGGCCCTCCGGATCTCGCCCGTCTCAGAGCCCGCTTGAAGGAAGTCGGATTGCCCCCGGTGCCCTTCGTGGTGGACCGCGCCCACTTTGAGGCGTTTCGGACAGCGGCCCGATACGGGCTTCGGTCCTATTACGAGTTTGGGCTACAGGCCAATGCGATGGAGAAGTACCTCGAACATTATGTCTCGACGCAACTACTGGCGTTACAGAAGGGCCGATCGGATGTCTACATTGATATTGCTGCCGACGATTCCCCGATGACGGAGATCGTCGCCGACTTGTACGGCATCCAGTCGTTCCGGCAAGATGTCACGTATCCCCCCGGAGTGCGTGGAAACTCTATCGGGGGGGATGCGTGCAAATTGCCGCTGCCGGACGGCTTTGCGACCCGCCTGACGTTGCATTGCTCGTTCGAACATTTCGAAGGGGACCGCGATGCGCGATTCTTGCGTGAAGCAGCGCGTATCCTGCAACCGGGCGGACGGCTGTGCATCCTGCCGCTCTATCTGGCCGACACCTATCATATTCTCACCAACCCGTTGCTGAATCTCAGCGCCGTGCACTTTGACGCCGAAGCGGCCGTCTACTGCGGGCAGGATGTCTTCGTTGAGCACGCGCGCTACTACGACGTGACGCATTTGATGTCCCGCGTCGCGGCGAACCGGACGTCTCTCGGCATGACCCTGTATGAGATCACGAATGCGCGGGACATCCATCCGGACTCCTATCTTCGGTTTGCGCTCCTGTTCCAGAAGTCACCGCGTAGACCGGCCACGACGGGTAGATGAAGGGTAGACACGACGGGTCCCCACCGGGGGTGGGGGACAGTGGTCATGGCAACCGCGTCCGCACAGCTCGAATGGGTCGTCTGTCCGGTCTGCGAAGAGGGAAGGGCGCGAGCACTCTTCGACAAACAGGGCTTCACGGTGGTGGGGTGTCCGAACTGCGGGCTCCGTTACGTGAACCCGAGGCCCACCGCAGACTGGCTTGCGGCCTGGTATGGAACGCAGTATTACCAAGGCGAGCGAGCGAACGCGGCCGGGGCACAGCATCTGCACTTTCCCGAGATGAAGATCGCCACGGCGCGCTTACGGCTTGACCTCATCCGGCCCTTCTGTGCAACGGGCTGGCTGGTGGATGTGGGAGCTGGCGGCGGCTTCATGGTCGAAGCCGCCCAGGCGGCGGGCTGGCACGCCGTGGGACTGGAGCCCTCGACGACCGCGGCGCGTCATGCGGCTCGCGAGCGGCAGGTCCATATGGTGAGCGGCCGCTTGGAAGAGGCCCCGTTCTCGTCCGGTCGGTTCAATGTGGTGACGATGCTCGACGTGCTGGAACATGTGACTTGCCCGGGCAAGTGTCTCACCCAGGCCCGGAGACTGCTCGGTCCAGGCGGCATCCTGCTTGTCGAGACTCCGAACATGGCCGGGTGGCTCCCGCGACTGATGGGGGCGCGGCACCCGTGGGTCCGTCCTCCGGAGCACCTGACCTATTTCACCCCGGCGACGCTGCGTGTCTTACTTGAGCGAGCGGGGTTTTGCTTGCTGCGTCTCCTCACACGCACCTCCAAGGTCTTGACGCTGGACTACGTGCTGTCGCTCACGGGCAGCACGAATCCGGTCCTGACCGCAGTGGCCCAGGGGGCGGTTGGGTGGTGGCGTGGACTGGGTCGCGCTCCGTTCAAGCTCCCGCTGGACATGCTCGTCGCCGTGGCGGCGAGCAACAGGCCGGAGGAAAGCACGAGATGACGATTCCCCAGCGCGTGACCATCATCATTCCGACGAGAGATGAGGCGGCGGGTATCGGGCAGGTGCTGCAGTGGGTGAAGCCCTATGTTGATGAGATTCTGGTGGTGGATGGCCATTCGACGGACGGGACAGCCGATCTCGCGCAACAGGCCGGCGTGCGTGTCATCCAGGACAATGGCCGGGGCAAGGGCGCTGCCCTCAAGCTGGGAATCGCGGAAGCGCATGGGGACATCCTGGTCTTTATGGACGCGGATGGATCCCACGATCCCACCTCAATCCCGGCCCTCTTGGCACCGATTCTCAGCGATGAGGCTGATCTGGTGGTCGCCTCTCGGCATCGAGGCGGAAGCGACGAATGGCGTGGCGATTTGGATAATTACCTACGCAGCGTCGGCGGCGGCATCATCACGCTCGCGATCAATTACCGATGGAACGTCAGGATCACCGATGCACTCAACGGATTCCGCGCCATCAGGCGATCCACGGCCACCAGCTTGGACCTGACTGCCGACGACTTCGACATCGAGCAGCAAATGGTCACGCGCTGCCTCAGGAAGAGGTATCGCGTCACGGAGGTAGCGAGCCATGAATGTCTGCGGAAGTGGGGCCGGTCCAAGCTGCCCACCTACCGCAAGGGATACCTGTTCTTGGGTCGTCTGGTGCTGGATATGCTGGGCTTCTAGTGCCGTGCCGATTGGTTGGCCCTCAATCGGGCCAACGAGATGGCCGGCCGGTTTCTCAGGGACTATTCTTGTTATTGTGACGAAGCCAGTTGGAACGGTACTAAGGACGGAACCTGATGACGCGTTTGCGAGGGAGGGGATGGACGCTGGTGCTGATTGCCGCCGCGCTTGCGGTGCGGGTCGGACTGTTCTTTGGAGGGGTTCGCGGGTCCGATGCCTATGCCTATGCCCATCAAGCTTACAACATCGCCACCGGTCAGTATGACGTCCAGGCAGAAACCATGTTCTACGGGTTTCGTTACACGGTGTTGTTGCCGACTGCGCTGGCCTACAAGGTGGTCGGCGTGAGCGATTGGTCGTCGGCCCTGTTTCCGATCGTCTGTTCTCTGGTGACCCTCTGGCTGATCATTCGACTCGGGTCCCGGCTGCTCGATGAACGGACCGCGCTCCTGGCCGGGCTGTTGTATGTGTTCTTTCCACTGGACCTCCCGGAAGCCACACTGGTCGGACCTGACAGCTTCATTCCGATGCTGTCTGCGGGCTCGGTCTTAGCCTTCTGGGTGGCCGGGGATGAAGGCTTGGCGACCCCAAAGCGAATGGCTTTCTTCGCCGTGAGTGGAGTCTGCGTGGGCCTTGCGGTTCAGGCGCGCGAATCCTGCGTCCTGCTCCTGGTCTCGCTCTCCTGTCTGGCCCTTTACCGGCGCCGGTGGGCTGCCGGCCTGCTGGCTGTCCTGCTGGGCTGTCTGGCCCCCTTGGCGGTCGAAGCGATCTACTACTGGGCGCAGACCGGGGATCCCATGTACCGGGCTACGGTGATTCAGAGGCTCAACGAGCTCTACGTCGGACCGGCTCCCGAGGGGCCCACCTCCTGGGCCTATTACCCGCGGGCCATGTTTGGGCTGGACCTGGGCGGCCTGGCCCGATTCGGGTTTTTCGTGTACGCGGCGCTCGGGGGGGTGGCCATGGCGGCATGGAGCAAAGACCTCGGTCGCCTCGCGCCGCTGCTGCTCTGGGCCATCCCCCCGCTGTTGTATCTGGAATTCGGCAGCATGACGCTCTTGCGGTATGTGCCGATCGTCAAGAGCTACCATTATATGTCGCTCATCTCCCCGCCGCTCGTGCTGCTGAGCGCGTATGGTCTTTCGTCGCTGCTGGGGTCAGTAGCCGCATCAGTGAACCGGCCGGTGTGGCGGCGAGCCGCAGTGGCTGCGGTGATCGTCGGGCTTGCGCTCACTTCGCTCTATGGGGCCGTTCGGGTCCGGCAGAACCTCCAGGACGACGCGCGACCCTATGTGCTGGTCGCCGCGGCCGTTCAAGGGCACCCTGAACGGCCGATCTATGTGCCGCACTTTCGGTGGGCCATGTTTTTGAACTATCACCTCCGATTCCAGACCGGCTTTAACTATTACAGCCGACCCAACGGTGTCGGCTCGGGCCGCCTGCGGTATCTCTGGGAGGCGCCGGACCCGACCGTGTTGCCGGCTGCCTATGTGGTGCTCCACGATCGCTATCTGTTCTACGACACGATCGGGAGACCCGTCGGACGAAGCGCACTACTCCCGGACTATGTTTTCAACCCGCCGCCCACGTGGCGACTCGTGGTGCGAGATCGTGCCGAGCCCGCATATAACTCGTTCGCGCTGTACGAAACGGACGGGACTGCCGACGTGGCGAGGACACCATGCTGCACCGGTTGACTCAACGGGCCTTCCGCGACGTGATGGATGCCTATCGGCCGTCCCGGTACGAGCTCTTCGGCGACGCGGATGCCAGGTTTGCGCGCCCGATGCACCATGCCCTCAAGTGTCGGGACCGTTTTTACCTGGCGCTGCGGGCCGGTCTCTGCCGCTTGCCTGCCTCCGGCACCGTGGTGGATCTCGGTCCCTACCCAGGGAGCCTGCTCCGCCTCCTCCGAGCGCTTCATCCGTCCAAAGAGATCAGGCTGGTCGGAGCGGGCCTGATGACGAAGCCGGCGTTTGTCACCTTCATGCGCGAGGATTGCGGTGCCGAAATCCTGACGGTGAATCTGGATCCATCGAATCGCCAATTTTCGGCCAAACCCTACCCCCTCGCAGTTCCAATGGATGACGGCGCCGCTAACCTGGTGTTCGCGCTGGAGATCATCGAGCATCTCGCCTCGCCGTTTCACCTGCTGGGCGAGGCCTTCAGGATCCTGGCTCCCGGAGGCCACCTGGTGATCACGACGCCCAATGTGACGCGCATCGGGAATGTCTTCAAGTTACTGATCGGCCGGACGCCGCACGATCGTCTGGCGCCGCCGGGATACGACAATCCGGATGATGAGTGGCAACCCCACGTGCGGGAGTACGCCATGGGCGAGCTGGCCCAGATGCTCGCCCAGACAGGTTTTGGGGTGGTGGAGCAGCGGTTCTTTCTCGGGGAGGATACACAGGACTGTGTACAGCAGGCCAAGCAGCGGCTCATTGATCTCGCCAAGGTCCCCTTCTTCGCAGTGCCCCATCTGAGGGGCAGCCTGCTGATTGTCGGGAGGAAACCCTCGTGACCCGTTCGACCCGTTCGGGAGGCTCAGGGCAGACCCGATCGACCCGTCCCGAGCAGGGTCGAGGGACAAGCTCAGGGCAAGCTCCCTCGACCAGGCCTGTCATGAGCCTGTCGAATGACTCAGGGCAGGGCCCTGTCGTGCTCGCGGAGCTGGCGGGATCGGCCGCCTATGGGGGCGGCGAGCGCTATCTCGAACTGCTGATGAGTCGGCTCGATCGAGCGCAGTTTTGCCCCTTGTTGATCTGTCCGGAGCCCGGCCCGTTCAAGGAATCTATGGAACAGCAGGGTGTGTCAGCCAGACTCGTGCATCTGTCCCCTCTGGTGAATCCTGTGGCACTGGTCCGACTCGCGGGACTGTTGGCGCGCGAGCGTGTGGGCATTCTTCAAACCCACGGCCTCCGCTCGAGTGCGTACGGCTGCCTCGCCGGGCGGCTGGCCGGCGTTCCCGTGATCATCGCGACCATTCATAATTCGCTGCAGGACTACCCGATTAGCGCAGCCAAACGCTGGATGTACCGAGCGATCCTGCGCCAGGTGATCCGACTGGCGAATCGCATCATTTGCGTGTCCGAGGACTTGCGCCAGGACATGATCGCCAGGGCCGCGTGCAACCCCGACCAAACCGTGACTATTTACAACGGCATTGACCTCACGACACTGAAGCCACCCTCCGATCGATTGGCCATCCGGACCGAGTTCCGGGTGGGACCTGGCCCTCTGCTGGTGGTCATTGGCCGGCTGACCGAACAAAAGGGGCACCGGTATCTGGTGCACGCGCTGCCCCAACTGCTGGCGGAGTGGCCGCACCTCAAGTGCCTGATTGTCGGGCAAGGCGAGCTCGAGCAGACGATCGTGGCAGAGGCGACTCGCCTGGGGATCGGAGCCTGCTGTCTCTTTGCGGGAGTACGCCGGGATATCCCGGCCATTCTTGCGGGGGCTGATCTGCTTGTGCTTCCGTCGGTGTCGGAGGGGTTCCCGTTCGTGCTGTTGGAGGCGCTGGCGGTCGGCTGTCCGGTCGTGGCCTCACGGGTCAACGGTGTGCCGGAATTGGTCGAGCATGCCAGCACCGGGCGGCTCGTGCCGCCCCGCGACTCGAACGCACTGGCACGGGAGATTCGGGAAATCCTGCGGGATCCGGCTCGAGCCGCAGAGATGGGCCGGCGAGGCGCTCAGGTGGTCCGGGACCGATTCACAGCGGATCGAATGGCGGCTCAAACCGTGACGCTGTTTGAAGAGACACGACGCGAACGGCGGGCTACGACCGCGGCACCGCAAGGAGTGCACGGATGACGAAGTCAGGGCGGTCGCGGCATTTGGTGTTCGAGGATCGTTCGGAAACCATCTCCTGCCCCTGTGGGAGCGCGCTCCCGGCGCGGGAAGTATTCCGGACGCCCACGCGACAGTACTGGCGCTGTCCGTCCTGCGACTTGATGTTTCTCAGCCCGAGACCGACCGCTCATGCGGTCAGGGAGTTTTATCGGGATTCCTACACCGCGGCCTATGGGAAGGTCGAGAGCAGTTCGGACCGCAGCCCGGTCTACTCCAGCGTGCTAGGGCATTTGTCGTGGCATCGCGTCCCGCCGGGCCGCCTGCTGGACATCGGATGCGGGGATGGCAGGTTCCTGGCCCTGTGTCGCAAGGCCGGTTGGACCTGCTATGGCCTGGAGTTGTCCCGCCAAGCGGCTGAACAGGCAGCTCGTCGCGGAATCACCATGCTTCCCGATGATTGGCTCAACCTTTCGCCCCGTCCTAAGGACGCAGGCGACCGCTATGACGCCATCACCTTGGTCAATGTCCTCGAGACCGTCTCCGACCCTGTCGCCGTGCTCCGTCGGGTCAAGCAGGCCTTGGCACCGCGTGGGGTGGTGCTCATTCGTGTTTCGAACGGCGCATTTCATGTCCCCCTCCGTCGGACGGCCCAGCGGCTGGGCCTGCAATTCCAGCAGGCCTTTCACTTGTTCGTGTATACCCCGAGAGCGGTTCGCACGCTCCTCCGCTCGGTCGGGTTGGAGCCCCTCTCACTGAGGAATTCGAGGACCAGCCTGGCCCCCATCCATTTGTCAGAGCGTCCGGCCAGGAGGCTGGTATGGAGGGCGGCGGGCATGGGACTCTGGATAGGCGCTCAGGCCCTCTATGGGTTGACCGGTCGGCGGGTGGTCCTTGCGCCTTCATTCGAAGCTGCGGCGCGGCCGCAGGAATCCTAGGAGCGTGGGATGAGACCGATTCATCAGTTCCGGAGAACCCGGTGGAGAGACTCCATTCGGTTCTGGGCTCTGGCCATCACGCTCTGCTTCATCGCGGCGCTGGCGGTGCTGGGCATCAAGTTCATGTTCGATTCGGTAAGTACTTCCAAGCAGACGCGTTATGAACCAGTGGACGTTCCGCCCAAGAACGTCTCGCCGGCTCATGAGCGGGAGCGTCAGGAGCTGGAGGGACGGGGGCGGGCGGGCGGGGAGAAGACCGAGTAATCGCCACCGTGCCTTGACGGTAGGCGAATGGTGACACGACTGATGTGCGGAATCGGCGGCTATCTCGGAGAGCGCGATCAAGCGGTGCTGAAGCGGATGCTGAGTCGGCTCGAGCACCGCGGACCAGATGAAGAGGGGCAGCATCACGAGCCGGGTGTGACGCTGGGCGTGCGACGGTTGTGTGTCATCGACCCGGCGGGCGGGCATCAGCCGATGACCAATGAGACGGGCACGATCTGGGTCGTGCTGAACGGAGAAATCTATAATTACCGGGAGCTCCGCGAGGAACTGGTTGGCAAAGGACACCGCTTTACCTCGAACTGCGACACCGAAGTGCTGGTACATCTGTATGAGCAGGAGGGCGAGGAGGGCGTCCACCGGCTCCGCGGGATGTTTGCCTACGCGCTTTGGGACCGTGGACGTCAGACCTTGTTGTTGGTTCGCGACCGGTTGGGGATCAAACCGCTTTATTATGCGGTTCAGCCGGACGAAGTGGGTGGCGGGCTCGCGTTTGCGTCCGAGGTGCCGGCGTTGCTGCCAGCCCTGTCACCGCGCTCGGTGTCTCCTCGGGCGCTGGCCCAGTACCTGACCCTGCTCTACGTGCCAGGTCCCGGGACAATTTTCGAGGGCATCCAGCAACTCCGCCCGGGAGAACTGCTGAGGGTGGTGAGAGGCCGAGTCCAGACGCGGCGGTACTTCCATCCGACATCGTCGTGGCACGGTGCTCTTCGACCCCTCGACTTAGCTCGGGGTGGTGAGCCTGTCGAACCACAGAGCTCAGGGCAGGCGCCTGGGAAAGGGCGCGCGGTTTCTAGTCTCGAGCAGGATTTTCTCGACGTGCTGCGGGAGACCGTACGGGCCCACTTGGTCAGCGACGTTCCCCTCGGGCTGTTTCTTTCAGGCGGTCTGGATTCCGGCGCGATCCTGGCAATGATGCGGGCCGTCCACAGCGGACGGATCCGCAGTTTCTCCATCGGATACGCCGACCAGGCGGACCAGCCGTACAACGAACTGGAAGCCGCGCGCGGTCTGGCGGCCCACTTCGGCGCCGAACACACCGAAGAGCGGCTTCGCCCGGATGCTGTGAAACTGCTGCCGCGGATCGTGACAGCCATGGGCGAACCGTTCGCAGACTCCTCGGCGATCCCGACCTATCTGGTATCGGAATTGGCTCGGCGGTCCGTGACGGTGGCCTTGTCCGGGATCGGGGGCGATGAGCTGTTCGGGGGCTATCCGCGCTACCTGGGCATGCGCGCGGCGGGGCGCTATGCCAAGGTACCGCAGGCGGTGCGCCAGTGGGTGGCCACACACCTCGCCCCACACATTCCGGAGGGGAACACCAATAGAGATCAAGGGAGTCGCCTCAAGCGATTTTTGCGCGATGGGTATCGCCCGATTGCGGAGCAGTACGTCCGGTGGGTGACCTTTCGGCCGCCGGAATGGGACTCGTCTCTCTTCACTCCGGAGTTCCAGGATCAGATCGATCAGGTCGGCCCGGCATCGCTCACGGACGAGTATCCGCTGGCCTTCACCAACTGGCCGTCGGAGGAGCCCGCCGATCGGGCGATGGGGTTAGATCTGCAGACCTACCTTCCCGACGATCTTCTCCGCATGGGTGACCGCCTGAGTATGGCGCATTCACTCGAGCTGCGGGTGCCATTCTGCGACCATGTGCTGCTCTCCTTCGCGTGTGGGCTTCCCGCGTCCAAGCGGCTCAAGGGATTCCGGTTGAAGTCGTTTATGCGACGTGCGCTGACCCGGGCCCTGCCCGCGGAAATTCTCGCCCGTCCGAAGTTCGGATTCCAGGTGCCGATCGCGCGCTGGCTCCGGGAGGATCTGAGGGAGATGGTCCGTGATCTCTTGTCGGAGGGTAGGGTCAAACGGCGCGGCTACCTGAAACCGGAGTATGTCCGCTGGGTGATCGAGACGCACGAAGCCGGTCGCCGTAATTTGGCCGATCAGCTCTATGCCCTGCTCGTCTTGGAGCTCTGGCTAGAGAAGCATTGAATCATTGTTTCATTGAGTCATTGAATCATTGAAAGTGACCGGGCAGGACAATGAATCAATCGGCAAATCAATAATCGACAATTCTGCCATGAACGTTCTCATGCTGGCGGAGGTGTCGGCGGTGGTGGTGATCGGAGGTGCCGAACGGGTCTTGCGCGAGCAAGCGCTGGGGCTGCAGCAGCGCGGCCACCGGGTCCGGGTGGTCGCGCGTGCTCCGGCCGGCGATCGTCTCCCGCAGGTCACCATCGGCTCTGTCGTGGAGTCTCGCTACGACGTCTCGAGGCGGAACGAGGCGGCGTTTGTCTTGTCCTCGGTTTTGCGATCGATCGCGGCCCTGGACCAGGCCCGGGCAGGTCACCGGTGGGACGTGGCCGTGATCCATCAATCCCTGGGCGGGCTCGGCCCGATCCTATGCCGCACCAGGCAGGTCGGCGGGTGGATATATGTCTGTCACTCGCTGGCCCATGAGGAGTACCGTTCGCGGACATCCCCCGGTACGACGAGTCTGGAACGAGCGCGCCACGCGCTCAACACATGGGTGCGCCAGTGGAGCGAGCGTGTCGTCATGCGCCGCTGCAGGCGAATCGTGGTGCTCAGCGAGTTTATGCGACAACGCGTCATGGAGTCGCACCGCCTGCCGGAGAGCCGGCTCCGAATTGTGCCCGGGGCCGCCGATCCGGTCCGCTTTCATCCGCCGGCCGATCCGTCCGAAGTCCGGCGGCGACTCAAGTTGCCGTTGAACAAGGTGGTTTTGTTCACGGTCCGGAACCTGGTGCCACGCATGGGTCTTGAGAACCTGGTTCAGGCCATTGCGCGGCTGGGTGAGGAAGGGCAAGACCTCCAGGTGCTGGTCGGAGGCGACGGCGTGCTGCGGTCGTCGCTCGAGCAACGAATCCGTGACCTAAAGCTCACCGATCGCGTCCGGTTGTTGGGGTATGTCGCCGAGCAGGAGCTGCCGCTCTACTATCAAGCGGCCGATCTGGTGCTGATGCCCACGCAGGAGCTGGAAGGGTTCGGACTGGTGACGGTGGAAGCAATGGCGTGCGGCACGCCGGTACTCGGGACGCCGGTTGGGGCGATCCCAGAGGTGCTGGCCCGTGTAGATCCTGGTTTGATCGCGGACGGCACCGACGGGGCGGCTTTGGCCTCGGCCCTCCGCCGGATATTGCGCCGGTTCCGTGACCAGCCAGGAGAGCAGGAACGACTCTCGATCAAGTGCCGCGCGCTAGTCGAGGAAGAGTACAACTGGGTTCGGCACACGGATCGGCTGGAAGTGATCCTGCGCGAAGCGGTCGAGTAGGCCCTTCGACCCTTCGACGAAGCTCAGGGTGGTGAGCCCGTCGAACCACAGGGCTCAGGGCAGGCGGGAGGAGTAAGGAGTGAGGAAGAAGCTTCAGCCGACCATGATGCCGCGGAAGGTGATCCATGTGATCACGCGGCTGGATTGGGGCGGCTCGGCGCAGAATACGCTCCTTACCGCCTTGGGGCACGATCGCTCGCGCTATGACCCGCTGGTCGCCGACGGCCCGCCGGGCCGCTGGATCGCTCAGGGAGGTGCGAAAGCAAGCGAAGAGAATGCTCGCCGACTGGAAGCGGCGGGCGTACGAGTGCACCGTGTGATGGCCCTCACGAGAGAATTGAACGTGATCAAGGATCTCAGGGCGCTGGGCCAGCTCATCGCGTTGTTCCGTCGGGAGCGGCCGGTTATTGTGCATACGCACACCTCCAAGGCCGGCGTGCTGGGCCGGCTGGCCGCCTGGCTGACCAGAGTGCCGGTGATCATCCACACCCCGCACGGGCATGTCTTCTACGGGCATTTTGGGCGGCTGAGGTCATGGTTCTTTTTACAGGTCGAGCGGCTGCTGGCGAAGGTGACGATCAGGTTGATTGCGCTCACCGAGGCGGAGCGGGACGACTATCTCGAGCGACGCGTTGGCCGGGCGGGCCGCTTTACGGTAATCCCCAGCGGGATCGACGTGAAGCGGTTCAAGAGCGCAGCCGGGGCGGTCGGTCAGCGTCCTGATGGGTTTGCCTGTCCGCCGGATGCACTTGTCATCGGGTCGGTCGGTTGGCTCACTCCGGTAAAGGGGCACCGCTACTTGATCGAGGCCCTCAGCAGGCTGAAACCCAGCCACCCGAGGCTGTACGTCGTTGTTGTGGGTGGCGGCGAGCTGTGCGAGGACCTCGCCACCCTGGCGTCCGCGCTCGGCGTCGGAGACTCGGTCCGCTTGCTGGGCGAGCGGACCGATGTGCTGGAGTGCCTGGCCGCCATGGACCTATTCGTGTTGCCTTCGCTGAATGAGGGCATGGGGCGCGCGCTCATCGAGGCCATGGCGGCGGGACGCCCTGTGATCGCCACACGGGTCGGTGGGATCCCTGCGATCGTGAAGGATCGGCGAAACGGGTTGCTGGTGCCCCCTGGGGATGCGTCTTCGCTGGCGGCGGCGATCGCCGAGTTGATTCAGCGGCCGGCGTGGGCCAAGGGGCTGGGTGCGGCCGCCAGTGAGAGCATCGGCGCCCGGTTTGGGGTCACCGCGATGGTACGTGCGGTGGAAGGTGTCTATGACGCAGCCCTCCGTGAATCAGCCTGAGGCCACCCGGTCGACGTGGTGGTTGCTTGCCGCCTCCCCACCGGCCAGGGCGGTGCACGGCGCGGCGTTGGGTCTCTTCCTGCTGGGCACGGTAGCCGTGGTCGGACCGGTTCTCGCTGCGGCGGGTGCGGAGACCACTCTCCAGCCGCTGATCGCCGCGCTCCACATCCATAGCAAGGCCAGCACGGGCGCGTTGAGCATTGACGAGTTGGCCGAGCAGGCGGAGCGGCTTGGGGTGGAGGCCGTGGTCCTCTCCGACAATCTGGTCCTCCGCTATGAGTATGGTCTGCCCCCGCTGCGGGGAGTGATCCGCTATACGGTTCGCGTGCCGTCCGTGCTGGAATACGGCGTGGAGCGGTTCCTTGCCGAGATCCGGGAAGCACAGTCGCGCCATCCTCGTGTGCTGTTGATTCCCGGCGTGGAGGTGGCCCCGCACTACTACTGGACCGGCTCGCTGCTGGACGGGACGCTCACGATGCACAACTCTCAAAGGAATGTGCTGGTGGTGGGACTCGCCCGCGCCGAGGACTATCTTGCGCTACCGGTTGCCGGCAATCCGGCAGCGCGTCAGTACGGATGGGAGAGCCTGCCGAATGTCCTGCCGGGCCTCCTGTTTGTCCCGGCTGCATGGCTCTGGACCTGTCGCCGTGTTGGGAACGCGCGGGTAGGCATCCTGACCTATGGGGCGACCGCTCGCTACCGCGGACCGGCGGTGATGATAGCCGGCATTGCGGCGCTCCTCCTGCTGAATGCCTGGCCGTTCAGCCAGTCGGCCTTCAGTCTGTATGAGGAGGGACTAGGCTATCGTCCGTACCAAGCCTTGATTGATGCCGTCACTGCCCGCGGAGGGGTGGTGGTCTGGTCCATGCCGGAGGCGAGAGATTTCAACCGGTTCTCCTTCGCTCCGCTGGGAACTGTGACGGTCACGACCGAACCCTACCCCGAAGCCCTGCTGTTGACGACCGGCTACACAGGGTTCGGCGGTATCTACCAGGATAATCGAACGGCAACCACACCGGGGGGAGTCTGGGACCAGGCCATTGCCCGGTTCCTGATGGGGGAGCGAGCCACGCTGCCGTTTGCGGTCGGGGAACTGGCCTTCCACGGGCCCGGGCATGATCGCAAGGAACTCGACCAGGTCTTGACGATCTTGTGGGCGCCTGAGCGCACGCAGCGGGGGCTGCTCCAGGCCCTGCGGGCCGGTCGCTACTATGCACTCCATCAGTACCGCAGGGAGTACGGGCTGAGACTGGACCGGTTCCGGGTCGAGTGCCAAGGTGGAGCGCGTGGCGCGGAGAGTGGTGAGGTGCTGTACCCCCAAGGATCGCGGGATCTCGTTGTCCGGATGGCCATCTCCGCGACCGACCAGGGCAGGCATCCGATCAAGGTAACCCTGATCCGGTCCGGGCAGGTTGTCGCTCGATTCGAAAGCCACACGCCCTTTGTGAACGAGGTGGCTGACTCCGGGGTCCCGCCGGGAGAGTGGGTGGCTTACCGGCTGGAGATCAAGGGGGAGGCGGAGCTCCTCAGCAACCCGGTCTTCGTGGGCCCTGGATGAGAGTTGCCATTCATCAACCGCAGTTTTTACCGTGGCTCGGCTATCTGGACAAGATTGACCAGGCGGACCTGTTTGTGGTCCTGGACACAGTGCAGTTCAAGAAGCAGGAGTGGCAGAACCGGAATCGCATCCGGACGGCGCAGGGCTGGCAATGGGTCACAGTCCCGATTCTTCAGAAGTTCGGTCAGAAACTGAACGACGTCCGCATCAACCCGACCGTGGACTGGCCGGCCAAACATCTTCGCGCGATCGAAATGCACTATGAACGAGCGAGGCATCGCACTCGGTTCTTCGAAGGATTGCGTGCCCTCTATCGGCAGCCCTGGGAGCAATTGGCTGATCTCAATCTGGCCGTTATTCGGTGGCTACTGGATGCCTTCGGCATCAAGACCCCCATCCGGTTGGCGTCGGAGATGATGCTCCGGGAGGAAGCCACCGACCGGTTGATCGACATCTGCCGGACGGTTGGGGCCACGCACTATCTGGCCGGGGCTGGGGCGGCAGGCTATATGGACATGCCCCGGTTTGAGACCTCCGGACTGCGGATCGAGGTGCAGGACTTCCGGCATCCGGTCTACCAGCAGTGTTATGAGCCATTCGTGCCCGGCATGGCGGCAATTGATCTCCTGTTCACCTGCGGTAATGAAGCCCTTGATCGCTTGCGGAGTACGAGAATCGAGGCAGACCCAAGTTGAGGTGAAGGGTTAGGTTCCGGAGTAGATGGATCATTCAAGTTTTACTTGAGTATGTATCGGAAAGAGGCTGGTTCCGAATGGGGAGGTACCCGTGAAGAAAGGCGACACGACAGGGATGCGGATCCTGGCGCTGGGGGCGCATCCCGATGACATCGAGGCCGGATGTGGGGGGACCCTGACGAAGTACGCGAGGAACGGCCACCGCATCTTCTTGATGGTGATGACGGAGGGGGAGCGCGGGGCCGGGCGTGGTGGCCGCAGGGTGGAGCAGGAGAAGGCTGCCAAGATTCTCGGCGTGGAGCGGATCTACTGGGGAAACTATCCCGATACGAGATTGCCGGTCGATCGGGCTCTGATCCAGAAGATTGAGCGGGTGGTGCGCGAGGTGGATCCGCATTTCATCTTCGTCAATTTTCATGACGACACCCACCAGGATCACCGGCATCTGGCCCTCAGCACCGTGACCGCCACTCGCTACACCAAGAATGTGCTGTTCTACGAGGGGCCCACCACCCAGAGCTTCTCCCCGACGGTCTTCGTGGACATCGACGCCGTGTTAAATGACAAAGTGCAGGCGCTCTGCGCGCACGAGTCCCAGGTGAGGAAGACCAATATCGAAGGGTTGACCATCGTGGATATCATTCGATCCTCGGCACACTTCCGTGGGATCCAGGGCAGGGTCCGGAACGCGGAAGGATTCGTACCCTTGCGGCTGTTCATTAATATTGGAGCTTGATGATGGCTTCGCACGTCATCCCGCATTCGAGACCGACGATCGGAGACAAAGAAATCTCTGCGCTGACCGACGTCCTCCGATCGGGACAGGTGGCGCAAGGCCCCCGTGTCGAGGCATTCGAGCGCGGGATGGCTGCTCTGCTGGAAGTGCAGGGCGGTGTGGCGGTGGGTTCGGGGACCGTCGCTCTGGAGCTGGCGCTATTGGCCTTAGGAGTGTGTCCCGGCGATGAGGTGATCCTGCCCAGCTATGTCTGCACCGCACCTTGGCTGGCGACTGTCCGGGTGGGCGCGCGTCCGCGCATCGTGGACATCGAGCCGGATACGTATGCGATCGATCCGGCGGGAGCCGAGAAAGCGCTGTCACCCCGGACTCGCGCCGTCATCGTCCCGCACCTGTTCGGACTACCGGCCGACCTGTCCCGGCTGCAGGGACTCGGCGTGCCGCTCATTGAGGATTGTGCCCAGACCTTGGGCGCGACCGAGCAGGGCCGCCAGGTCGGCAGTGTCGGACACGTCGCGATCTGTTCATTCTATGCGACGAAGCTACTGTGCACGGGGGAGGGGGGGATGCTCCTGTCGAACGATTCGGAGATCCTCGAAAAAGGCCGGGCGCTACGAGAGTACGATGAGCAGCCAACGCTGGAAGCGGCGGCGTACAACCGCAAGATGACGGACCTCCAGGCCGCCATGGGTCTGCAGCAACTCGCCCAATTCCAGTTCTTTTTGGATCGGCGCGCCCGAATGGCAGTGCGTTACCAGGCCGCCTTCGCCACGACCGGCCTCGTCCTGCCGTGCATCCCGGAGGGCCGCACTCATGTCTTTTATCGATACGTGGTGAGGGTGGTACCCTCCGGGCGCTCGCTGGATGACGTGTTGGCGCGGCTGGAGCGTCGAGGCGTGCAGTGCCGCCGCCCGGTGTTCCGTCCGCTCCATCGTTACCTTGATCTGGATGGTTTTCCGGAGAGCGAGCAGGCAAGCGCGTCGGCGCTGTCCGTGCCCCTCTATCCATCGATGACCGATGAGGAAGTGACGCGCACCATCCACACCGTGTGTGAGGAGCTGCAATGAAGCCCTCTGATCGTGAGGAAGTGCGCTGGATCACACCGGGCGCCGTGGCCGGGTTGATCGGGGTCATGGTGTTGCTGGTGCCGGGGGTCCGGGAGTTCTTCATCCATCAGGGCGACCGCTGGCTTTACGTTCTCCTGTTGTCGTTCTGCACCTCGTTCGCACTCACTCCACTCATGATCTGGCTTGGACAACGGCTAGGCTTTGTGGACCATCCGGCTGAACGGAAGATTCACCGGGAACCGACCCCGCGCATCGGCGGGCTGGCGGTCTACCTCGGATTCATCGGGTCGGTCTTGATCAACTCGATCCTGGCCGACTGGATGGTGGCGATCCTGATCGCGGGGTCGTTGTTGTTGATCGTCGGCATAGCGGACGATGTCCTGGAGTTGCCCGCCTGGTTCAAGTTGTCGGCTCAGATCGTCGGCGCCGGTCTGGTGATCCACACGGGAAAAGTGCTCACGCTCTTTCCTTCAGGCCCACTCGGCGAGACCCTCAATACCCTCTTGACCCTGCTCTGGATCGTAGGGATCACCAACGCGTTCAACTTCTTCGACGGCATGGACGGGCTGGCGACCGGTTTGGCGATTCTGCTGTCTCTGTTCATGGGAATGGTGGCCTTCCAGACCGAACAGCCGGGGTTGGGCTGGCTGGCAGTTGCGATGATCGGAGCCGGCATGGGATTCTTCCCCTATAATTTCAGACTGAAGGGGCACGCGCTGGTCTTCCTGGGCGATGGCGGCTCGACCTTCATGGGATTTACCCTGGCTTGTCTGGCGGTCAAAGGCAATTGGGCCAATAATAATCCCATTGTATCGTTCAGTAATCCGCTCCTGATCTTCGGCGTACTGGTCTATGACATGATTCATATTACCGTGGAGCGAATCGCCACCGGAAAAGTGACGAGCCTAAAGGGTTGGCTCGACTATGTCGGCAAAGACCATCTGCACCACCGACTGGAGCGGGCTCTGTCCAGCCAGCAGGCCAGCGTGGCCATGATCTTCGCCTTGACCGTCTGTCTGGGTCTTGCGGCGATGGTGGTGCGCAAGGCGGAGACCGCTGAAGCCATCATGCTGCTGGCCCAAGCGGCCTTGATCGTGATAATAGTCACGATTATGGAGTTCCGGGGGCGGCCGGCCCATCGAGAGAAAGAAGAGGCACGCTAGGTAGTGATCCAAGAATCAGGTCGAGTCAAGTCCGGTCGATGATCTCAGAGGACCGCGGATGATACCGACTGTCGAATGGCGAGATGGGACCGTTCGGCTGCTTGACCAAAGCCGGCTGCCGGAGCAGGTTGAGGTCCTGGTGTGTCGGGATTACGAGACGGTAGCTCGGGCGATTCGGGAAATGAAGGTGCGCGGCGCGCCCGCGATCGGGGTGACGGCTGCCCTGGGAGTTGCGCTGGGCGCTCAGTCCTTGGCCGAGGCTCGCTATGAAGAGTTCGCCAAGGCGATGATGGGGATCTGCGACCATCTGGCGGCGACGCGGCCAACCGCCGTGAACCTCTTCTGGGCCATCGAACGGATGAAGCGGGCGCTGGCGGGCTTGCGCGGCGAGCCGGTCGCGGTGATTAAGCGCCGGCTCCTGGACGAGGCGCAGCGAATCCTGGAGGAGGACATTGCGATGAACAAGGCGATGGGCCGGCACGGGGCCGAGCTCATCCGTGACGGGCAGACGATCCTCACGCATTGTAATGCCGGCGCGTTAGCCACGGCCGGGTATGGGACCGCACTGGGCGTGGTCCGTGCGGCCTGGGAGCAGGGGAAGAAGATCCGGGTGCTGGCGGACGAGACCCGGCCCGTCCTCCAAGGCGCGCGCCTCACGGCCTGGGAACTGATGCAGGACAAGATCCCGGTCACCTTGATCACGGACAGTATGGCCGGGGCATTGATGCGGCAGGGGCGAATCCATTTGTGCCTCGTGGGCGCCGACCGGATTGCCGCCAATGGGGATGTCGCCAACAAGATCGGCACCTACTCCGTCGCAGTGCTGGCCAAAGCCCATGGCATCCCGTTTTACGTGGCCGCCCCGCATTCCACCATCGATCTCGCCACGCGGTCCGGGGAGGAGATTCCGATCGAGCAGCGCGCGCCGCAGGAAGTCACCTCAGTGTGCGGGGGCGCGCCGGTCGCCCCGCTGGGCGTGGACGTCCTGAACCCGGCCTTTGACGTGACGCCGGCGGAGTATGTCACCGCGATCATCACCGAGCGCGGCGTGTTCAAACCACACGAACTCGCCACCCGCTTTCGCTCCTGAGTCGGGACTGTGCGGCGCACAACCTCAGATTAGGTAGTTCTCTCGCCTCGACCGCCCTTGCAACTCACCGTTACCTTTCACTACAATGCCTGCGGGAAGTGTGAAGGCAGTACCTTGCCATCGGGAGGATGTCCTACAGCATGGTCGAACGGACCTTGGCGATTATCAAGCCGGATGCGGTCAAGAAGGACGTGATCGGCGACATCATTGGACGCTATGAGAAAGCCGGGCTGCGGCCCATCGCGATGCGGATGATACGGCTTTCGAAGGACGTCGCGGAGGGGTTTTATGCGGTGCATCGGCAGCGCCCGTTCTTCGGGAGCTTGACGACGTTCATGTCGTCCGGCCCGGTGGTGGTCCTGGTGCTGGCGGGTGACGATGCGATCAAACGCCATCGGGACCTCATGGGCACGACCGATCCCAAAAAGGCCGATCCCGGGACTATCCGGGCAGTCCACGGCACGAATATCGAATACAACGCGGTCCACGGTTCCGACTCTCCTGACACCGCTCGATTTGAAATCAGCTATTTCTTCCCCGAGATGGACTTGGGGGTGCAGTGACCAGTGAGGTCACTCGCCGGGTTGGGTCATCAGTGTCCCACAACACGAGGGTGCCTCTACCATCTCCTCCCACGCCGGTGCAGGCCCTTCACAATCCCTCTTATCTGGCGGCATGCCTGGGCATTGTGGTGCTGCTCGGCGCCGGCTGCACGCTGCCGCAGTGGTGGAGCCCCAGCCCGCCTGTTCCGGCGACGATTCAGGCCCAGGGCAGGCTGTTGGAACTGGCCCGTCTCGAGCGCGATCAGGAACATTATGAGGCCGCCGTTGGACTGCTCCGAAGACTGATTACCACCTATCCCGACTCGCCCTATCTGATGGAAGCCCATTGGTGGCTCGCGCGGTCCTATGAGCAGGCGGGGGACCTCAACTCAGCTCTTGCTGAATACCGTGTGCTGGCGGAGGGAGGTCCCCAGACACGCTACGGGGCCGAGGCGCAGAGTCGGATCTCCAGTCTGGAGCCGCTGGTGAGGGGAGTCGCGACCAGGCCGGGCCCGCTCGCCGTCATCGCCGTGGCGCCCCAGGCCCTGCGTGCGATTCCCGAGCCGGACCAGTGGATAGCTGCCTTGGTCGCATCGGGGGCGACCACCTTACTGCTGGATGCCGGGACACCACGGGGTCATGAGCCGGCCGGGGTCTTTTTTCAAACCGGCTCAGCCGTCATGCTCCATGACGCGTTCGGCCAACTGGTGCCGGTCGCGCACCGGCATGGTCTTGCCGTCTTTGCAGCCGTCACGCTGCGGTGCATGGACTGGGTGGCCCCCCAACTGGGGTGGCACGATTGGACCTATGACCGGACGAGGCTCCAACTGCGGCCGTCCGTGTATCTGGATATCTTTCATCCGGCCTTCCAGGACTACCTCACCGGCTTTCTGTCCGATCTGGCGGAGACAGGAGTGGACGGGGTGCTATTCAGAAACGACGCGCCACTAGGGCCGGCAGACGGATTCAGTCCATATGGGACCCGCGTCTTCGAACGCGAGTTTGACATCAAATTGGTGCCTGGGTCGCTCTTCTCATCGTCGGGGCCGGCTCCGCTGAGAGCCCCGGCGTCCGAGTCGGTGGCGCCGGCGCGAGCACCTTCGTATGCGCCAGAATTCTGGCGGTGGGCAGGCTGGAAGGCCAGAGCGTCCCTCGGAGTTACGGACCGACTCATGCGCGCGCTGCGTGCGCGCGCTCCCAGGCTGCAATTTGTCCTGGAGGTCCATCAGCAGACTGTCACGAACCCCCTCGAGGGGCTGGTCCAATACGGGGAAGATCTGCTGGAGGCCAAACGAATCCGGTTTGATTACTTCTTCACCGTGCTGGGCCTCTCCCTCGATCCATCCAGCATGCGGTCGGTCGGGCAGAATGGCCACAAGCTTGTGATCAGCCGCATGGTAGAACTGATCGGGAGCCCCGAGCGGATCTGGGTCACGGCGCCCGCTCCAGAAGAGGATCTCCTGGGCCTGGGTGACCGGTTGCACCTGGCGGTGGATCGGGTGCGGCTGGGTCAGGGGATCGGGCTGGTGTATTTGACGACCAGTCGGTCGGTTCCTTGACAAACAGACGGCCCGGCCCATAGGATCGCGCAATTCTTTCTCAGCAGTCAGGTCAAGGCTGAGATTAAGGTTGAGCCACGCAAAAGAGGAGGAACATGGAGCCGGCAGATCTTCGGTATCATAAGGAACATGAGTGGGTTCGAGTGCAAGGAAAGCAGGCAACCCTCGGCATCAGCCAGTTTGCACAGGACGCGCTCGGTGACATTGTCTACATTGAGCTGCCTAAAGTGGGCACCACGGTCACGGCCGGGCAGGAAATCGGAGAGATCGAATCCACCAAGACGACGTCCATGCTCTACACGCCCGTGAGCGGCACGATCGTGAAGATCAACACGGAGTTGAAAGACCACCCTGAGGTCGTGAATCAGGATCCCTACGGGAAGGGCTGGTTGGCGGTCGTCGAGCTGTCCGATCCCTCCCAGGCGAATGCGCTGATGACGGCCGCCCAGTACGAAGCCTTTCTCGCGTCGCAGAAGAAATGACGCGAGAATTGGTCGATTTGGCAATTTGATGATCTGTTGATTGACCGAACAATCAGTAAATCAACACATGAATAAATCATCAAGTTCCCCGAGAATCGCGATCCTTGGAGCTGGCCCCGGTGGCTACGTCGCGGCGATCCGGGCGGCTCAACTGGGCGCGCGTGTGACGGTCGTAGAGAACCAGGCGTTGGGCGGGGTCTGCCTCAACTGGGGCTGCATTCCGAGTAAGGCGCTGTTGGCGGTCGTCGAGCTAGGCGAGAAGGCCAAGAAAGCGAGTGAGCTCGGACTGAAGCTGGATGGCCCGGTCGGCTACGACCTGGCGCGAATGGTGAGCCGCAAGAACAAGGTTGTCGAGAACCTCGTCAAGGGAATCGCAACACTCTTCAAGACCTGGGGCATCGAACACCTCGACGGGACCGGCGAGCTGCTGGACGAGCGGACCGTGCGCGTGGCCAAGCGTGACGGCACCGAGACTCGGGTGCAGGCCGATGCCCTGGTCCTGGCCACCGGTTCCTCCTGGCCCAATCTCCCGCTCTTTCCCATTGATGGCCAGCGGATCATCACGAGCAAGGAGGCGCTGGATCTCACGGAAATTCCGGCCAGCCTGTTGATCATCGGTGCCGGCGTGGAAGGCTGCGAGTTCGCCTCGCTCTACGGCGGGATCGGCACGAAGGTCATGATGGTCGAAATGATGCCGCGCATCCTCCCGCTCGAAGATGAGGAGATTGCGGCCGTCACGGATCGGGAGCTCAAAAAACGCGGCGTGGCGGTGCACACCGGGACCACCGTTGAGAAGCTGGAGCGTGGAAACGGCACGCTCAAAGCGACGCTCAAGAACGGCGCCTCGCTGGAGGCCGAGAAAGTGCTAGTCTCGGTCGGGCGCGGCTTCAATTCCAAGGGTCTTGGTTTGGAACGGGTCGGGATCCGGTTGGGCGGCAGAGGAGAGATCCTCGTCAACGAGCGGATGGAGACCAATGTGCCCGGCATCTTTGCCATCGGCGACGTGGTCGGCAAGGCGATGCTCGCGCACGTGGCCTCTGCGCAGGGCAAGGTTGCGGTGGACAACGCCGTGGGCCATACGCGCGAAATCAACTACCACGTGGTGCCTGCGGGCATCTTCACGCTTCCGGAAATCGGTCGCGTCGGGCTGACCGAGGAACAGGCCCGCGAGAGGAGCCAGACGCTGGGGCAAGATCCTGATACAGCCGTCAAGGTCGGACGGTTCCGGTACCTAGGGCTCGGCAAAGCGCAGGCCGTCGGGGAGACGACCGGCCTGTACAAGATCATCACCGAAAGCCAGACCGGCCGCATCATGGGTGTTCACATTATCGGCGCGCACGCGGCCGATCTGGTGCATGAGGCAGCCATGGCGATGCAGCTCGGAGCCACCGCATCCAAGGTTGCTGAGATGATCCATGCCCATCCGACGCTGTCCGAAGGGCTCATGGAAGCGGCTGAGGACGTCGACGGTCTGGCGATCCATATTGCGCGAAAACGAGCGACCTAAGACTTGATTGAATCATTGAGTCAACGGAGCATCGGTCCGATGATCTGACACAATGACCCAATGGGGCAATGACTCCATGGATCGACGGGCTATGTTCAAGTCACTCCTGCTCAAGGTCGTCCTGTTGGGGGCCACGGTCGCTGTGGTGCTGTGGATCGGCTGGCCAATGCCGAGCCCAGCGCCGTCCGATCCGGGACCCCCGGTCGCACAGGAGGTGACCCAGGGCTCTCCGGCAGAGTCACCGGGGGGCGCGCCCGTATCCGAACAGACACAGGCTAGCCGTCCCGCCCGCGACGGCCGCTCGGGACCCACCGCCGCGGTAGGCTCGCTCGCACTTCCGTCACGCGAACGGCTGGATATTAATCGGGCATCACTGGAGGAATTGCAGACCCTGCCCGGGATCGGCGAGCGACTCGCCAAGCGAGTGATCGAACGAAGGTCGGCGCGCGGTTCATTTCATACAGTTGAAGATCTCCTTGAAGTAAAAGGCATCGGGGTAAAACGGCTGAACCGGCTGCGTCCGTTTCTGACCGCTGGCAAGGAATCTCCCAACGCCGGCCCTGCGCGGCAGAGTGGCCGCGGCGGTCTGCCGGAGAAGAGAAAACTGTGACGAACTTGGCTGCCCAGATCGAATTGATCCTTCGCGGGACCATGGAGGTCATCCAACAACGCGAACTGGAGGCCAAGGTGTCCAGGTCTCTCAAAGAGAAACGTCCGCTACGCGTCAAGGCCGGATTCGATCCGACCGCGCCCGACCTCCATCTCGGCCATACGGTCCTGATCCACAAGCTCAAACATTTTCAAGACCTCGGGCATAAGGTCATCTTCCTTATCGGCGATTTCACCGGCTTGATCGGCGATCCCACCGGTGTCTCCGAAACGCGTGTGGCGCTGACTAAGGCCGAAGTTCAAAAGAACGCCAAGACCTACAAAAAACAGATCTTCAAGATCCTCGATCCGAAGAAGACAACGGTGGTCTTCAACAGCAAGTGGATGAATGCCCTGAAGGCCGAGCAATTCGTGCATCTGTGTATGCACTATAACGTCGCGCGCATGCTGGAGCGGGAGGACTTCCATAAACGCTATCACGAACAGAAGCCGATCAGCATCCACGAGTTTCTCTATCCCTTGATTCAGGGCTATGATTCGGTGGCGCTTAAGGCGGACGTCGAGCTCGGGGGCACCGACCAGAAATTCAACCTGCTGGTCGGCCGCGACCTGCAGCGAGCCTACGGCCAGGAACCTCAAGTGGTGCTGACCACGCCGCTCTTGGAAGGGACCGATGGGGTCCGGAAGATGAGCAAGAGCTTCGGGAACTATATCGCGCTCGAGGACCGCCCGGAGGACATGTTCGGCAAGCTCATGTCGATCAGTGATACGCTGATGCTCAGGTATTACGAGCTGCTCACCACCCAGGATCTCGGCCAGGTAGAAGCGATGCATCCGATGGAGGCGAAGCTAAACCTAGCCTGGAAAGTCGTCGCGACCTACCACGGAACCGGTGCGGCCGGAGACGCCCGGGTTGAGTTTCGCAAGAGGTTTAGTGCAAGAGAATTCCCTGATGAACCGGATGCCCGCGTCAGGGTGACACCAGCCGATATACCCAACCCGGCAGCCCCTGCCATGCCACTTGTCGAGCTGGTGGCCCGGACGGGACTGGTGCCGAGCAAGAGCGAAGCCCGGCGTCTGATCGTACAGGGTGGGGTGGAGGTGGATGAAGAGAAGAAGACCGACCCCAACGCCACGCTCTCGCTCGTTCCTGGGCGTCAATACCGGTTACGAATTGGCCGGCGGAAATTTGCGATCATCGAGTTTCAGAAAAACTGAGGCAGGATGGCCGGAGCTGTCCTGCTCAGGCGCTTCGGCTCGATCGCACTAAACCTCTCATTTCGGCCATCCTGCCCGGAGAAATTGTCATCCTTGACTTGGTGGGAGGCAGAGGGTAGGATTCGAAGCGTCCTCATCTAAAATGTTGTGGAGAGAGCGGGCGTAGCTCAGTGGTAGAGTCCTAGCTTCCCAAGCTAGTTGTCGCGGGTTCAAATCCCGTCGCCCGCTCCAAAATCGATCCCAGTTGAACCCGCGACAGGGGGGGTCGAAGGGGGGTGTGTCCCCCTTCGTGGAGCGCGCGCGAGGGGGCTGGCCCCCTTGCGAGAGCCGGGGAGGCAGGCTTCAGGGCCGACTCGGCGACGGAGCGCGGTTCAAATCCCGTCGCCCGCTCCAAAATCGATCCTATTTGAACACGCGACAAGATCTTCCTTGCCTTTCCAGGCCTCCTCTCGATCCGACCACTCTTTCGGCAACCGACCGCGTGTTGTGACCCGGTCCAATCGACCGCATCTATGACCAGCCAGGCCTGGGACAGAGCGGGTTTTTCGCGGCGTACGGCCGCGCCGGAGAGGATGGTAGGGAATTAGGTGGAGAGTCTTCGGAGGATCTGCGGCGCGCGCTACACCGCCTTCTTGACGAGCCCGGAGCGGAGGCAGCGGGTGCAGACTCGGATGCGCTTGGTAGCGCCGTTCACCAGCGCGCGGACGGTTTGGAGGTTGGGAGCAAAAATGCGCTTCGTCTTGTTGTTCGCATGGCTGACGTTATGCCCGGACTGATGCCGCTTCCCGCAAAGATCGCATGTGTACGCCACGATGGTGACTCCTTCCCTCTGCCGTCTGCACTCGTTGTCTACGAACGGACCGTATGCTACCATACCCGCGCCCAACCAAACAAGCCTGACCGGCGGTAGCGAGCGGCAGCGAGTTTTCATCTATTCAATGGAGCGCCTTCAGCTCATCGTGCAACGCCTCTCCCGCCCGATTCACTTCGCTAGTCGGGATGCCTACACACACCTGTCAGCCGTCAAGAACCTCGGATCGTTCGTGTCCGGCCAGATTGTGCGTGCCTTGGCGGAGGATATCTATCCAGCGGCCATTGAGACGGACCTGCTCGCGCTTCGCCAGCTCTTCACGGACTTCGATGATCATCTGAAGCTGGCGGAGCGCAAACGGCGCTTGGCTGGTGCCCGAGCGATCCTGAAACGGCTCAGTTCGACGGACGCGGCAGGCATAACAAAGGATGTTCGACCTTCGACTTTCGATGTGGAGGGAGCTTCCGACGATCTGAAAACCTTGACCCCCGAACCTCGAACCTCCCCCCAGCCGGCCGCGCCATGGACGGTTCCGATTCGCTTCGCGAGGGGGGTTGGACCAAAGCGAGCGATGTTGCTGGAAAAAGTCGGGGTGCGCACGGTGGAGGATGCGCTCTGGTACCTGCCCTGGCGCTATGAAGACCGATCTGTGGTTACGCCAATCGGCCAACTTGTGCCGGGCGCACGGGCCACGATCTGTGGCGCCGTGGGGAAGACCGAGCTCAAGCGTACCGCGCGGCGAGGCCTCACGATCTTCGACGTCATCGTAGAGGACTCCACGGGGGGCCTGCGTGCAGTGTTCTACAATCAACCGTATCTGGAAAAGCTACTCAAGCCGGAGTTGCGCGTGATGATGAGCGGCCTGGTGTCGGTCGGGCGGCGGGGATGGGCTGATCTCCGCATGGAAGCCCCTCACTATGAGATTCTGGGCGAAGAAGCCGAGCTACCCCTGCACGTCGGACGTATCGTGCCAATCTATCATGAGACCAAGGGGTTGACCTCCCGCCAGCTTCGGGTGTTGCAGAAGGGTCTGCTGGATCAGTACCGCGGAAGCTTGGAAGACATTCTGCCCGTCTCGTTGCGTGACGCCCATCGTTTTCCCTCCTTTGAGGCCGCGGCGGCTGCGGCGCATTTTCCTCCTCCCGCGGAGAACCTGGAAGCGCTGAATGGCGGTACCACCGCGTGGCACCGGCGGCTCGCCTATGAAGAGTTCTTTCTATTGGAATTGGCGTTGGCAGCCCGTCATCGGTCGGTCAAAGTGGAGACCAAAGGCATCCAGTTCGATACCCAGACCCCGCTCGTCCAGCGCTTGCGCGAGCTTTTGCCGTTCCGGCTGACCCTTGCGCAGGAGCGCGTGCTCTCCGAAATCCAGCACGACATGGCGGCGCCGCGCCCGATGAATCGCCTGATTCAGGGAGATGTGGGCTGTGGGAAAACCGTCGTGGCGCTGTGCGCGATGCTCATCGCGTGCGCATCCGGCTATCAGTCCGCCTTGATGGTGCCGACCGAAATCCTGGCGGAGCAGCACTATGTCACTCTTCGGAGGCTCATGCAGGCGCTCGGGCTGGAGGTGGTCTGGCTGAAGAGCGGTGGAGTCGCCAAGACGCGCGCGGCTGTCCTCCGGGCCATCGAGGTGGGCGAGGCCCACATGGTGATCGGCACGCACGCGCTGATTCAAAAGGGCGTACGTTTTGCGCACCTTGGGCTTGCAGTCATTGATGAACAGCATAAGTTCGGCGTCCTCCAGCGCAAGACCTTTCTCGAGAAAGGATACCATCCGGACGTGCTGGTGCTCACGGCGACGCCCATTCCTCGCACGCTAGCCATGACGGTCTATGGTGATCTGGATGTGTCCGTGATCGATGCCCTTCCGCCGGGCCGCAAGCCGGTGCGCACGCTGCTGTTCCGTGAGTCTGAACGACGCCGGGCCTACCGGCTGCTGCTCGACGAGGTGCGGGCCGGCCGGCAGGGCTACATCGTCTACCCGCTGGTGGAAGAATCCGAAAAAGTCGACCTCCGGGCGGCCATGCAGGCGGTGGAACGGTTGCAGGCCTCCGAATTTCTGACCGTGCGCATGGGTCTGCTTCACGGCCGTCTCAAGACGGAGGAAAAAGAGCGGACCATGGCTGCGTTCAAGGCGGGAGAGATCCAGGTCCTGGCCGCCACCACCGTGGTCGAAGTGGGCGTAGATATTCCGAATTCCACTGTCATGCTGGTGGAACACGCGGAGCGATTCGGGCTGGCTCAGTTGCATCAGTTGAGGGGCCGGGTAGGGCGCGGCGCCCAGCAGTCTTACTGCCTGCTCCTGATGTCCGGGGGCAGTGATACCCTAGTCAGGGGGCAGCGGGAACAGGGCCGGGGCGGCGGCTGGCTCGGAGATCTCGCTGGCCCGTCGTCCGCCGCACGGCAACGACTGGAGGCGCTGGTGAAGTCGACGGACGGCTTTGTCATCGCCGAGGAAGACTTGCGGTTACGAGGGCCCGGCGAGTTCTTCGGCGTGCGGCAATGGGGGCTACCGGAGTTTCGCGTAGCCAGTCTGCAGCGCGACGGGGAGATTTTGGACCAGGCCAGGAAGGATGCCTTTAGGCTGCTTGCATCCGACCCCGGCCTCACGCAGCCCTCACACCGCCTGCTGCGGGCCGCTCTGTTGCGGCGATGGCAGGCCAAGCTGAACTTGGGCTCGGTGAGTTGAATCTGCATGCGTCTCCTCCAACGGATCAAGCATGACCTCAGAGCCGGGTGGGCGAGGGTCCGCTACGGAACCGCACAGGCTGCGACCCGTGCGATGGAAGAGGCTGAGTTGTTGCGCCTTCGGTTGGCTGTGCGGAAACTCGATGAACGGATTAAGGATTTGCACCGAGACATCGGCGAGCGCGCTGTCGAGCTGCATGAGCGGGGTGAGCCGGGTGACCGAGTCCTGGCGGACGCGGAGATCGTTCGAGGAGCGGAACTGCTCCGCGTGCTGAAGGCCGACCGGGCCAGATTGCAGCGAGAAATGGATGAAGTGCGGGGCGGCGAGTGAGTAGCCGGAGACGTGGCACATGCGGCTGGCCGGTGTCGACATCGGGACCCTCACCTGCCGGCTCATGATCGCCAGGGTGGCGCCCGACGGGCGCCTGTCTGAGCTCCATGCGGAGCGGAAGATTGTGCGGCTGGGCGAAGGGCTCGAACGAGATCGCGGATTGCGGCCCGCGGCGATGGCGCGTGTGCTCGAAGTCCTGCGGATCTGGCGGAAGCTGATCGATTCCTACCGCCTGGACGCGGAGGTCGTGGTGGCGACGAGCGCCGTGCGAGAGGCCGCCAATCGCGAGGACTTCGTTGCCGCGGTGAAGCGCGAGACCTGGTTTGAAGTGGAGGTGATCAGCGGGGAGGAGGAGGCCCGCCGAACCATGCTGGGCATCCGATCCGGGCTGCCTGCTGGCGTCTCGTGCGTGTTGGGGCTCGATATCGGTGGCGGCAGCACGGAGTTTATGTTGGACCGTCCCGGAAGCCCTCCGGTCGTCAAGTCCGTCAAGCTGGGAGTGGTCCGCCTGACCGAGGGACCTCTGACCCATGACCCACCGACTCCCCAGGAGATCCAGACCGCGAGGAATCTGGTGAAGCAGGCGGTTCTGGAAGCGCGCTCACATCTTGGCACTGTCACCGGCACGGCCCTTGTGGGAACAGCAGGGACGATCACCACTCTGGCTGCAATGGCTTTGCAACTTCCGACCTACGAGCCCGCGCGCATCCACAATTATCGGATGGCTCTTACCACGATCGCCGAACTGGAAGGACGGATTCTCGGCTGTGCCAGGGAGCAACGTCGGGGATGGCCGGGCCTTGAAGCGGGACGCGAGGATGTAATTGTCGCCGGGACCATCATCCTTCGCGGTGTGATGGAAGGTTTGGGGTTCTCCGAGTGTCTGGTCAGCGACTACGGTCTCCGGGAAGGCATCCTGCTCGATTTGGCTGCACGCCTCAGTCCTCAGGCTTAAATCTTGATCTCTCTGACTCTCAGCCCTTAGCTCTCAGCGCTCAGTCGGCAGTTCACAGCTTTCGGTCCTCAGACCTCTGCAGCCCGGCCCGCTCTCCTCATCGTCCGTGCGCGTACCAGCGGAATCCCTTGGTCTCACTGAAGGCAGGCCGCGAGACGCCTCCCGGCTTCTCCAGCAGCAACACCTTGAAATCCCAAAGCCCGAACCAAGCCGGATCACTCACCTCATGATAGTGACAACCCAGGAGCTTCGGAACGAGGTCCCCTAAGGTGTGATGTAACTCTGCCTCCGTGTACGCCCGGATCGGGAAAGACCTGCCCAGCCCGGCGCAAATGCGCTGGATCGTATAGGCCGCTCCGGTGCAAAGCACGCGGGTATCGGGCCGGATCACCAGGAACTTCGGCAACGGGTAGTACTCGTCCTTGAAGCCGAGCCAACGAGCCGCATGCCGGAGGTGCGTGTACTGGACCTCGTATTCGGTATGTCCCGGCAACTTGACCGGGGCCGACCAGCCGTCCTCGATTCCGAATTCGACCAGGATCGCCCGCCCGCCCGGTCTCAGCACCCGCCACAATTCCGAGAGAAAGCGGATCGGCCCGAGGTTGAAAATGAACTCCGCCGGCAGGTCATTCCCCAGTGGCAACCGCATGCGACGAATCCAATCCACTGCTTCCTGATGCAGCGGGTTGTGACCCCTGTTGGACTTCACTTCGTCCCGTTGCAACTGCACGGGCGTCATATCCGCCAGGTTCTCATTGTCGATGACGAGGTCAATGCTTGCATCGCGCAGGGGTAGCCATTCCGCGTTCGCCTGCATTCCACCGCTGTTCCAACCGGCTTCCCGGGCGAGCCCCAACTGGGAGTGGAGGAAGGGCTTGGTGATGTCGAGGCAGAGGTACCGGAGGCCCTGTCGTTCGGCCGGAGATAGCTCACTGGCGATCTCACGGGCCACGTACCCCAGGCCGCCTCCGACCTCAAGGATCTGTTGCGTTCTGGAGCCCCACCACCCGAGTTGGCGCATTCGTCTGGCCAGCAGGCGCCCATAAGTCAGGCCCTGCAAAACTTCGCTCGGTTCGCGGAAGAGATGTGAGACCGTCGTCTCGATCGTATCAAAGTGGCTCTCGCGTTTGGTGATCTCCCTCAGGTGGAATTCCGACAGGTGTTTCTCGCCTTCGAAGCCCTGGTTCCCGGACCATCCCTCTCGCACTTGCTGGAGCAGGAGGTCCCACTTAGCGCCATGCTGGTTGGTCGTCGGCGGTTGGGCGCCGAAGTAACAGAGGGAATACCTCGGTTGGGGCCAGCGTTCCAGATGCCAGCGGCCGGACTGGCCATCGGGGCCGCACACCCGGTTGCCAAAGCGTTCCAGCAACGCTGCCACGGTGACATGGCCGTCGAGGGCGGCCAGGAGCTCTACTCCCACCTGGTTGAGCCGAATGATGGGCAGGTCATCATCCAAGGGCGTCAGCCACCACTCGTCAGGCGCGTGCTGGTACACGACCATGTCCGGCATCCGCCAGGCGCGTAGCGTAAGAACTTCCTCGGTCAACTGAAGCGGCTCATGGAGTGCCGCAGTCGGCTTCATGTTTCCCCCGATCATTCTCTTCTCAGCCCGGCGGACTCGAAGACTTCGCGGTACAAGCCACTCCAGAACTGCTGCCAGCCGTCGGCGGTCTCTCGTGCTCCGGCTGCCACCCTGTCATACTCGTCCCGGGTCCTCGCAGTCCGCTGCACAGCATCGATGAGCCAGGCGCTGTGGCATTGCTCTTCATTCAAGTGTAACTTGAAGAATAGTAGCTCATCTTCATTAAAAGCTGAGTATTGCCTCAGCCCAGGGTAGAGATAGCGGAACTCCGACCCAGCGGTGACCTCCACGGCCATTTCGGCCCCCAGCGCGGTCAGATGGTCCGATTCGATGAACAGACGGTGGAGCAGCCCGAGGTACGCGACCACCTCGGGGATCGGCACCGTGCGGTCCA
Organism: Nitrospirota bacterium; assembly: GCA_020027965.1. Lineage (GTDB taxonomy): Bacteria > Nitrospirota > Nitrospiria > Nitrospirales > Nitrospiraceae > JAHRHE01. Next base: position 1,217 of record JAHRHE010000009.1, on the reverse strand, counting down.
AATCCACTTCATCCAGATCCAGCGACTTCGCAAACTTGTTCAGGAGTCTGATGTGAGCTCGCTGCGGATTTCCGCTGCCCAGCTCTGAATGCAGGGTCTTGATGAGCTCGCTGCGCATGTCTACCTGCTCCACCGGCGTTCGGTACAGGAGCCCTTCCAGCAGCTTGACAAAATGCTTGCAGAAATAGTGATACTGCCGAACAAAGGTCCTGAGCTGCGCTCGCGTCAGCACCCTGACGTGAAAGGTCTCGAAGAACGCATTGGAATTGACGGGATGGCGTTCCAGTTCATTCACCAACGAGGCGAGAAAGGGAGCAGGCGCGGCTTCCATGGGGGATGCCTCCTCGCCCCTGACTTTGGCCAAGGGCCTCCGTGCGGGAAGCCTACACCAAGGCCATCAGATGAGGCAAGCGGAGCTCAAAGCGACAGAGACAGTAAAGGACTGGGTCAATGGGCGCAAGGCTCTCTCGCCCACAGGGCTGACGGATGTCCGGGAGCGACCCTCCACGGAAGCCTTCCGGACGACCGGCTCGCGCACCGGGTCACCGCCTTGATAGAACTCCGGGTGCCGGATTGCTATACTGGCGAGCCCCTTCGACCAGCTCAGGGCAGGCCCCTTCGACCCTTCGACGAGGCTCAGGGTGGTGAGCCTGTGGCTCGACTCTACTCGCCACGGTGAGCTGGTCGAACCGTCGAACCACGAACTCAGGGCAGGGCCCTTCGTCCGGGTTGGAGTGACTTCGCGGAGATCCGGTCATGTCGCAGCGTCCTCGCTTTCATGTCTTGTCCTACCTCACGGCCGCCTTCTGTGCGTTTTCGTTGCCTGCCGAGGCCTTCGTGATCACGGCTCCGGCCACCGACTCGCTGGTGCGTCCCGGCCAGCAGGTCTCGGTCACGGTGGAGCTCGGGACCGAGATCGGAATGCTTCGCGTTCGGTACTACTGGTACCGCCAGTTCGAGGAGCCGTTACCGGCGCAGCTCGCCAAGCCCGCTCTTGTGGCCACCTCGTCGTCTTCTCCACCCTACGGCGGCACGCTCACGGTGCCGACCGAGGCCATTGGGAACATGCGGCTCCTGGCAGTCGGGGAGGTGGTTCGAGGCCGGCTGACAGGGAGTGAGGAGTTCGACGAGATCCTGCTCCACGTGCAGCCTCAATCCGAGCTGACCGGCATCGAGTTCGATGTGGAGAAGCCCTGGAGACTGGATACGTTGGGGAA
>JAHRHE010000084.1 GCA_020027965.1 Nitrospirota bacterium | reverse complement strand
GATGGGCCAACGGGGTCGTCTGGTCGCCGAGACTAAGTGCTCGTGGGAGACCATTGCGATGAGGACTGTGGAGATATATCAGTGGATCTACGGCATCTCTCCCCGACCTCCGCAGCCAGCCTCGACCCCGCTCTGATGTCCACAGGCTGACACGAACAAGCTCAAGGGTTCGTCTCATCCCAAGAGCGTTCTAGCGGGCAAGAGATTGGGCCCTCGGGCAGAACCTCCATTCTCTCAGCATCGTTTGTGAGGCGCGGCTCCGACTCAATGGCCTCGTTCGGCCGATTGCGACACGCGTCCTTAGGGAGGCGGGAAGTCCGAACCTTAAGAGCGATTCACTTGCTAGCCGGCGATCTCCGAGATTACCTGGAAAGATCAGAAGCGACTAGGGCCGAGGACTACCTGGATAGGGCGGGCCTTCCTGTCGATGATCCGGGCGTCGAGAATGCCATTGACCGCGGGATGTCATGGCTTTGCCTAGCTCAGGACCGCTCGGCTTCCCAGGATGGAGGAGTAGCTGCTCGCTACAGCCTGAAGACTGGCTGGGAAGTTTCCTACCCAGAAACGACCGGATATGTTATCCCCACTATGTTCGAGTACGCGCGGCTTAGACGGGATGCGCCCAAGCGGGAGCGGGCTAAGCGGATGCTTGACTGGTTGGTCTCGATTCAAATGCCAGAGGGAGCGTACCCATCAGGCGTTGCTGGCGTGAAGCCGCGTGTCCCGACTGTTTTCAACACTGGCCAGGTCCTCCTTGGACTCGCCGCCGGGGTCGCGGAATTGGGAGAGGAGTACAGGCCAGCCATGATCCGGGCTGCGGACTGGCTTGCTCGGGTTCAAGATCCGGACGGCTGCTGGCGCAAGTACGGAAGCCCCCTCGTTGCTCCTGGAGAGAAGTCCTACGATACCCATGCAGCGTGGGGGTTGTTGGAAGCTGCCCGAATGGAACCTGACAAACCTTATGCTGAGGCTGCTCTTGCAAATGTGCGTTGGGCTCTTTCTCAGCAGCACGCGAACGGATGGTTCCAAAAATGCTGCCTCAGCGATCCGGCAAGGCCCCTCACCCACACGTTGGGCTACGCATTGCGCGGGACCATCGAGGCATATCGCTTTGCCAGAGATGAAATGTTCCTGGCCGCTAGCCTCAGAGCAGCGGACGGTCTCCTCTCAGCTCTCGAACCCGAGGGCTGGCTCCCCGGGCGGCTTGATCATAAGTGGCGCCGCGCAACTTCCTGGGTGTGTCTCACCGGCGCCGTTCAGATCGCCATTTGCTGGATGCAACTCTATCGAATCACGGGGGTGGGGAAGTACAAGGACGCAGGGTTTTTGGCTAACAAATTCGTACGCCGGACTATGAAAATTTCCGGTTCACCAGATACCCTTGGTGCGATCAAGGGGTCGTTTCCCGGATGGGGAAGATATGGCCCCCATGAGTTTCTCAACTGGGCGTGCAAGTTCTTTGTCGATGCGAATATGAAGGAAAAAGAGGTACGCGGTCGTGAGTCAGTTTCAATACAGAATTAGGCGAACGATTAAAACCATTGTCCGCAGACCGGGGCAAATGCTGAGACAAAGAGTAATCTCCACGACGGCGCCAAGGATCACGAGAGCTGAAATCGTCAGTGATCTCAAGCGTCTGGGAATCCATGAAGGAGATACGATACTTGTCTACTCTTCACTCAAGAGTTTGGGTTATGTCGAAGGAGGAGCTCAGACCGTTATCCGAGCGCTCATCGAGGCGGTTTCTTCAAATGGAACCTTAATCATACCCACATTTCATATGATCGGCGGGACGATGTATCGCACATGCCTGACCCCCAATTACGTCTTCGATCCAAAGAAGGATGGAACCAGTATGGGCGCCATCCCGCAGGCCTTTCTGAAGTTCCCTGGCATATGCAGGAGTATTCATCCCACCCATTCGGTTTCGGCAATCGGCAAATATGCCGGACACATAACTGAAGCCCACCATCTTGGGGCGACTCCCTTTGACATAGATTCGCCATGGGATCGACTGATGAAGCTCGATGGCAAGCTGGTAGGCTTGGGAACCTCGGTGCATCCGATCACGCTTTACATCATGCTTGAGTACAGGATGGGCGACGAGTTCCCGCTGCCCGTGATGATGAGCACGACCCATCTCCTAAAGTGTCGGAGCTGGGATGGGACCATTGTCGAGGTTCCTGTCACGCCTCGTGCCCCCGAGTATATGGCTAGGCGGATAGACCATGGGGATCGGGAAGATCTTCGCAGGTATTTCTGGCGTGAATTCGAGCGGGCTGGCCTACTCAAGGTGCGGAAGGTGGGTGAGGCCACTAGCTGGTGGATGTCTGCCCAGCAGTGCTATGATCACCTCGTCCGTTTGATGAGGGAGGGAATTACGATATACTCTACCTCTGATGAATTGAAACGGCGTCCGATTCCGGAATCTTTCTGATTCAGGCCAGGCCACGTCAAACTGAATCCGAACCTCGAGAGTTTCACATCCCCCTGATCCAAGGAAGTCAACGGAGTTTGTAGGCAGCACGTTCCCCGACGGGACGTAGTCGAAGGACGTTTGATGAACCGGGGGAATCGTCGGGTCGTCGAGGGTTCGTGTTCCACGCGGGATCAGCGCGGTCATGTTGGAGGTATACGGTTTGTCTGGGCCTGCCTCGTATCTCTGCAGGCTGCCCTCCACTTCGCTCTGAGTGTGTTGATCGTGCGCAGGGAAGTGTGAGTCCTCCTAGAGCATGCGCGTCCTTGTCGTCACCAATCAGTATCCTATTCCGGGTCGGCCCAGCTTCGGCGCATTCGTCGCCGAGCAGGTTCGCTCCCTCGTACACGCTGGCGTCACAGTCGACGTTGTTTTCTTCAACCCAAAGCAGACGCGGCTCAACTACGGTCTGAGTCTCCCCCGAGTGGTCCATGCAATTAGATCCGCCTCATACGACATTCTGCATACGCATCATACGTATTCGATGCTTCTCGTTGACGCCGCGCGGCGGCTTGTCCGATCTCAGATTCCCATCGTGCTGACAAATCATGAGGGTGAAGTCACCGATACTGAGAATAGGGCGCGGACGTTTCATCCGACAAGCTGGCTGAGGTATTCACTTTTTGTGAAACGGATAGCAGCGCGGCGAGCGGATTTTGTCATCCTCGTCTCTCAGCGTGCAGCGGATCTCTTGGCGGTGGATGCGCCTCGCGATATTATCCCCTGCGGGGTGGACCTAGCCAAATTCGCGCCTCTCGATCGAGGGAAGTGCCGGAGTCAACTTGGGATCCCAAGAGATGCGTTGGTGATCTTCTTTCCAGCCGGCCCTCAGGCGGAGGGGAAGCGGTTTGCCCTCGCCAAGGCGGCGTACGATCTCGTTCGTGCACGCGTGCGTGAAGCCGTCCTGATTACGGCGGGCGAGATTCCCCACCAGTCAATGCCGCTCTACTACAATGCAGCCGACGTCGTTTTGCAGGCCTCCTTCTATGAGGCATCTCCAACTGTTGTGAAGGAGGCGCTCGCCTGCGAGGTCCCTATTGTCTCGACCGATTCGGGAGATACGCGGGAGGTGGTCGATGGTGTTCCCTTCTGTTTTGTGTGCCGCGACGACCCCATGGATCTTGCTGAACACGTGTTAAAATGCGCGACTCAGCGTGCTGTGGGCGGGCGTGAGCAACTCCAGAAGAAAGGTTTGAGCTTGGAGCAAGTCGCCCAAAGACTCATCCGCGTGTATGAACGAGTGATCGCAGAGTCGGTAGCCTCGCACACGGCACGGCCAGAACCTGAGCTTCAAGGATCGTCAAGCCAGACCTGATCCACACCAACAGTCGAGAAGGCCGGACCAACCTGAAAATCGCAATCATCGGTTCGAGAGGAATCCCCGCACGCTGGGGTGGCTTCGAGGTGTTTGGTGAAGAGCTGGCCACTCGCCTGGCGGCCCGAGGGCACGATGTGACCGTGTACTGTCGCAGCCGCTATTCCGATCCATCGCGGCCTGCAGAGTACCGTGGCGTGAAGCTAGTTTACCTGCCTCACCTTCCGGGGAAGGTTCTGGAGACACCTTCTCACGAGGCCGTGGCAGCGCTGCATTCACTATTTCGCGCGTTCGACATCTACTACATTCTGGGTTGCCGCGCGAGCTGGTGTTATATTCTTCACCGTCTGGTAGGGAGGCGTCTAGTATTCCAGACGGATGGGCTTGACTGGCAACGGCGAAAGTGGGGGCCGCTGGCGAGAACATATCTGCGCCTCTCGTATCGCTTCGCCCTTACCCTCGCTTCGTGTGTCGCTTCTGATTCGCGCTCGATCTGCGAGTATTTTCTCGACCACTATAGGGTCCACTCTGAGTACCTTACGTGTGGAGGATTCGTTGTCCCGTCGGCACCCCAGGAGATTCTCGAGCGATACCGCATTCGGCCCCGAGATTACTTTCTCGTAGTGTGTCGCATTGAGCCGGAGAACAATATCGATCTCATTGTCCGCGCCTTTCGTGAATTACGTACCGACAAGAGGCTGGTGGTCGTTGGTGGCGCGAACTACGCGAGTCGATATTTCGAGACGCTTAAGGCAACGAAGGATCCCCGGGTGGTCTTCACCGGCCCCGTCTACGAGGCGGGTCATGTTGAGGCCCTATGTCTTCATGCGTTCGCCTATGTGGACGGACACGAGGTTGGGGGGACAAGTCCCGGTTTGATCAGAGCCATGGGCTGCGGGGCTTGCGTGCTGGTATTAAACAAGGCATTCAATGCGGAGGTAGTGGATTCTGCGGGCCTCCTCTGGGAAAGGTCCGTCGAAGATTTGCGCGCCAAGATGGCCTTTGTGTTGGAGCATCCCGATCGGGCGGAAACATACCGTCGGCGTGCCGTCGAACGAGTGGCTATGCACTACTCCTGGGAGTCGGCGGTCGACGCTCATGAACGCTGCTTCGTGCGACTGACCAACTCGAGCTTCATGCCACAGAGAGATGTCACGCCTGAACTGCAATCACCTGTCGCAAACGAGAGGGCCAGCAACAACTCTCCTCCTTAGCGTTAGTGTCTCCATTACTCATGTCGGCAGACCTGCCTGCGATGCGAGGTATTCTCATCATTGCCTACTATTATCCGCCGATGGGCGGAGTCGGCGTCCTTAGGACGCTCAAATTCACCAAATACCTCCCCCAGTTCGGATTCGCTCCTTTCATCTTGACTGTCAGGAATCGCTCTTTTGGTGCGCTCGATGCATCCCTCCTTCCTGAGGTGCCACCCGGAACATCGGTTGTTGAAACCTTCTCGCTGGAGCATCGATTCTTGCGCGCCCCGCGCTTGCTCGGAGTAGACCCGAAGTGGTTCTTCATTCCGGATGCCCAGGTTGGTTGGTTGCCTTTCGCAGTTCGCACGGGGGAGGCAATCATCAGGCAACATCGAATAAACGTCATCTTTGCAACCGGACCTCCTTTCACCAGCCTTCTGGCCGGCTATGTACTCAAGCGAAGAACGGGCAGGCCGCTGGTGGTGGATTACCGAGATCCTTGGACCCAGAACGTGTTCACGCAATACCCAACGCAGTTCCACCGGAAGATTGAAGAACGTCTTGAGAGGGCGGTCCTCGGCTCGGCTGATCGCGTAATCACGACGACTGACGAAATGACCCGGGGGTTGGCGAGCAAATACACGTTCGTTCGGAACAAGTGCGAGACGATTCCGAATGGCTTCGACGCCGCTGATTTTCTTGGATTGACGAGATCGGCTGCTTCTGATCGATTCACGATTGCCTACACGGGCACGCTCTACGGCTTACGCACGGCGGAGCATTTCCTTGCGGCTCTCCGCAACGTTGTTGCAAATAACCACAAGGTGCGCGAGAAGATCCGAGTCGTGTTTGCGGGGCTAAAGGGCAGGGATGTGCTGAAGCTCGTACACAAGCTCGGGCTAGAGGATATCGTGCGCATCACCGGGTTTGTTCCTCATCGCGAGAGCCTCCAGATTATGGTGAACGCTGATGTACTGCTTCTTGTCATGAGTCAGCGGGAGGTAGTGGGGAACGGGGTTGGATCGATGATGATTCCGGGCAAGACGTTCGAGTATTTGGCCGCCAGGAGGCCAATTTTGGCCCTTGCGCCGGATGGCGACGCATCCGCACTGATCTCAAAGACGGGCTCTGGGATCGTTGTCCCCCCCGATGACCGGGAGGCGATCGCACGCTCGATTCTCGATCTCTTTACGAAGTGGCAGATGGGTACATTGAGTGTTGGGCCTTACGACATCTCGAGTTTTGAGAGGCGATCATCGACGGCCAGGCTCGCGGCGAGCATCGAGTCGTTGTGCAGTGACTGAGGAGGCCGATGAGTTGAGTGAACACAGTGTCGGGGTTCAGAGACAAACCGTTCCACCTGGCGTGGGGACAGGCGGTCGGGTGTACGCAAGTCTTCTCCGGAAGATCAAGGCCAAGTCCGCGGAAGTGACGGTGATTGGACTGGGGCATGTAGGACTGCCCACCGCAGTGTTATTCTCCGAAGCAGGCTATCGCGTCACTGGCGTGGACGTGAAGGAGGACGTCGTCCAGGCGATTTGGTCCTTAGCCGCAGTATTTGACGAACCTGAGATTAGACAGCCGCTCGCCGCCGCTTTGCAGACAGGCAGGCTGCAACTCAGCACGGACCTCGCTGAAGCGTGGAGGCTATCGGATGTCGCCATCGTCTGCGTCCAAACTCCCGTGACTGAGTACCGAGAGCCAGACTTGAAATACTTGAGGAGTGTATGCGAGGACCTCGGATCGACTCTTTCTCGTGGAAAACTCGTTGTGATCGAAAGCTCACTCCCCCCGGGGACGACGGACCGTACGGTCGTCGAGATTCTGGAAACGTGTAGTGGCCTGAAGTGTGGAACGGATTTCTGGGTAGCGCACTGCCCGGAGCGCATGGCTCCCGGCAACGGGCTCGGTCAAATCGCCAGGACCACCCGGCTGGTGGGGGGCGTAGACCCCCTAAGCACACGTGCCGCCGTTGGGCTCTTGAGTCGCGTGGTCGACGCTGAGCTTGTTCCGACGAGTGCTGTAAACGCTGAAGTTGCGAAGCTCGCAGAGAACACGTACCGATCCGTGAATATTGCCTTTGCAAATGAGTTGGCGTTGTTGTGCGAGCGGATCGGAGCTGATGTGATGGAGATTGTCCGACTCGCGAATTCGCACCCGCGAGTGAATATCCATTTCCCTGGGCCGGGGGTGGGGGGGCCATGCATTCCTAAGGATCCGGATTTGCTGATCCACGCGGCCAAGAAAGAAGGGCTCAATCTTCCTGTGGTGGCCGCGGCTCAATCCGCCAACGAATTGATGCCGGAGCATGTGCTCGATATGGTCCAGGGAGCGCTTCGTTATGCTGGGGAGCGAGACGGAAGACCGAAGGTCGCGATTCTGGGTACGGCATACAAAGCAGGTGTCCCAAGTGCTCAGTCTAGCCCCGCGGAGAAGGTGATCAAGGGACTTGCAGATTGGGATGCAGATGTTGTCGTCTACGATCCTTACTGCACTGAGACCTTCGGCGCCGATAGGGCTGAAACCCTTGAGGAAGCAGCTCGGGGTGCCGATTGTCTTGTCATCTTGACCGAGCACGAGGAGTTTCGACGGACTGACCTATCCCTGCTGAAGAGTTTGATGAACCGGGACGCTATCATTGTAGACACGAGGCGGATTTTCGATCCCGGCGCGGTGGCGAGATTGGGGATTGAATATGCCGGCATAGGCCTAGGATCTAGGATGAGAGCGCAAGGTGCACGGCGGATCGCTCCATCCCCGCGGACCGACCGGGATGCCTGATGGGATGGCGCCGGGCTCTGAGCAATTAATGCACAAACGACGTTAGGTATCCATCTGAAGTTAAGCAGGGCAACATCAGCGGTCGGTTTCTGCCATGAGACCGTAGCTACTCCTCACAGTAACGCGAGCCGAACCCTCGGCAACAACGGACAATGGGATTCGACACGTGCTATGAACACTCTAGGTGATCTGTCAAATCAGCGCGTTGCTGGGATCTATGGCAGGGTGACGCGCCCTCCTTCAAAACTGGCGCTAGCCCTCAAGCGCCTAACTGACTTTGTCGTCTCCGCTGCCTTATTGATTATGTTCATGCCTCTCCTTCTGGCGATTGGTATCACCGTGAAGGTGACTTCTCCAGGGCCCGTCTTGTATCGTTGGCCGGTTGTAGGTAAGGGAGGCAGACCGCTCAGCGCACATAAGTTTCGCTCGATGGTCGTTGGGGCGGACGGGATGAAGAGAGAGCTATGGCACAGAAATGAAGCGACCGGTCCGGTCTTCAAGATAAGGAATGACCCTCGGGTTACCCCTGTAGGCCGCGTGCTGCGTAAGTTTAGTCTTGATGAGTTACCGCAATTGTGGAATGTGCTCAAAGGAGATATGTCACTTGTCGGGCCACGGCCGGTCTTAAGCTACGAATGGGAGCACTTCAGTGAATGGCATCGGCGCAAACTTAGTGTGAAGCCAGGGATCGTTTCTCTGTGGCACTTGCGCGGACAACCTCGTGATTTTGATACTTGGGTGCGATTGGATTTGGAGTACATTGACAATTGGTCGATTTGGCTGGATTTTCGGCTCTTAGCGTGGGTCGTAGTTTACACTCTCACGGGCAGAAACTACTAAGAAGAGATCTACACATGCGCGTTCTGGTGACAGGAGGAGCAGGGTTCATTGGTTCTCACACAGTTGACCTCCTACTCGCCAAAGGGTACGGCGTACGGGTGTTAGACGGCCTAGTTCCCCCGGTGCATGCCGCCAAGATTCCGCCGGAGTATGTTCCTCGCCAGGTCGACTTTGTTTGCGGAGACGTACGCGACCGTGCAACATGGCAGCGCGCCCTTTCGGGGATCGAAGCGGTGTTTCACCTTGCTGCATACCAGGACTACCTCCCGGACTTTTCCACCTTCATTCACACAAATTCTGTATCGACCGCTCTCCTGTACGAAGTCGTCATTGCGGAGCGTTTGCCGGTACACAAAGTGGTGGTCGCTTCGTCGCAGGCTGTTTACGGTGAAGGCAAGTATCGCTGTAGAGCCAAATGCGGTGCTGACCCCAACGGCGCTTTGTCTGGTGCAATCCGCTTTCCTCCAATGCGCGAGGAGCGCCAGTTGATTCAATGCGAGTGGGAGTTGAAGTGCCCAGAATGCGGTGCTTTCATGACGCCCGAAGCCTCGGATGAGGCGGGAGTGAATCCCCACAATTCGTACGCAATCAGCAAGTACGCGCAGGAGATGATCGCGCTGAGTCTCGGACGCCGCTACGGTGTGCCGACGGTCTGCCTTCGCTACTCAATAGTGCAGGGGGCGCGCCAATCATTCAGGAACGCGTACTCGGGCATTCTCCGCATATTCACCCAACGGCTGCTTCATGGCAACGCACCGGTCTGTTTTGAAGATGGGCAGCAGCTGCGGGACTACGTCTCTGTTCATGATGTGGCGAGGGCGAACGCGCTCGTACTTGAAGACGACCGCGCAGACTTTGGGACGTTCAATGTGGGTGGGAGTCATCGCAAGACCGTACTCGAGTATGCACGACTCGTGGCCAAGCGAGCTGGAATCGAAATCGAGCCGGAAATTCCGGGTCTCTACCGCGTAGGTGATGTTCGGCACATTGTTTCTGACATCACCAAACTCTGCGCCCTGGGATGGACGCCTGTCGTTTCGCTTGAGGATATCGTTGATGAATACATCTCCTGGGCGCGATCTGAGCGAGATTTGCACGATTACTCCCCGCAGGCAGAGACCCATATGCGTGCGGTCGGGACGATAAGGCGCACCGCATCCAGGTTAGGTGCTGATTGAACGAGGTGTGGCGGCTTAAGAGAGGCTCACGGTCACCAACTAGTGCTAGTTGGTTGGGGTGGTTGCGGGATCTTGAGCTATTCAGTTGAAAGAGCGATTCGAACCCGTTGGAGGAAGCATAGTTCTTGTATCACGAGTGATGTACTTTGGATGAAAGACCCGGACGCTGCATGGTCGGCAGGGATTCTTGTTCCAGCAGCAACCTGATTCGCCTTGTCGGCGGAACGGTGGGTTTTGGTCGATAGGGTGAGCCATACCTCCGATTTCTTGGGTCTGATTGCATTGAGAAAGCCGGACGGATTACTCAAACACCAAGCACTTGAATCAGGTCTGGACTTTATACTTTCAATTAGAGGACTGTACCCGCGCCGATGACGGCGGCTAGTGGTAGGGGTTCCTCGCGCGCATAACATGATGCACGCCGCAGCCTGGTCGATTATCCCCGTGTTTGTTATCGTGTCCATTTGGCTGCCCGTAGTGTCTCACTATCGCGTGCCCGACGTACGCGTCGCTGCGTTGGCCGCTGAGCAGGCTCGCAGGGAACCTCCGGACGACGTGCTGCAGCAGGTGCGGGGGGACCGACTGCTAGGCCATGGGTGGGTGAGAGATCACGAGTTAGTCGCCGCTGCCGAGGATTTGCTGCGCGGCGAGCTGCGTCTAGGCGGCCAGATAGCAGTGAATATCCATTTTCCGTTTCGCCCGGAGAACCTCACCATTCCCACTGCGCGGCTGCAGGTGGCGGGACTAGTTCCAGCCGATCTATTGCTTCAAGCGTACGAACAGACGCGCCAGGAGAGATTCTTCACCGCAGCGCTATCGCTAGTCCTGGAATTCGCAAGCTATGAACGCCGGGCCTGGTTGCCGATTGGTCTTCTCTGGAACGATCATGCCATTGCGAATCGTGTCTTTGTTCTGTCCGAATTCTGGCGCGTGTATCGCCACCGCTCAGACTTCCGACCCGAGGTTGCACAGGCGATATTGGAGTCGCTGGCTCGGAGCGCAGAATTCCTGGCAGACCCCCGGCACTTTGCGTTTGCAAGCAACCACGGAATTATGCAGAATGTGGCATTACTCCGGCTAGCGCTCACCATACCCGCACTGCCGAAGGTCGGGTACTATCAACACCTGGCCGTCGAACGGCTCAGGGAACAGATGACTTTCTATGTGAGCATGGACGGGGTCGTTCTGGAGCATTCCGCTGGCTACCAACTTTTTGGCATTGATCTTCTCCGCCTAGCGGAGCGATACATACGCTCCCTTAATCTGCAAGTACCTCATGAATGGGAGAGGAAGTACACAAGAGCCCTCGAGTTTGCAGATCAACTGCAGCGTCCGGATGGTTCGGTCCCACTATTCGGTGACACTGATACTTCATGGCGCTCTCGTCGGCCTCGAAGCCGCGCTCGGGCACCAAAGTGGCCATTCGCCTTGTATCCCGTGGCGGGGTATGCCGTGTGGTGGGACGGTCTGGAAGGTTGGCCGGATTCGAAGAGCCTGCGGCAGACCGTGGTCGTGTTCTCGCACTTTCCTGGGCACGCCCACAAGCATGCCGATGAGCTGAGCGTCTTGCTTTGGGCCGGGGGACAGAATTGGTGGACGAATGTAGGATATTGGCCTTACGATCACCGGTTTCGTTCGCAAGCTATCTCGTGGGATGGATCCACTGCGCCGCATCTCGTCGATGAACCCACAAAGAGCGAGAGAACTCCCCGTCTACTGTCTTATGGCTCGACCACGAAGACGAGCATGATGGAGGCGGTGCGGGAGGGGCCGGGTAAATATCAAGCGCGCCGCCAGATTGTGTACCTCAGGCCAAATACATGGTTGGTACTCGACATCGTTTCCGGAGCGCCGAAGCTCGCGAGCCATACCATATGGAGAACGGACAATGGGACCACACTGCGCGAAGAGGAAGCCGATAGACGCTATCTGCTGCAGAGCAGGATTGGAGCTTCAAGATTGTTCGCGTATTTTTTTGGTTCATCCGGCGTAACTATTCGGACGCTACCGAGGAGTCTAGGTCCGTACCTCGGAAGGTCATCCTCTGAGGTCGCTGAGACAATAGTTCCTGCTGTCGAAGTTGCGCAGCCAGCTGATGGTTCATGGGCTGCAGCAGTGTGGATGTTCGATAATGATGGAACGATGAGGCTACCTCATGGTGCGCAGCCAAAGATGGCGATGTGGCAGAACTCGGAGAATTGGAAGGTGACATTGCCCGGAGAATCAATTCCTGTGGAGGTCGCACGACAGGACGCTAGGCTCATTATCGAAGAAGAAGGAAGAATCAAGGATAGAGTCCTTATTGAGACAGCGGGGTCGACGTCTCAACGTGGTGAGATTCGACAAGGCTTTTTCAGTGTAGAGGGTAAGTATCCGCCATTCCGCGCCCGCATTCGATACAGGCAGTGGAGCACTTACGGGCTTATTGTGGTGCTGGCTGTTCAGGAACTTTCACTCGGCACCCTCGGCCGCAAAAGCAGGAGGATGTACAGTGGTCTTCGGTTATTGACCATGCTGCTTTGGATTCTCGGAGGGATCCTGCTTTCCGTGGTTCTCAGCTCAGCATTTCTATGACGCCTCCGACCTAGGACCACTCTGGCGGGCGCCGACAGCCTTTATGTGTGAGCTTATCGTTTCGATTTGACGTGCTAACTTCTTAGACAAGCAAATGGCAGCCAACACACACGTACTATTTCTGGACAGCGAGCGCCCCTCCATGAACTGTTCCTGTCCATCCTGGGTGCGAGATCCACGTGTTCCTGCGAGGGCGTGGCGCACCGAGCGGATACGAACGCAGGTGGCTCAAGGCGCGCAGACCACTGCTAGTGGCGTCCGCCCGTGCTGGTACGTCCGCGGCGATTTCGTTAACTCGAGTCTGACTAGGCGGGTCCACCGCGAGGTTGCCTGGGTCGGCGGGAAGGTTTGAGGACGCCATCACGACGATTGCGTCATTCGCAGGAACGGTTTTCCCGTCGCCCGTTCGTGACGACGACCCAGGGTTGACCCAGATAGTGGCCTTCGTGAATCGGCGCTTGTAGATTGGCCCGCCAGGTGTGCTGATCGTCTCGTATGCGGTTAGCGGAACACCGTAATCTACATCGTGGAGCGATGCGGTCCAGTTCGACTTGAACTGGTCGTTGAAGATTGCCTTCTTCCCATCGGCGACCAGTAGATACGAGAAAAATGCGAATCGTCTCTTCTGATCCGTGTCCGTAGTTCTGGGGAGGAAATGCACGATCTTGCCGGAGGCTAAGATTGCCCCAGTGCGGTCGATATAATGCTTCCACTTAGGCTCTGCCTCAAAATTTCCCGAATTCACGAATATGGACTCTGCGGAGACCCCACTGGTCTCGCCAAGATAATCCGCCTCAACGCCCGATATGCTTGTGGCCGAACCCCACGCACTGTTGATGAAGATATCCCCCTCCTGCATCAGAATGTTGTAGATCCGCAGCCTATTGGGGTCGGTGGCTTTCATCTCCTTGTGGAAATCCAGCATGTGTCGCCAGAACGTTCCGTCCGTGAACTCGGGACGGCGGATGCGGTCCATGGTCGGATCCCATGAACCGTCATAGTCGCCTAGATCGGCTGCGGCGTTGTTGGTGTCTCGCCACAAATCTCCAAAGCGACTCTGGAAGTACCCTGGATGGGCTTCATCAAACCAGTAACCGTCGTACCCATTAGTGTGCACGTCCGATTTTGCGTCGTTCAAGATTCGGTTGCGGACAACCGCCTGTCGGAAATCCAACGCATACCAGCCGTTTCGAACCACCCTCAGACCGCTCGCAGCCTTCAGGTAGTAACTGTCCGGATATGCAGAAGAACTTTGCGTGGCCGCGGGAAGTACATACCGAATTAGAACAATATCAGGGTTACGATTTCGAAGACCCTGAATCAGGACTGGCGACAGGGACATATTGACCGAGATTAGGTCGTAGCGGTC